>DASXGQ010000106.1:0-19747 GCA_036488995.1 Caulobacteraceae bacterium
CTCCTCATCGCGCCCGATCACCGGGTCCAGCTTCTCGTCCTTCGCCTGCTGGGTCAGGTCGCGGGCATAGCGCTTCAGAGCCTCATAACCCTCCTCGGCCGAGGCGCTGTCGGCGGTGCGCCCCTTGCGCATGGTCTTCGCGGCCTGTTCGAGCGCGCCGACCTTCGCTCCCGCGCCGGTAAGGACCTTAGCGGCGTCGCCTCCGTCCTTGGCCAGGGCGATGAGGAGGCGTTCGGTGGTCACGAACGCGTCGGAAGCGGACTTGGCGTCCTGCTCGGCGGTCGCGAAGACCCGCGCGAGGTCGGGCTTCATGTACAGCTGTCCGCTGCCGCCCTCGACCTTCGGGGCCTTGTCGAGAAGGGCGTCGACGGCGGCGTCCGCCGCATCAGACCGCCCCCCCGCCTGCTCGATGAGCGCGCGGGCGAGGCCGTCCTTTTCCTCCAGCAACACCTTGAGCAGGTGCTCGGGGCCCATCTGCTGGTTGCGCCGCGCAAGCGCGAGCGATTGGGCCGACTGGATCGCCTGCTTCGCGCGGTCGGAATAAATGTCCAGGTTCATCAGAAGCCTCTGAGGGAATGGCCCTCCCCATTTAGTGTTGCGTTAATGTCACACAAGGGCGAGCCACCCTGCGCGCGGAGAACTTCGCCGGATACGCAGACGTTACCGAAACGCGAGAACGGATCGGTGATGGTGCGGTGATCGACAAGCGACCGAAAGGGGTGCTGGCGTTGGGCTGGGCCTGCTTCGAGAGCGCGGCCAGCGGCCGTCCCGAGCACCGCCCCACATCCGCCGACTACCCCGACAGCCTCGTGCGCCGCTTCGCGTTCAAGGCCGGGAGCGGACTTGGCTGGACCCTTTCGGCGCTCGCCACTCCGCGGAGCCACCCCGCTCCTTGGAAGGTGGTGGTGATCACTGGCTCGCCGTCCTGGGCCGAATACTGGGCGCCCGTCCTCGCCGCCCTCCCGCAGAATCGGGAGATGGTGGTGGTGGATCGACCCGGCTTCGCCTGCAGCGAACCGGAGACCTGCGTACCCGACATCACCGTGCAGGCCCGCGCCCTTTCACCGGTGCTGACAACGGCGCCGGGCCAGAAACTGCTACTTGTCGGACAGTCCTACGGCGCGGCGATCGCCACCTTGATGGCGCGCGCCAATGCTCGCCGCCTGGGTGGCCTCGTGCTGCTATCGAGCTATCTTGGGGAGCCGGGACCCACGGCGCGGTGGCTGGTGGGGGCGGGATCGCGGATGTCGAACCTGATCCCGCGGGACCTGAGGAACGCGGTGATGGAGATCAGTCACCAACCGCGCCAGATGGCCTTGATGATGGAAGCGCTGCCGCGGGTGAAGGCGCCGATCCATGCGATCCACGGCGATCATGACGACTTCGCGCCGATCGAGGCGGCAAGACGTCTGGCGGACGAAACGCGCACGCGCCGGCCTATCCGTTTCGTGACTGCGCCGGACGCCAATCACTTCTTGAACGATGCGCCGGCCGAGATGCTGATCGACATGCTGGAGACCTGCATCCCCCCGCCGACCCGCCCGCTGTTCAGTGTGAGCTGGCCGCGTCTGACCCTGCCGCTCCCGGCGACCGGCAGCCTGCACGCCAGTTGATGAGGTTCAAGCCTCGTCTTCGGACGCGGGGGCCGGATCCTGCGGCGCCATCGCGGGCGTACGCCTGCGGCGTGGCCGCCGCTCCTCGCCCTCAGGACGAGGCTCGCGGGTCCTGGGCTGCAGAAAGGCCGGAGCGTGGCTCACCTCGCCGTCGTCCGCGCGCAGTATGGGGGCCGGTTCTGAGGCCACGGACGTCAGAGGCGTAGCCTCCGGCTCGACGACGCCGAGCGGATCGCCTTCGTTCCGCTCGAGGCGGTCGGCGCGCTCGGGCCGCGGACCGCGGTCCTCACGCTGGAACCTGGGACGATCTTCGCGCGCCCCCCGCTGGCCGCGGTCGTCGCGTGAGCGCTCTTGCGCGTAGCGCTCCGACTGTCCGCGCTCGCCGAACGGCCGTTCGCCCTGGACGCGATCGCCTCGGAATCCCTCGTCGCGATCACGCGGGCGCGAGTCGCCCTGGCGGAACTCACCCTGCCGGATCTCGCCCTGGCGGCCGTCGTCGCGGCGCCCTTCCGGCCGGTACCCACGGTCGGCTTCGAGGCCCTCCGCCGCTTCGCCCTCGGCTTCCGACTCTCCGGCCTCTGCGACCTGAGGTTCTTCCTCGAAGTCGATGTCGAAGCCGGAGACGAACTGATCGCGACCGATGATCTCGGCCACGGGGCGCTGGGGCTGCATCGCCCGCATGACCCGAAAATAGTGTTCGGCGTGCTGGAGGTAGTTCTCCGCGAGAACCCGGTCGCCCGACGTCGTCGCGTCCCGGGCAAGCTGCTGATACTTCTCGTAGACGTGCTGGGCCGCGCCCCGCACCTTCACGCCCTCCGGACCATTGGAGTCGAAGGCCCGGTTGGCGTTGTGCTGGGGCTTGCCGCCTCCGCCTCCGCCACCGCCATTGCGGTTGCGGTTGCGCTGCCGCTTCATGCCCTTGAAATCTCTCATGTCGGTCGACCTGTAGGCGTGCGCGGCCGGTCAACCCGGCCAGCGCGGGAGGCGGATCGCCCTAGTGAAGGCGATTCGCCGGCAAAGTGACGTAGGACCTTTCGCTTACGTCTGGCTCCGTCTCCACGGATCTTCGAAAACCAGTTGTCGAACGCGGCCGTTCCTCACCGGGCTCCGCAGGAGCCGCTACGCGCGCGCCCTTGGGCGCAAGCGCAGGCACTGTCCTAGGACATAGTGGAGACGTCCGCCGTCTACGCGTCCGAGGGCGATTTGTCCAAGGCTTTCTTGAAGCCCCAAACGACACGTTCCCTGTCCCCCAGGTCTTTACGTACGCTCACGGACGAAGCGCCGGATGCGGCGAAAAGAGCTGCAACCTCGATCGCCTGTCCCACGCCGATCTCCACCCCGAACAGGCCGCCCGGTCGCAGCACGCGCAGGATTTCCGGGGCGAGCGTCCGATAGGCGTCAAGCCCATCGGGGCCGCCGTCCAGGGCGATGCGGGGCTCGTGGTCGCGCACTTCCGGCTCAAGGCCGGCGATCTCGTCAGAGCGGACGTAGGGAGGGTTGGAGACAACGACGTCGAAGGATTCTGACTCGAGACCGACGGCCCAGTCGCCCCGCATCAGGGCGGTGCGCGAGGCGAGTCCGAGGTTCGCCGCGTTCTCCCGAGCCACGGCTAGCGCGTCCTCCGAGACATCCACCCCAAGGCCGACGGCGCTGGGACGCTCGGTCAGGATCGCCAGGAGGATGGCCCCTGAACCGATTCCAAGGTCCAGCACTCGTAATGGCCGTTCGACCGGAATTTCGGGGAGCAGCGCGTCGAGCAGGGTCTCCGTCTCTGGTCGTGGCGTAAGGACGTCAGGCGTCACCCGCAGCAGGATCTTCCAGAACCCCTTGGAGCCGAGGATGTGGGAGACTGGCTCGCGCCGCGCGCGCCGGTCGACAAGAGCCGCCAATTGCGCCGACTGCTCGTCCGTCAAGGGTCTGTAGGGATCTGTAAGGATGTCCGTGCGCGTGGCGTCCGCAGCGGCCTCGAGGAGAAGGCGCGCGTCGATCGCCGGGCTGTCCACGCCCGCCGCCTCCAGGCGCCGTCTGGCCCCGGTCCAGGCGGAAACGAGTGTCTCGACGATGGCCCTATTCCGCCGCCTGCAGCGACGCGGCCTGCTCGGTGACCTTCGCCGCCTCCAGTTCGGCGGCTCGCGCTTCGACCAGCTCGACGATGTGGTCGACCATGCCGACGTTGTCCTGCTTATGGTCCGGACGACCCGCCATATAGACCATCCCAGCGCCCTTGCCGCCGCCGGTGAAGCCGAGGTCGGTCATCAGGGCCTCGCCGGGCCCGTTCACGACGCAGCCGATGATCGACAGGCTCATGGGCGTGCTGATGTGCTTGAGCCGGTCCTCCAGCTCCGCCACGGTGTCGATCACGTTGAAACCCTGACGCGCACAGGACGGGCAGGCGATGATGTTCACGCCGCGGTGGCGCAGGCCCAGCGACTTGAGGATGTCGAAGCCGACTTTGATCTCCTCCACCGGGTCCGCGGCCAGGGAGACACGGATGGTGTCGCCGATGCCCGCCCACAGCAGGCTGCCCATGCCGATCGATGACTTGATGGTGCCCGTCCGCTGCGGGCCCGCCTCGGTGATGCCCAGGTGCAGCGGGCAGTCGATGGCCTCGGCAAGCATCTGATAGGCGGCCACGGTCATGAAGATGTCCGAGGCCTTCACGCTGATCTTGAACTCGTGGAAATCGTGATCCTGGAGGATGCGGGCGTGACTGAGGGCGCTCTCGACCATCGCATCGGGACAGGGCTCGCCGTAGCGCTCGAGGAGCTCGCGTTCGAGGGAGCCGGCATTGACGCCGATTCGCATGGAGCAGCCGTGGTCCCGCGCGGCCTGGATCACTTCCTTCACGCGCGCCGCAGAGCCGATGTTGCCCGGATTGATCCGCAGGCATGCGGCGCCCGCCTGGGCCGCCTCGATGCCGCGCTTATAGTGGAAGTGGATGTCCGCCACGAGCGGAACCCGCGACGCCTTGGCGATGGTCTTGAAGGCCGCTGTCGCGTCCTCATCGGGGCATGACACCCGGACGATGTCGGCGCCTGCTTCCTCGAGCTGCCGAATCTGCTCGATCGTGGCCTTGGCGTCGCCGGTGACCGTGTTGGTCATCGACTGCACGGTGATGGGGGCGTCGCCACCCACGGGAACCGAGCCAACGTGAATCTGGCGAGACCGACGGCGGTCGATCGCGCGCCAGGGACGGACGTGGGTATGATCTTGGGCGGTCATGACAACCTTAGGATAGGGAAGATCGGCGCTCCGCCCAAGCCGGCGGCGCAGTTTTTCTCAACCCGCCAGCAGCTTTGAGACAGGCGCCTGCGATTGCGCCAGAACCCCGCGAAGGGATCCGCCGACGAAAACCTGGACGGCAGAGGGGACGCCAGCCTCGACGGTGAGGCCCTCCATCGTCGGGGCTCGCCACGCCTCTCCCGCTACAAGCTGGCGCGCGAAATAGACGGCGCCGCCTGGCCCGCGGACGATAAGGGTCGTCGGCGTACGCGCCTCGAGGACAAGGCCCTGATTGGAGCCGGAGGCGCCATAGATCGCGCCGGTCGACTTGAACGGCGCGCCCGGTTGAGCCGCCGGAGCCAAAAGTCCCTGCGAGGCGCCCGCGGGTTGCGCAGGGGCGCTCGTCGATCCGTCGGGCGCCGGCAGGCCGGGCGTGTCGTAGTGTGGTGGCGTGCTCGCCTCAGGCGGCGTGGGTGGCGGCGCGCCCACTGCGACGGGACCCGGAGCGGGGGTCAGGGCGACCGGCGGCGGCGGGAGGCTTCGCAGGGGCTGAGCCTCGGCGTGACGCCAGATATTCCAGGCCACCACCGCCACGACGACGATGCACGCTAGGAATCCGATGATCCGGGGCGCCACAGGCGTGGGCCGCTCCACGCCCGCAGGGGACCTCAGATCGTCTGCAACCGGCGGCGCTTCGGCGCGAAAGCGCGCAACCACCGAATCCGCGTCCAGGCCCAGCGCCATGGCGTACGCGCGCACATAGCCCACCACGAAGGGGCGAGCGGGCAGCGCGTCGAAGTCGGCGCGCTCGATGGCGATGAGGTACCCGGTCCGCACCCGGGTCGCAGAGGCGATGTCCTCGACGGCGAGATCGAGAGAGAGACGGGCGGCCGCGAGCGCCGCGCCGATGGGGAGGCGCTCATCAAGCTGCACCGGCGTGGGCCGCAGCGAGCCCAGCTCGTCGCCCGTCAGGCGGACGTGCTTGCCGACTTCGACGTTGCCCGTGTCCAGCGGCATGCCGGTCGTCTCCCGTCGCTCTCGCGACGTGTCTGCAGTCTTTTTCTGAGTCTTGGAACGCCTTGCCGCCCCAACTCGGTCCCTAACAGCGGATTCCCGCACATTCAACGTCCTAGAAGGATACTGCGATCTTTCGCCCCAGAGCCTCGATCTCCCCGCGAATAGAACTGGCGCCGCTCGCAAGAAGGCCCGCAAGGCCCCGGCGAGCGGCCTCCCGATCCGTGGAAAGAACCATCTGCTTGACCGGGCCAAGGCCGCTCGGGGGCATGGAAAGGCGGTCGAAGCCGAGGGCTATCAGGGTGAAGGCTTCCAGCGGTCGGCCCGCGATCTCTCCGCAGACCGAGACCGGCGTACCGCTCTGGGCGCAGGCTTCGCGGATGTCCCGCAGGACGCGCAGGAACGGAGGGGACAAGGGATCGTATCGGTCGGACACCCTGGGATTGCTGCGGTCGGCCGCGAACAGATACTGCAGGAGGTCGTTGGTCCCCACCGAGACGAAGTCGGCGAGCGGCAACAGGGCGTCCAGGTGGAAGACGATCGCCGGCGCCTCGATCATGGCGCCTACCTCCAGCCGCGAGGGCGCGGCGCGCCCTCGACGAATCGCCCAGGCGACCTCGCGGTCGACCAGCGCGCGAGCCGCGCGGAACTCGTCCACGCTCGTAACCAGAGGGAACATCACCCGCAGCGGCCTCCCGTTGGTCGCGGCGATCAGGGCCCGCAGCTGCAGGCGCAGCAGCGCCGGGCGGTCCAGGCCCATCCTCACCGCCCGCCAGCCAAGGGCCGGATTGTCCTCCCTCTCCGCCTGCAGGTACGGCAGCACCTTGTCGCCCCCCAGGTCCAACGTCCGGAAGGTCACGCTGAGGCCACCGGCGGCTTCGAGCACGCGAGAATACAGGTCGGCCTGGGCCGAGAACCGCGGAAGGTCCTCGGAGACCATGAACTGGAACTCCGTCCGGAAGAGGCCGATCCCCTCCGCGCCTGTCTCGGGCAGGATGTCGAGGTCGACCGCAAGGCCCGCATTCATGAGCAGCGTCACCTTGGCGCCGTCGCGGGTGAAGGCCGGCGTATCACGCAGGCGCGCGAACTGCGCCCGGCGCTCGGCCCGGGCGCCGATCCGGGCCGTGACCGCTTTCACGACGTCGGGACGAGGACGCAGGTAGGTCTCGGCCGTCTCACCGTCGACGATGACCGGATCGCCCTCGTTGACGCGATCGCGCAGCCCCTCCAACCGCCCCACGCAGGGGATGTCCAGGGCCCTCGCTACGATCGACGCATGGCTTGCGGGAGAGCCTTCCTCGAGCAGCAGGCCGCGCAGCTTCGAGCGGTCGTATTCCAGCAGATCGGCCGGGCCGAGGTTGCGGGCGATCAGGATCGCGTTCTCGGGCAGGCGGCGCGCCTTTGCCCCGTCGCCCGCCAGGTGACGCAGCAGCCGGTCGTTCAGGTCCTCGAGATCGTGCAGGCGCTCGCGCAGATAGGAGTCCCTCGCCTGGCCGATGCCGGCGCGGTGCTCGGAGCGGACGCGCTCCACCGCCGCCTCAGCGGTGAGGCCTGAATGGACGGCGTCCTGAAGGGACCGGTTCCAGCTTCGGCTATGCGCCAGCATCCGGTAGGCCTCGAGGACGTCGTACGAGGGGCCGACGAGGCCCTCGTGGCCTTCGATCATCGCCTCGATCTGCACCTGCAGGCCGGCCACCGCGCGCGCGAGCCGCGCCTCTTCCGCCGCCACGTCGTCCGCCAGCAGCCGGCTGACGGCCACGGGCGCCTCGTGCAGCACGGCCGAGCCGAAGGCGAGACCGTCGGAGAAACGGACCCCCTTGAGCCGCTCCGAGCGGTGCGGGGCGATCTCGACGTCCTTGAGCTCTTCGCGAGAGAGCAGATCGCCGCCGGCGACCATCTCCGCCAGGACCATGGCGATGATCTGCAGGTCCTCGACGTCGTCCTCGGCGTAGACGCGGCTGGCGCGGTTCTGGACCACGAGAATGCCGATGGCCCGCCCGCCGCGCAGGAGCGGCACGCCGAGAAAGGCATGGAAGGGATCCTCCCCAGTCTCGGGTCGGTACGAGAAGGCCGGGTGGCTGGCGGCGTCGGACAGGTTGAGCGGGCGCCCCAGGCGCATGATCTCGCCGACGAGACCTTCACCCGGCTTCAGCTGGGTCACGTGGACAGCGCCCGGGTCGAGACCCTCGGTCGCGAAGAGCTCCATCTCGCCTGAGGCCCGGCGCAGGTAGATCGAGCACACCTCGGCGACCATCGAGGCCGCGATCGTCCTCACGACGGCGCTGAGCTTTGACTGGGTCGGTCCGGGGGCGCCCATGGTCTCCCGGATCTGCCGGAGCAGGGTGCGAGGACCTCGGATCGCAAGCGCAGGCGTCGGCATGAATCAGCCAGGAGACGAGGGACACGGCCCCCACGAATTGAGAAGCGGGCCTATAGCAGGTTTTCGCGAGGCGAGGCGTGAGGCCGCACGAGGCCTGTGGCGGACACCGCTTCCGCTCGTGGTATGGCCAAGTCAGAAGCGCCGCAAGGGCGGTTGAACTGGCAAGGGATCCGGCGGTGGCAGGTCGGTGGAGACTCTTCGCGCTCGGCTGGGCGCTGGCGCTTGCGGGCGGCCTGCTCGCTCATCTCGTCCAGACGGCGGGGGGCGTCAGGGTCGAGGACGTGCGCTACCGCGGAGCCAGCGGCGAGACCCTCTCGGCCTTGCTCTACGTTCCTCCCGGCGCGACAGCCGCGCATCCAGCGCCCGCCGTCTTACTCAGCCACGGTTATATCAACACCCGCGAGATGCAGAGCCCGTTCGCCATCGAGCTGGCGCGCCGCGGCTATGTGGTCCTGGCGATCGACATGTCCGGCCACGGCTACAGCGGCGGATGGCTGAGCCTGGACGACGCGGGCGGTCCGGACGGCCTGCGCTATCTGCAATCCCGGCCCTTCGTGGATCGCTCCCGCATCGCGCTGGAGGGGCACAGCATGGGCGGCGTGGCGGTCGTGGGCGCCGCGATCGCCCAACCGGACGGCTACAGGTCCATGGTCCTGGAGGGCTCGACGACACCGGAGCCCGGACAGGTCGGAGCGGGCGACCGGCGCTTCCCGCGGAACCTGGAAGTGGTGTTCGGGCGCTATGACGAATTCGCCCCGCTGATGTGGCACGAGGCGAAGGGCGCGGACGTGGGCGCCTCGCCCAAGCTCGAGGCGGTGTTCGGCTCGAAGGGTCTCGTGAGGTCCGGCCAGATCTACGGGTCGATCGCCCAGGGCGACGCAAGGCGCCTCGTCATTCCGCCCGTGACCCACCCGTGGGAGCACTTCTCGCGCGCCGGAGTGGCCGCGGCAGTGGACTGGATCGAGGCCACGGTTCCAGACGCGGCCGATCCGCGGCCCGGTTCCGACCAGATCTGGATCTGGAAGGAGGCTGGGACACTCATCGCCCTCGCCGGGTTCGTGGCGATAGTCCTTGGCGCCTGCGAGGGGCTGACATCGACCCCGCTCTTCTCCTCGCTTGCGTCCGCGGGAGGCCAGCCGCGTCCCCCAGTAGGGGGCGCGCGGCCTGCGCCCGCGCGCTGGTGGCTCGCTTTTGCGCTCGCTGCAGCGATCCCCGCGCTCAGCTTCTACCCGCTGATGAATGTGGGGTTCGCCTTCCTGCCCTCACGGCTGTTCCCCGAGTGGGTGGCGAATCAGCTGGTCGTCTGGGCGCTCGGCGCCACCGGATTGAGCCTGCTTGCCTATGTCCTCACCCGACGCGGACGCGCCCGCTTCAGTGAAGGCGGGATCAAACCTGCGGTGCTTGCGGTTGTCTGCGTCGCCTTCGGCTACCTCGCCCTGGCGCTTGCGGACGCGCTTTTCAAAGTGGATTTCCGGTTCTGGGTTGTCGGCGTCAAGCCGCTCGATGGGCGTCACGCCCTCTATGCGCTCGCCTATCTGCCCTTCTTCGCTGTCGTGTTTGTCCTGATGTCGCGCACCCTTCTCGCCAGCCTGATCACCCCGGCGCAGGGACCTGCGGCCCAGTATCTTGCCCTCGCGCTCGCGCCCTGCCTGGGGTTCGCTGTCCTCCTCGCAGTCCAGTATGCGGCGCTGCGGGTCTCGGGGCGGCTGCTCAGCCCACGCGAAGCGCTGAACACTATCATCGCCATACAGTTCGTGCCGGTTCTCGCCTTCGTGGGCCTCGTCACCGTCTTTGCGTGGCGACGAACGGGGAGCTACCTCACCGGAGGACTGATCTGCGCCCTGGCGGTGAGCTGGTACGTGACGGCCGGGACCGCGACCCACTGGCGGCCAGGCTGGACCTTGCCGAAGTCCGCCGGGCTCTACCCCGCGCGCCCCGCGACCGCCGCTCCGGACCGTCCATGACCGCCACCGTCGCAGCTCCCGACGGCCTGGCGACGCCCGCCCGCTACTGGGCGGTGGCGTCGGTGGGCCTCGCCCTGTTCATGACCGTGCTGGACAGCGCGATCGCCAACGTGGCCCTGCCCGTGATCGCCCGCGACTTCGGCGCGCCGCCGGCGGATTCGATCTGGATCGTGAACGCTTATCAGCTGGCGATCGTCACCACCCTGCTTCCACTGGCCTCTATCGGCGAGAAGGTCGGCTTCCGCAGGGTCTATCTCGTCGGCCTGACGATCTTCACCATCGCCTCCCTCGCCTGCTCACTGTCGCACAACCTCGGCCTGCTCACCGCCGCCCGGGCTCTCCAGGGACTGGGCGCAGCCGGCGTGATGAGCGTGAACGGCGGACTGATCCGCTTCATCTGGCCCAACCGCATGCTCGGACGGGGGATCGGCATCAACGCCATGGTGATCTCGGTGTCCGCCGCGGTGGGCCCGAGCGTCGCTTCGGCGATTCTGGCCCTGGGCCCATGGCCGTGGCTGTTCGCCGTGAACATACCCATTGGCCTCGCCGCCCTGGCCCTGGCGTCGCGCGCCCTGCCCGACAACCCGAAGTCGGGACGGCCGTTCGACTGGTTCAGCGCACTCCTCAACGCCGGGACGTTCGGCCTGATCATCTTCGGCGTCGACGTGATCAGCCGCACGCGGTCGAAGATCGGCGGAGCCCTGGAACTGGCCGCGGGCCTGCTGTTCGGCTTCATCCTCGTACGGCGCGAATGGCCGATGCGCCGACCGCTGGTGCCCTTCGACCTGTTGCGCGACCGGATCTTCGCCCTGTCGGTGGCGACCTCGATCGCCTCCTTCGCGGCCCAGCTCCTCGCCTTCGTCTCCCTCCCGTTCCGCTTCGAGAACACCCTCCACTACAATCAGGTGCAGACGGGGCTGCTGATGACCCCCTGGCCCGTCGCGGTGGGCGTCCTCGCGCCGATCTCAGGATGGCTGTCGGACCGCCTCTCCACCGCCGTGCTCTGCGCGATCGGACAGGTGCTGCTGGCGGCCGGCCTCCTCGCCCTCGCCCTTCTGCCGCCTCACCCGGCGATCCTCGACATCGCATGGCGCATGGCGCTCTGCGGCGCAGGGTTCGGCATCTTCCAGGCGCCGAACAACCGCATGATGCTCGCCGCGGCCCCGCGCGAGCGCGCCGGCGCAGCAGGAGGCATGCTCGGCACCGCGCGGCTGACTGGCCAGACCTCGGGAGCGGTGCTCACCGCGGTCTTTCTGCACATGTTCGCCAGCCGCGGCGAGATCGTCGCCCTCTTTGTCGCGGCGGCCTTCGCAGTGTTGGGCGCGTGGCTCAGCCTGATGCGCACCGGCCGGCGCGCGGACGATCAGGCCTTGTCCAGTCCGTAGGCGGAGTGGAGGGCGCGGACAGCCAGCTCGGTGTAGGCCGCCTCGATCAGCACGCTGATCTTGATCTCCGAGGTCGAGATCACCTGGATGTTCACGCCCTTGTCGGCAAGAGCGCCGAACATGGTCTTGGCGACGCCGGCGTGGCTGCGCATCCCGACGCCGATCACCGAGACTTTGGCGACATCCTCGTCCACCGCCAGGTCGGCGAAACCGATCTTGTCCTGGGCCTGACGAACGATCTCCACGGCGCGCGCGGCATCGCGCTTGCCCACCGTGAACTCCATGTTCGCAGCGCCTTCGCTGCGGGCATGGCTCTGCACGATCATGTCGACATTGACATTGGCGTCCGCGAGCCGACCGAAGATTTCCGACGACACGCCCGGATGGTCGGGCAGGCCGAAGAGGCTGATCTTGGCCTCGTCCCGGCTGAAGGCGACGCCGCTCACGATCCGCTTTTCCACAATCTCCTCCTCGTCGCAGACGATGGTGCCGGCCCCGTCGCTCTCGCCCGGCTCAACAAAGCTCGAAAGCACCCGAACCTTCACGTTGTGCGCCATCGCCATCTCGACCGAGCGGGTATGGAGCACCTTGGCGCCCAGGGACGCCATCTCCAGCATTTCTTCGTAGCTGATCCGCTCGATGCGCCTCGCCTTCGCCTCGATGCGCGGGTCGGTCGTGTAGACGCCGTCGACATCCGTGTAGATGTCGCAGACATCAGCCCCAATCGCTCCGGCGATAGCCACGGCCGTCGTGTCCGACCCGCCTCTGCCAAGCGTGGAAAGGCGTCCGTCGCGTGTCACGCCCTGGAAGCCTGCGATGACGGCGACCTCGCCCTGATCAAGGGCCCCGCCCAGTCGCTCGGGCGGAATTTCGTCGATGCGCGCCTTGCCGTGCGCCTCGTCGGTAAGGATCGGAATCTGCCAGCCGAGCCAGCTGCGCGCCGGAACGCCCATGTTCCGGAGGGTCATGGCCAGCAGGCCCGCGGTCACCTGCTCGCCCGAGGCGACCACCGTGTCGTATTCGTCGTCCGATGGGCCGACATTGTCGGACGCCGCGCCCGCGGCGTCGGTCCACGCGACCAGTTCATTGGTTTTGCCCGCCATGGCCGAGACGACCACGGCCACGGGTTGGCGCGCCGCCTCGGCCGCCACCAGGCGCGCAACGCGCCGGATGCGCTCGATGTCGGCCACCGAGGTGCCGCCGAACTTCATGACCAGACGGGACAAGGGCTTCAGACCAAAGGCTCAATCAGGCCGGCCTCTCTAGCGACCGTGTTGCGCCTGCACAACCAAGCCGTACGCACATCGGCGTCACGTCGTTGACCGCGCTCCGCTTCGGGTCCAGCAAAGACATCATGTCCGTCGCCCCATCGAGCGTCGATCCGGCCGAGGTCGAACGGTTCTCCGCCATCGCCGAGGCCTGGTGGGACCCGCACGGCGAGTTTGCGCCTCTGCACCGGCTCAACCCCACGCGCCTGGCCTTCATCCGGGAAACGGCCCTGCGCCAGCTGGGGCGCGACGGCCGCGAACGTACGCCCTTCGCCGGACTTCGCCTGCTCGATGTCGGCTGCGGGGGCGGCCTGTTGTGCGAGCCCATGGCGCGGCTGGGCTTCCAGGTGACGGGCGTCGACGCCTCGCAGCGCAATATCGCGATCGCCCGCGCGCACGCCGAGCAGTCCGGCCTCGACATCGACTATCGCGCCTCGACCGTCGAGGATCTCCTGGCCGCGGGAGAGCCTTCGTTCGACGTGATCCTCAACATGGAGGTGATCGAACACGTCGCCGACCCGCGGGCCTTCCTTCGCGACAGCGCCAGGCTGCTGGAGCGCGGCGGGGTGATGATCCTGGCCACCCTCAACCGCACCGCCGCGTCGCTGGCCCTCGGCAAGGTCGCGGCCGAATACGTCCTCAGATGGGTTCCGGCGGGCACGCACGACTGGCGCAGGTTCCTCAAGCCGACGGAGATCCGCGGCTTCCTCGCCAATGAACGGTTCGACATCGAGGGCCCCTTCGGTGTCGCGCTCGATCTTCGATCCGGCCGCTGGTCGGTCGGCACGGACAGCCGGGTCAACTACATGATGACCATCGCCCGGCCGCCGTCGAACCACGACTGAGGCTCAGTTCAGCTCGCTCTTCTTGGGCGGCTCGGGCGGCAGCGGCGCGATGGGGACGCCGTCTTCCACCAGCGACTTCACCTCGGTCGGCGTGGCCTGACCATAGATGCCGCGATCTTCGGCCTTGCCTTCATGGATCGCCCGCGCCTCCGCGGCGAAGCGGTCGCCGACATAGTCGAAGTTGGTCTCCACGTGGCGGCGGATTCGTCCCAGGGCCTCCAGGACCATGGCTCGCATCGCCGGCTCTCCGGCGGCGAATTCACGATGGGAGCCGGTCGCAAGCGCGGGCGCCATGACCTGTTTGCGGACCTCGTGGCTGTCGCAGATCGGGCAGGTCACCAGGCGCCGGGCGCTCTGATCGTCGAAATCCTGGGAGTTCGAGAACCAACCTTCGAACTCGTGGCCGACGGCGCAGACTAGGGCGTAGCGGATCATGGGCCGACGAATGTCCGCGCATTGGCCATGGCCGGGATCGCCGCGCGGGCCCGTCCCACGGCGGCGAGATCGAGGTCGGCGAGCAGCACACCCGGCGAATCGCCTCGTCTGCAGGCCAGCACTTCCCCCCAGGGATCCGTGACCATCGAGTGACCGAAGGTGCGTCGGCCGTCCTCGTGCTCACCGCCCTGGGCGGGAGCCAGGACAAAGGCCCCGATCTCGATCGCTCGGGCGCGCAGCAGGACCTCCCAGTGCGCCTCGCCGGTGGGGACGGTGAAGGCGGACGGAACGGGCACCACCTCCGCGCCGCCGCGCCCCAGAGCCTGGAAGACCGCGGGAAAGCGCAGGTCGTAGCAGATCGTCAGGCCGAGCTTCGCCCCCGCGGCTTCGGCGATGACCAGCCGATCGCCCGGTTCGTAGGCGGAGGACTCGCGGATCCGCTCCCCGGTAGGGAGGTCGACGTCGAACATGTGGATCTTGTCGTAGGCGGCCGCGACGCTTCCATCAGGCCGAACGAGGATCGAGCGATTGGCCGCCTTGCCGTCATCGCGTCGCACCAGAACCGAGCCGATCAGGATCCAGACGCCCAGCTCGCGGGCGAGGCTGCGAAGACCGACCACCACGACATCCTCGTCGGTCGTCCTCAGGCTCGGCATCAGGAGGGCCCGGTCGCGCTGCAGGATATTCGTCGCCTCCGGCGTGGCGATCAGCTGCGCGCCGCTCGCGGCCGCCTCGCGCGCCAGCGGCTCGACGTGGGCTAGGGCGGCGGCTTGGGTCGCTGGGGTTCGGAGTTGGAGCAGAGCGACGCGCAAGAGTCGGTCAGGGGTTGAGGAGGGTGTCGAGCTTGCCGGCGCGCTCGAGCGCCATCAGGTCGTCGCATCCGCCGACGTGGGTCTCGCCCACGAAGACCTGGGGAAAGGTGCTTCGGCCCGACCGCTCCATCATCTCCCGCCGCTTGGCCGGATCCATTCCCGCCTCGATCTCCGTGAAGGCCACGCCCTTGTCGCTCAGCAACTTCACGGCCCGCGTACAGAACCCGCAGAAGGGCCTCGTATAGATGACGACGTCGGCCATGATCACTCCGCACACCCAGGCGCGCCGCGCGCCCGGCAGAAGGTGTCATATAGGACGAGCATGCGTCTGTTTGACCCTGGCGATAACAGCCAGATCGACGCGGGCGGCGCCGGCCGCCTTCAGGGCCCGGGCGCAGCCTTCCGCGGTGGCGCCCGTGGTGAGGACGTCGTCGACCAGCAGCACGCTCGCTCCCGCGATCCGACGTCGCCATCCCTCAGGGACGACGAAGGCGGCCGCGACATTGCGGCGACGGGCCTGAGCCGACTTGCCCCCCTGGCTCCCGGTCGAGCGCCGCCGCACGAGGGCGTCGGGAAAATAGGTCAGCCCCGCCATACGCGCGAGCGGACGGGCGATCTCCGCCGCCTGATTGTAGCGCCGGACGAGGAGGCGGGCGCGGTGGAGCGGCACAGGAGTTACGGCGTCGGCCTCAGGCAGGATGTCGGCGGCGGCCCGCGCGATCCAGCGCGCGAAGGTCTTGGCCAGATCGGTGCGATCGGCGTGCTTGAGTTTCAGGATCAGGTCGCGCGAGTGCTCGTCATAGATGCAGGCGGCCCTCGCCCGATCGAAGGCGAGAGCGCGCGCAGCGCAGGCCGGACAGCGCACGCCAGCGCCTGGATCGTAGTCGAAAGCCGACCCGCAGCCGTCGCACAGGGGAGCCTCGATGAACTCGATGCGGCTCCAGGCCCACGAAGTGAGGCCGTGCGAGGCGACCTCTTGCCGCGAAGCCTCATCCAGCGGCCGAGGCGGCAGCAGGAGATCCAGAGCGCCCCCGGTGACGGCGCGAGCGGCGACAGCGAGACGGCCCATGACTTTGCAATATGCGTCAATTCCAACCGCACGCAAGGACCGCGATTGCCTCTCCGATTGCAGCGACGCGTTTTCAGTCAGCCGCCCTTGCGGTAGCGAGCGCCATGGCCGGTCCGCCTCTCATATTCGATCGCAGGCTTCACGCGCGCCGGCTCGCCCGCGCTGGCGCGGGCTACGGCGACGCAGATTTTCTGAAGCAGCGGGCGGCCGGAGACATTGTCGAGCGCCTGGAGGCGATCAACCGCCGCTTCCCACTTGCCGTGGACCTCGGCGCACGGGACGGGACCTTCGCCCGCGCCCTGGCCGCTAGCGATGCGGCCGACAAGATCGACACCCTCGTGCAGACCGATCTTTCGGCGGCCATGCTTTCTCGCACCGGCGGCCTGCGGACTGTGGCCGATGAGGAGCGCCTGCCCTTCGCGCCGGAAAGCCTCGACCTCGTCGTCTCGTCCCTGGCTTTGCACTGGGTGAACGATCTTGTCGGGACCCTGATCCAGATCCGCCGCGCTCTGCGGCCGGACGGCCTGTTCATCGGCGCCTTCCTGGGCGGCGCGACCCTCACGGAGCTGCGCGCCTGCCTGGTCGAAGCCGAGATCCGCCTTCGCGGCGGAGCCGGGCCACGCGTCTCGCCCTTCCTCGACATCGGCGACGCGCCCGGCCTGTTGCAGCGCGCGGGCTTCGCCCTGCCGGTGGCCGACACTGACCTCATCTCGGTCAGTTACGATCATCCGATGAAGCTGCTGGCGGACCTGCGCGCCATGGGCGAGACCAGCGCCCTGGTCGAGCGCCCCCGCCAGCCGCTGACGCGCTCGCTGCTGGAGCTGGCCACGGGTCTCTATGCCGAGCGCCACGCCCGCCCGGACGGCCGGGTGACGGCGAGCTTCGAGATCATCACCCTCACCGGCTGGGCTCCCCACCCCGACCAGCAAAAGCCGCTGCGACCCGGCTCGGCCAAGACGCGCCTGGCCGACGCCCTGCACACCCGCGAGCGCCCCGCAGGCGAACGGGCGGGGAACTAAAGCAGGTCGCGCAGCCAGGCCACCAGCGGCGCATCGGCGGGGGGCATGGGATAGGCGTCCATGTCTGCCGGCTTCACCCAGGCGAGCGCCTCGTGCTCGAGCGGCTTAACGAAGCCGTCCCAGCGCCGGCACAGATAGAGCGGCATCAGGAGGTGAAAATCCTCATAGCCGTGGCTGGCGAAGACGAAGGGCGCGAGGCAGGCCTTGGCGACCTCGATGCCAAGCTCCTCCTTCAGCTCACGGATCAGGCACGCTTCCGGCGTTTCCCCCGCCTCCACCTTGCCTCCCGGGAATTCCCACAGTCCCCCGAGTGACTTGCCCGCCGGGCGGCGGCCGATGAGCACCCGCCCGTCGACATCGACGAGGGCGCAGGCGGCGACGAGCAACAAGGTCACGCGAAGGGTCTCCTGACGGCGCAGTCCAAGCCGATGGGCCAATCTCGGCCGAAGGGAAAGTCCCGGCCTCACCGGCGCTTGCAGGAGGGCTCAGACTGGACGAACGTCCGCCTTGGGCGTGGGTGGGGGAAGTGCGTTGGCGGAAGATCTGCTCGGAGGGCTGCTCGGCGGCGAACCGGAGCGCGGCGAGGAGGAAGTCGCCGAGAGCCGAATCGGCGCGGAGGCCTTCGCCGCAGCCCTCGCGGCCGACCACGCCAAGTACGATCCGAGCGTGGCGCGCGCGGCCGAGCGCTTCCTGGACAAGCAGGCGCGCCTGCTGGACGCCCAGACCGCCGAGCTCGAGGAGCAGCGCCCGCTTCGCTTGCGCCACCTGCACAACCAGTCGCGCGAGGGGAAGCTGCGCCGCACCGGCCAGCGCATCCGGCTTGCGATGCAGGTCTTCATCGGCCTGGTCCTGACCGTCCTTGGTGTCGGCGTGCTCGTGATGCTCTACGACGCTTTCAACGCCCGCTCGGTGGTTGTCGACGCCTTCAGGGCGCCTTCGGGGCTGGCGAGCCGCGGACTGACCGGCGACGTCGTGGCCGAGGACGTACTCGACGCGCTGCAGAAGATGCAGGACGCCACACGCGCGACGGACAAGGGTATGAACACGCGCGGGGCCTGGGCCTCGGACGTGAGGATCGAGGTTCCGGAAACCGGCGTGTCGATCGGCGAGATCAACCGCCTGCTGCATGAGCGGTTCGGTCACGACCTGCACATCGGCGGAGAACTCGTCCAGACCGAGACCGGGGGGCTGGCGCTGACCGTCCGCGGCGATGGCGTGCCGGCGGCTACCTTTTCCGGCGCCGGGAGCGACCTGCAGAAGCTCACCCTTCAGGCGGCAGAGTACGTCTATGGCCGCTCCCAACCCGCCCGATTCGCCGTTTATCTGACCGACCAGAACCGCTTCGCCGACGAGGTGGCGTTCCTGGCCAACGCCTTCCCCCGCGTCGAAAGCGGCGCGGATCGCGCGGAATTGGCGAACTCCTGGGGTAACGCCTATGCCGGCCTCTTCCAGCCGGGCCTGGCAACCTCGAAATACCGAATGGCCATGACCTTCGCCAGGCCCCGGACGCAGATGTGGTGGAGGGCCTGGGGCAATCAGGTGGGTTCTCTGGCCGCGAGCCAGGGCGAGGAAGCGGGCTGGCGAGAGGGTCACGCCATGCTGCGAGAGGCGGCGGCCGCGCCGAAGGGAGAAAAGCCCGATCGCGCGTTTGTGGTGAATCCGGCCCAACTCACCTGGAACCTGCCCTTGATGCTGGCGTCGACCCTGAAGGACGCGATGCAGAATGGCGGAGCCGGCGCGGGGGCGACGCTCGATGGCCCTGCGATCGCAGACGACTATGCCCTGATGCACGACCCGGCGCATGCGGCGAGCTACATCGCAGCGAGCGACCCCGCCGATCCGGTGACCAAGGCGGAAGTCCTGATGCAGCAGGGTTACGCCGCCCTGAACAGCGGCGACGCGGCCAGCGCAGTCGCGCCGCTCGAGGCCTTCTACAAGGCATGGTTGGCCGACCCGAACCTTCAATACACCTCTAACGCGGGGCCGTGCTTCACCGGGCTGGCTTACGGCCTGACCGGCCGCCTCCAAGAGGCCGAGGCGGTGTTCAAGAGGGTTGGGCCCTGGTCGCTCTGTGCCGCTTTCCACGGCGACGTGCTCGCGCATGCTGGCGATGTGTCGGGAGCCCAACGGGTCTGGGTTGAGGCGATGAGGGTTGCCCCAGACCTGGCCCCGATCCCACTGCACCGGGGGCTGTTCGAACTCGGGCGCGGCGACCTGGCGGCCGCCGAAGCCGACACTTCGGCCGCTGTCGCCAAGGCCCCGAATTGGGCCGATCCGTGGAAGGCCTGGGGCGATGTCCTGGCGCGCGAGGGGCGTTGGAAGGAGGCGCTCGCCAAATACGACGAGGCTCTGAAATACGCCCCCGCCTGGGCCGAGTTGCATCAGGCCCGCGACGCCGCCGTTCGCCATGGCGGCTGAAGCGCCGCGGCGCCAATGACTTGACTTACGACGGCTAAGGCCCGATGTGCGGCCTGCGCGCCCTTCCGGCGCCATCGTCGCTCCAGTCGCGTGAGGACGGCTCCTTAAGCCGTTCGCCTGTCGAGCGCCGGTCCATGATGACCATAGCCGATCGCCCGGGCACGCGGGGCGCTCTCCATCCCCCCGCCCGCCGGCCGCGCCTCGAAGACGCGCGCCCGCTCGTGGCGTATCCGAAAGACAAGACCAACTTGACCGACTTCAAAGACCTCGGCCTCGCGCGGCCGCTTCTCGCCGCCCTGGCCC
>DASXGQ010000131.1:0-28940 GCA_036488995.1 Caulobacteraceae bacterium
CCGGCATCAACGACGCCGGCGCCGTGGCGGGTGGGGCATTCATCGGCTCGAGCGAGAAGGGCTTCATCTATAGCGGCGGGACCTACACGATAATCAACCCGCCGGGGTCGACCGGCTCCGGACTGGTCGGCATCAACGACGCCGGCGCCGTGGCGGGCTCCGCAAACATCGGCTCGAGCATTGAGGGCTTCACCTACAGCGGCGGGACCTACACGATCATCAACCCGCCGGGGGCGTTCCTCATCACCGAACTGGCCGGCATCAACGACGCCGGCGCCGTGGCGGGTTACGCAGACATCGACTTTACGTTCTTCAAGAGCTTCATCTACAGTGGCGGGACCTACACATACATCGTCCCGCCGGGGTCGGCCGGCACCGAACTGAACAGCATCAACGACGCCGGCGCCGTGGCGGGTTACGCAAACATCGGCTCGCGCACTGAGGGCTTTATCTACAGCGGCGGGACCTACACATTCATCGACCCACCGGGGTCGACCGGCTCCGACCTGATCGGCATCAACGACGCCGGAGCCGTAGTGGGTTGGGCATTCTTCGGCTTGAGGGAGGAGGGCTTCATCTACAGCGGCGGGACCTACACGTTCATCAACCCGCCGGAGTCGACCCTCACCTCTCTGACCGGCATCAATGACGCCGGTGTCGTGGTAGGCTCTGTTTTTATTCCTGAACCCGCCACCTGGATGATGATGTCGGTCGGCTTCCTCGGCCTAGGTGCCCTCATGCGCCACGCCAGGCGGCAGCTAGCGATTGCTGCGTAGGGCTCCCGCCGAAGCGGGTGTCTCCCGCGGTCTCCCACGAGCGTCTCCAGCACATGAAGACCCCAGGGTCGAGAGATTGTCGATTGCGTCCCTGGGCCGTCTGATTGAGGCGCGCCGACGGAAACTGGAGGGATATCAATGATCAAGATCTCTGCGGCATTTCCTGCCCTCATCGCAGCAGCTGCATCTATTTCAATCGTTTCGCCTGCCTTCGCGACTGATTACGTCGAGACAGTCGCCGATTCTGACGTCTCGTATTCTACCGCGACGTTTTGGAAGCCCGGGCCATCAGGCTTTGAAACCCCGTACACTGCCGTTTGGGAGGTGAATGGCGATTTCGCATTGCCGTCTCTTTCCCTAGATCCTGGAGATACGTTAACCGTTGACGTGATATTTGATAGCCCGTCAATGTTTCCATTGGCGCCAGAGTGCTGCATTGGCCATGACTATCAAATAATTACGAACCTCGGACCGCACAACGTACCGATCGGCCGTGTGATTAGACCCTGGGGGTCGGAAGAATTGCTCACAAACTCAGGCAATTTTGCCACTGGAGTCGGTTCGATATACTTTTTTGCGCAGGCATACACTGGCGGGGTGCAAATGGAGGGAGATTATTCGTTTTATTTCCTTCAGGCGCCGGAGCCGGTCAGTTGGTCGCTGGCAATACTCGGACTCGGCTTCATAGGAACCGCGCTCCGATTTCGGCGCAGGTCGGTCGCGGCTTAGGCCGCACACCGCGCCACGATGCAGGTTGGTGGCGTCGACTATAACCGCACGCGGCCCAATCGAGTCGCCGCCGCCTGACGCCGGCCCCTTGCCAACCACGGCCGCGAAGCATCAGAACGACCTCGGACTCGCGTTATGCCTGGATGAGAAACGAGGGTCAGGTCAAAGGCCCACCTTCCAAGGGATCAAGTGCGCGTGCGCGAAACCTCAGAAACGGAACTTCAGAACGTTGGCATTGAGATCCACAGGGGATCGCGGGCGCTGAAGATTGCGGGTTGGTCCACCGAGCCGACCGGTCGCTCGCCAGACGTGATCTGGCTTCATGCCAACGGGTTCAACGCCGGGACCTATCGAAACACGCTCGGCGCGCTGGCCGGGCACCTGGAGGTGCTGGCGATCGACCAACGGGGCCATGGGGCGACTCCCCAGGCAGCGTCCGCCGAGGGGAAGCGCGATGCCCTGGACATGCGGGATGACCTGTTGGGCCTGCTCGAGGTTGTCTCTCCGGACAGGCCGGTGATCCTTGCGGGCCATTCCTTGGGCGGCTGTGTCAGCCTGCTTGCGGCGGCGGAGGCGCCGGCGCGCGTGAGAGCCATCGCCCTGTTCGATCCCGTGATCCTGTCGCAGGAAGTGAACGCCCGGGCCATGTCGAGCGAGGGATTTGCACTTTCGGAATCCCCGCTGGTCGCTAAGGCCCGCAGCCGGAGACGGCGGTTCGCCTCGAGGCAGGAAGCGTTTGCGGCCTATCACGGCCGCGCCATTTTCTCGACCTGGCCCGAGGCGGCGCTTCGAGACTATGTCGAGGCGGGATTTCGGGACCTTGCGGGCGGCGAAGTCGAACTGGCCTGCGCGCCGGAATGGGAGGCCGCCAACTTTGCCGCCCACGGTCACGACATGTGGGAGGCGATGTCCCGGATCCAGGCGCCCCTGCGCATATGGCGCGCAGAGCACGGCTCGACCTGCGCGATCACGCAGGCGGCGGAGTTTCCGCGACCGGCCGGCCAGGTGGAGGTGAGCACCGTTCCCGGCGCCACCCACTTCCTACCCATCGAACGGCCCGAGCTGGTGCGCGAGGCGCTGCTCGGCATCGCCGCGGTTACGCCAGCCTGACGTATTCGTAGTCGACGGGGTGGTTGTTGATCCCCCGCTCCGGCGGCGAGATCCAGGCCGCCATCTTGCCGGGTTCGGTGACCGGCTTCATCAGGCTGTGAACGAAGGCCCTGTCCGCTTCCGTGGGCAGCCATTCAGTCTGGCGCGCTTCGAACACTTCGGCGGGGATCGGACGTCCGTCGAGGTCGGTGGGGACGCCGGACCAGAGACCGATGTTCCGCCGAAAGCGGGGGCTCGGGAGGCGGTAGCGGAAGTCCACGCCGGCCTGCTGGAGCAGGTCGTTCCAGCGGTCGAGGAAGATCTGACACTCCTGCGCGTAGGCCATGCGCGTGGCCTCGTTCATGGCGTTTCGCAGCGGAACCTCTTCCCGGGTCACGCCCAGGGCGCCGTTCGGAGCATCCAGCGCATAGGTCTGGTCTAGCGCCAGATGATCCTCGTATTGCTTCTCGTTCGGACGCCCCTTCAGTCCCGAAGCGAAATAGAGGGCCGCGTTTGAAGAGGACTCCGAACCGAACAGATCGAGGGCTGAGGAGAACCAGTAGTTGATGTACCTCTGGATGGTCGGAAGATCGATCGCGCCGGCGCGGCGCACCGCCTCTGGCTCATAGGTCCCGAGCGCCTTCATCACCTCGAGCGTTCGACGGGTGACCCTGGCGAGGCCAGTGTGGCCGATGAACATGTGGTGGGCTTCTCGGTCAGCATGAACTGACAGGTTCTGGCCAGAGGATCGAAGCCCGACTCCGCGAGCGACATGAGCTGATACTTGCCGTCGCGATCGGTGAAGAAGGTGAACATAAAGAAGCTGAGCCAATCGGAGATGGGTTCGTTGAAGGTGCCGAGGATCCGCGGCTTGTCGCTGTCGCCGGAGTGGCGTGACAGCAGCTCTTCGGCTTCCTCGCGGCCGTCGCGACCAAAATAGGCGTGCAGCAGATAGACCATCGCCCAGAGGTGGCGCCCCTCTTCCACATTGACCTGGAACAGGCCGCGCAGGTCGTAGAGGGATGGCGCGGTCAAGCCGAGGAGCCGCTGCTGCTCCACCGAAGCGGGCTCGGTGTCGCCCTGAGTGACGATCAATCGGCGCAGGGTCGAGCGATGCTCTCCCGGGACCTGTTGCCAGACCGCCTTGCCGTACTCGTCGCCAAAGCCAATGACCCGGTTCGAGTCCTGCTCGGCGAGGAAGATGCCCCACCGGTAGTCCGGCATCTTGACGTGCCCGAAGGAAGCCCAGCCCTGGCGGTCGACCGAAACCGCGGTCCGCAGATAGATATCGGCCGTCTGAAAGTCGGTCGGCCCGAGCTCGCGCCACCAGTCGAGAAACCTCGGTTGCCAATGCTCGAGCGCCCTCTGCAGGGTGCGGTTCGAGGCGAGGTCGACGTTGTTGGGAATGCGTTCCTGGTAGTCGATCGCCATGATTACACGCGCTCCCAGTTGAAGTTCGGCTTGGAGCCTGAGCCGAAGAGCTTCAGCGCCCCGCGCTCGCCCGTCGCGTTCGGCCGGTTGAAGACCCAGTTCTGCCAGGCCGAGAGTCGACCGAAGACCTTGGTCTGCAACGTCTCGGCGCCCGGGAAGCGAAGACTGGCCTCCATTCCGGTGAGGGCGTCGGGCGAGAGGCTGACCCGCTCCTCGAGCGCCAGCCGGATCTCGTCGTCCCAGTCGAGTTCGTCGGAGGCGACTGTGATGAGACCGGCGTCCTGGGCGGCTTCGGCGTCCAAGGCCTGGCCTGCGAGGCAGCGCGCCGTGTCGAGGGCCGAGAGGTCACCGAAGAACCGTGTCTCCAGGCGCGAGCGGCCGTCGACGGCTGGCAACAGGCCAAGGTTCGTCTCGTCCAGGACGATCGTGGGAGCATCCTGCCCGCCGGCGATGAACGAAAGCATGTAGCTGCGGTCCGCCGCCAGGGCCAATTCGAAGAGGACGCCGGCAAAGCAGGAGCCTTTGTCGATCACCGCGTAGAGACTGCGCGAGCTGACTTCGAGCCGGGCGAAGGTCCGTCTCAGGAGGCCGATGGTCTCCCGCACGAACCAGTCGTCCCGATTGGCGATGAGGGCGCGATCGGCGGACAGCACGGCCTCAGCCGAACCTTCAGTCTTGAGCACCCAGAGCCCCAACTCCGGCTCGTTCGTGCGAAGCGATAGGATCGCATCGTCGAGTTCACGTCCCATCGCCAGCGGCCACCATTGGTCGCCGAGGGCGAGGATCTCATCGGCCGACTGGGGCGAGGGCAAGTCAGAGCTGCGTACAATGATTGTCGCCCGACGCTCGGGGCGCTCGTAGCTGACCTCGACGTATCGGTACTTCAATCCCTGTTCGTCGGCTGCTCGTTCGAGGGGATTGAGGGTTACCCCGCGTGCGTCAGCGGGGCGCTGCGAGCCCATCGCCAACGCGTGCGCCCGGCTCCGCACGAGTTCAGGAAATCGATTGGGCGTCGCCGCGTCATCGATCAGGCCCCACGCCTTTGCGCGATCAGACCGGACTCCGTCGGCGCTGGTGCAGAACAGATCGGCGAGGTCGCGGCGCACCTTGCGCTTGTCCACCAGCCGGGTGAGGCCGCCCGTGCCTGGCAGCACGCCCAGCAGCGGCGCCTCAGGCAGGCTCACCGCCGTCGAGCGGTCGTCCACCATCAGGATTTCGTCGCACGCCAGGGCGACCTCGTAGCCCCCGCCGGCGCAAGAGCCATTGACGGCGGCCAGGAACTTCAGGCCGTCATGCCGGCTCGAGTCCTCCATCCCATTGCGGGTTTCGTTGGTGAACTTGCAGAAGTTGACCTTCCAGCCATGAGTCGAGGCGCCGAGCATGTAGATGTTGGCGCCCGCACAGAACATCCGGTCCTTGCCGCTGGTCAGGACTACGCAGGCGACCTGAGGATGTTCGAACCGAATGCGCTGGAGCGCGTCGTGCAGTTCAATATCGACACCTAGATCGTACGAGTTCAGCTTCAGCTTGTAGCCAGGCGCCAGACCCGCATCCTCGTCCACATCCAGGGCGAGCGTGGCCACCCGACCGTCTATGGAAAGTCGCCAATGTCGATAGGCTTCAGGCTGCCGTTCGAAGGTGATCACGCTTTCCTCCGGCCGCATCCAGCAATGTGGTATAGTGCGCTGCCAGTCACTCCAGGACAAGCACTATCTTGCATGTATGACGACAAGGGCGCAGGGTGGGCCTAGGCCGCCGCGGCAAAGGTGCGGCGCCTTTCGGAGGATGCCCATGGCGTTCGAGAGTCGCGGCGGCGGCTACAACGCGGCGGTGGATCTGCTGGGCCGGAACCTGCCGACCCGCGCCGATAAGGTCGCCTTCATCGATGCGGAAGGCCGCCACACGTTCCAGGACGTGGCCGAAAGGTCGGCGCGGACAGGAGCCGCTCTCCTCGGCTTAGGCTTGGCGAGGGGCGATCGCGTCGCCCTGCTTCTTCAGGACGGGATCGACTTCATCGCCTGCTTCCTCGGAGCGATCCGAGTGGGGCTCGTCCCTGTGCCCCTGAACACGCTGGCGCCGGCGCAGGATTACGCCTTTCTTCTCACCGACAGCGGCGCAAGGGCCGTGGTCGTTTCGGAGCCTCTGGCGCCCACGCTCGAAGCCGGGATCGTGCTCAGCGGTTGGAAAGGGTCGAGGGTGGGCGCCGCCGGAGCCGGAGGCGGCCTTGCGAGGCTTCTCGCGGACGCTCCGGCAGACATTGAGCCTGCGCAGAGCTCAGCAGACGATATCGCCTTCTGGCTCTATTCGTCGGGTTCGACTGGCCTTCCCAAGGGCGCGCCGCATCGACACGGCAGCCTTGCCGCGACCGCCGAGCTGTTCAGTCGTCAGGTCTTCGGCCTCCACCAGGATGATGTCGTCTTCTCAGCGGCCAAACTCTTCTTCGCCTATGGGCTCGGCAATTCGTTGACCTTCCCGCTGTACGCGGGCGCCACCTGCGTGCTGTTCCCAGATCGGGTGACGCCTGAGGCGGTGAGCGAGCAGCTCGCCGCTCACCGCGTCACCGTGTTCTGCGGAGTGCCCACGCTCTACGCCGCCCTGGTCGCATCGCGTCGAGCCGTAAGTCTCTCAGCTTCCTCCATGCGTCTTTGCATGTCCGCCGGAGAGGCCCTTCCAGCGGGGATCGCGCGCGCCTGGACGGCGGCGACAGGGGTCGAGATCATCGATGGCATCGGATCGACTGAGATGCTGCACATCTTCGTCTCGAACCGGCCCGGTAAGATCCGTTACGGAACCACGGGCGTACCGGTCCCAGGATACGAAGTGCGGCTGCTGGCCGAGGATGGAAGCGAGGTCGCGGCGGGGGGCCTGGGCGAACTCCACGTCCGCGGGCCCTCGATGACCGCCGGCTACTGGAATCGGCCGGAGAAGACGAGCGCGACATTCGTGGATGGGTGGATGCGCACAGGCGACAAGTTCGAAATGGACGCCGAGGGTTTCCTGATCCACCGCGGTCGCGTCGACGACATGCTGAAGGTGAGCGGAATCTGGGTCTCGCCCGTGGAGGTGGAGGCCGAACTCATGGCGCACGATGCGGTGGCGGAGGCCGCGGTCGTCGGCGCGGAGGACGCCGAGGGCCTCATCAAGACCAAGGCCTTTGTGGTCCTCAAGCCTGGGATGCCCGCAAATTCAGAATTGACGAATGATCTCAAGCAATTCGTCAAATCTAGGCTCGCGCCGCACAAGTACCCACGCTCGATCGTGTTCGTCGACGCCCTGCCCAAGACAACCACCGGCAAGATCCGCCGGCACGTGCTTCGGGACCAGGAGGCAGGCGCTTGCGGACCTACCGAAAAGACTGGCTGATGACACCCCTCGCCAGCATGCTGAAGCTCGACGGCGTTCAGATCGAGTACCGGTGGTTCGGGCCGCCGGTGTCACCGGCCCGGCCGCCCGTCGTGATGCTTCACGAGGGACTTGGCTCCGTCTCGACCTGGCGCGACTTCCCCGATGTGTTGGCCGAACGACTGGTCGCGCCGGTTCTCGCCTACTCGCGAAGGGGACATGGCCAGTCCGATTTCTGCCCGGGTGCTCGCGAACCCTCCTACATGCACCATGAGGGCGAAGTCGTGCTTCCGCAGCTGCTTCGGGCTCTGGGTGTCGAACGTCCGCTGCTCTTCGGCCACAGCGACGGTGCGTCGATCGCGTTGATCGATGCTTCCGCTTACCCGGACACGGTCCGCGGCCTGATCCTCGAAGCGCCGCACGTGTTCGTCGAAGACCTGACGGTGAAGAGCATCGCCGCCATCGGCGCCGCCTATGCCTCAGGCGACCTGGGCCGCCGGCTCGCGCGACATCACCGGGACCCGGACCATACCTTCTGGGGCTGGAACCACATCTGGCTGGACCCGAGGTTTCGGGACTGGAACCTGGAAGCGCGGCTCGATCGGATCGAGGCGCCCATCCTCCTCATCCAGGGAGAAGACGACGAGTACGGCACGAAAGCTCAGCTCGAGGCGATTGTCGCGCGAACGTCCAGGACGGATGTCTTGCTGCTCGAGGCGTGCGGTCACGCACCTCACCGCGACCGCCGTGAGGCGGTGCTCGACAGCTCGGTGCAGTTCGTGGCGGAGCTTGACGCGGCTGTGGCCTCGGTGGCGAGACCCAAAGCATGCCTGTGAACCCAGCCAAACTGAAGGACGAGGGGGTCGGATCCGCGCGCGATCCGTTGCTCGTGGTGATCGGCGAGCGCGTGAAAGCCCTGCGGGCGCGCAAGGGTATGCCAAGGCGCGCGCTGTCCGCCGCCGCCGGCGTCTCCGAGCGCCATCTCGCAAATCTGGAGACCGGCGTCGGTAACGTCTCAGTGCTCCTGCTGGATCAGGTCGCCAAGGCTCTGGGGCGACCGATCGCCGAACTTCTCGGCGACGAGACAACGGACAGTCCGGAGTGGTTGTTGATCCGCGAGCTCCTGCAGGGCCGTGGCGAGGCTGATCTGCGACGAGCGAGGGCGACGCTTGCCGAACTCTTCGAGACGGAGCCGCCGCTTCATCAGAGGACGGATCGAATCGCGCTGATCGGGCTCAGGGGCGCTGGCAAGTCTTCGCTTGGCCGACGGTTGGCTGAAGCGCTCGACAGGCCGTTCATTGAACTTGGGACGGAGATCACCCGCATCGCCGGCTGTACGCCGGCGGAGATCCAGGATCTGTACGGGCCGACCGCCTACCGCCGGTATGAGGGCATGGCGCTCAAGGAGATCCTGCAGACCCGAGAAACCTTTGTCCTGGCGACGCCGGGAGGCATCGTCTCCGATCCAGGATCCTTCGGTCTCCTGCTGACGCAATGCTTCACGGTCTGGCTGCAGGCGAGCCCGAAGGAGCACATGGAACGCGTCCTGGCCCAGGGCGATCTGCGGCCGATGGCCGGCAATCGCGCCGCCATGGAGGATTTGAAGTCGATCCTGGAGAGTCGGACGCCGTTCTACGCCAAGGCCGACGTGACCTTTAACACCAGTGGATTGGCTTTCGAGGATGCGCTGAATGACCTGAAGGCCAAGGTTGGGCGCCCGATCACGGCGAAGGCCTAGGCCGTCTCCGCGGACTCCAACTCCGCCTTGATCGCTTCGATGCCGGCCAGGACGAAGCGCTCGACGTGGTCGACGAGCCGTTCGACGCCTTCGCAGTGCGCGTCGAGGTCCGGCAGAAATGTGTGAAGGGTAGGGCGGTTGATGACCGAGAGCGTCATCCAGGGCGCCATCACCGACAGCATGCAGCGGCCGACCGCGGGGGCGTCGGGAGGACAGTCGAGGATTTCGGCAATGATCGCCCTCATGAATTCCCGGCGCGGCTCGATTTCGGCGGCGAGGAACGCCTCGTGGGCGAAAGTGGGGATGGTCAGCTCCCGATAGACGAGGCGCATCTCCCAGGCGTCGCCGGGCCCAGCCAACTGGAGCACCAGGTACCGCAGCACCGCCTTCAACTTTTCTGTCGCCGACAGATCCGCGAACCCCTCGAGATTCACATTGTCGACCCAGGTCGTGCGCGTGTGGGCTTCGCGCAGGGCGGCCACGTAGAGGGCTTCGACTCCGCCGAAGTGGTAGTTCACCGCCGCCAGGTTGACGCCGGCGCGCAGGCAGATCTCGCGACTGGTGGCGCCCTCGAAGCCCTTTCGAGCGAAGACCTCGCCGGCAGCTTCGAGCAGGCGTGCGCGGACCTTCGCCCCCACGCTCGATGCGGCAGGATCCATTGTCCTGTCGTGTAGCATGCCCGTGCCATAGTGCGTCGCCTTGCAGATTTCAATTTCAAATACGAATTTGACATTGCGGTGGTGAAGGACTAGAGCGCCCGCCCAACCTTGGCGGGAACTCCGCTCCCCAGGAGGCGCAGGCTTCCCGGGTGATCCAGCGCTGGACGAACCGCGAAACCTCCAGTCGGCGGCTCATGGCGACAATGCGCGATCTCAACGACCTGACCCTTTTCGCGGCGGTGGTGTCGAACGGCGGCATCTCCGCGGCCTCGAGGGCGCTGCACACACCTAAATCGCGCGTCAGCCGGCGCGTCGCCGCCCTTGAGGCCCAGCTTGGCGTTCGCCTGGTCGAGCGCTCGACCAGGCATTTCAAGGTGACGGAGGTCGGACATGACGTTTACCGCCACGCCAGGGCCGCGCTTTCCGAAGCCGACGCGATCGACGAGGCGATCCTGCGCTTGCGGTCGGAGCCCCAGGGGATGGTCAAGGTGTCCTGCCCTTCCGGTGTCGACAGAGTGCTCGCCGCGGCCCTCCCGGGATTCCTCAGGCTCTATCCCAAGATCCGCGTGCAGGTGATCGTCAGCAACCAACGCGTCGACCTGATCGAGGACGGCGTGGACGTCGCGATCCGCGGCAAGGAAAAGCTCGACGGCGACCTGGAATTCCCCATTCGCACGATAGGCTCGGTCCGGTTGGTCCTCGTGGCGAGCCCCGACTTCGTCGCTCGCAATGGCGCGCCAAAGACGCCGCACGACATCCCGCGGTTCCCGACGATCAGTCACACCGACTTTACGAATCCCGAACTCTGGTCCCTGGTTAGCTCCGCCGGCGAGGAAGCCGAGATCGCCCATGAACCGCGGCTGTCGGCCAGCACCTATCCGGTGATCCAGCAGGCGGCGATCGAGGGGGTGGGCGTCGCGCTCCTTCCCGATCTCGCCTTGAGCGAGTCGACGACGGACGGCCGGCTTGTCCACATCCTGCCGGACTGGGCCTCTCCGGAGCGGCGGCTGCACATGGTGTTCACGTCTAGGCGCGGCATCCTGCCAAGCGTGCGCGCCTTCATCGACTTCGCGGCTGAGGCGCTGAATCCGAACCTGCCCGGCTGGGCGGCGATGATCTAGGGGGCGCCGTTCGCGCTCCAAGGGCCCGGTTGTCGTGAAAGCCTTCAAGAGGACCGAAGTCCCCCTCCCCGCGGCAAGCCTGCGGGGAGGGGTTTCGGCGCGCGCGGACTAGGGGGGCGGGACCGCGCGTCGCCAAGGCGCGCGCGGTCAAATGGGGGCGGGACCGCGCGTCGCCAAACGGGTTTTCCTAGGGTTGAGGCGGCTCAGGCCGCCACTCTCACCTGCGCCAGCTCCTGAAGAATTGCGTTCTCCTGGACCTTCTCGGCCAGGCGCGCCTTGAGCAGGTCGCCGATGCTGACCACGCCTACGACCGTATCCCCATCCAGGACCGGAACGTGCCGTGCGCGCCGGTCGGTCATCGTGCGCATGACATGGAGCACGGAGTCGTTTGGCCGCGCCGTCGGACCACCGACACTCATCAGTTCGGCGACCCGCCGCCGGAATATAGCTGGCCCATCCGCGGCGACGCCCAGCACCAGGTCGCGCTCTGACAACACGCCCAGCAGGCGGCCGGCGTCATCAAGGACCAGGACCGCGCCGACATGCTCCGCCTTCATCAGGGCGGCGGCGTCCATGGCCGAGGCCGTCGGCGGCAAGGCGATCAGGTGAAAAGGCTTGTCCCGAAGGATCTCGAACAGGCGCATCGTGCACTTTCCTGGCTAGAGGGGTTTCCCAGCCCATTTCATGGCGTGGAGTCCGACCGAGAGGACGGTGAGCGCCAGCAGTATCCCGCTCTGCCGAAGCCAGGCGGCCGCTGCGTGGGACGTCAGGGGAAGACGGATTGCTTGGCTCTTCATGGTTTTCCACCGTGGCTTCGGTAGGCTGAACGACAGGTAGCGTCGGGGCCGCCCCGGGATTAGCCCGGCCCAGTGAGACAGAGCGTTGCGCTGGCAGAACAGCCGGGTGGGGGCGCCCGCCGCTCAAAGGTCGCAACCGGCTGGCTTCGCCGGGCGTTTAAATAAATCCGTGTCTCATCACGGCCTTTGGGGCCCCCAATGAAAGCCAGTCCAATGACCAAATTGGCGACCAGGAATACTCTTGCGACCCTCATGATCGGGGGGCTCATGCTCAGCGGTTGCGCCAGCGTCGACTCGGTGCATCGAGCCCAGGCCAGCGCGGACCAGGCGAACAGCGCGGCCCAGGCCGCCAACGCCGCCGCACAGCACGCCCAGGCCACGGCCGACGCCGCCAACAGCGCCGCCGCGTCCGCGAACAGCGCGGCGCAGGCGGCCGCGGCTGCGGCCCAGAGGGCGCAGACCACGGCCGACAGCGCCGCGGCCACGGCCCAGCAGGCGATGGCCACCTCTACGGCCGTCAGCCAGCGGATGGATGCCGCGGAAGCGAGGATGACCGCGCATATGCGCCGCCACCACGGCCGCAAGCATTGGCGCCACCACCACCGTCGCAAGGCCTCCGCCCCGGCGACGGCTCCCGCCCCCGGCGCCTGATCGGCCGTAAAGGAGGCTAGCCAGGAGCGCCGGCGCCCTCGCCGGCGACACTTCACGGCTGCCTGTATCGCCCTAACTCAGGAACAAGTCCGCGCAGGCCTCGACGATCGCGTCTGCGTCCAGGCGATAGTGTCGGTAGAGATCGGGGAGGTCGCCGACCTGGCCGAAAGCGTCGACGCCAAGTGAGCTGACGCGCATGCCGCGCACGCCGCCCAGCCACGACAGCGTCGCCGGCGAGCCGTCGATGACGGTGACGAGCCCCGCTCCTGGAGCGAGGCGGGCGAGAAGGCGCTCGGCGTGGCTTTCCTGGGCGGCGCGGTCCTGCCAGCGCGCGCGGCGCGCGACCATCCAGTCACGGTGTAGGAGCCCTGGGGAGACGACGTTGAGGACGCCCAGGCCCGGGACGTCCTCGGCGAGCTGGGCGGCCGCGTCGAGCACCTCGGGGGCGACCGCGCCGCAAAAGATGACGGCGGCCCGGGCGCCCTCGGCGGGCGGCGTCAGCCAGTATCCGCCGCGCAGGGCGTCGGCGATCCAGGCGTCGTCCGCGCGCGCGGGCTGGCTGATGGCTCGGGTGGTCAGGCGCAGATAGACCGAGCCGCCATCGCTCGCCTGCATGTGCTCGAACGACCAGCGCATCACCTCGGCGAGCTCGTCGACGAAAGCCGGCTCGAAATAGGTCAGGCCAGGCTGACCCATGCCGATCAGGGGTGTGTAGATCGACTGGTGCGCGCCGCCTTCGGGGCCGAGGGTCAGGCCCGAGGGCGTGGCCACAAGCATGAAGCGCGCGTCCTGGTAACAGGCGTAGTTGAGGGAATCGAGGCCGCGCGAGATGAAGGGGTCGTAGACCGTCCCGATCGGAAGCAGGCGCTGTCCGAAGTGGGGCGCGGCGAGACCCAGGGCCGCGAGATTCAGGAACAGGTTGTGCTCGGCGATGCCCAGCTCGATGTGCTGGCCGGCGCGGCCGCCGGCCCAGCGCTGCGGTGAGGGTATGCGCGCGTCGCGGAACACGTCGGCGGAGTCGCGTTTGCGGAAGAGGCCTCGCTGGTTGACGAAACCGCCGAGGTTCGTGGAGACCGTGACGTCTGGCGAGGTGGTGACGATCCGGTCGCCGATCGGCTCGCCGCTGCGCGCAAGGTCCAGGAGGATGCGCCCGAACGCGGCCTGCGTGGACTGCTCGGCTCCCTCTGGTCGGGGGAAGGCTTCGCGTGCGGGCACGGGGACCGGCTCGGCGGTGAGGCGACGATGTGAAGGCGGCGCCAGCGGAGTCGAGTCGATGAAGGCGGCGAGCTCCTCCGCCTCGGTGGGATCGAGGCCTGCGAAGGGCGACCACTCCTCGCCCTGCGGCACGCCCATGGCCCGGCGGAGGGTCTCGACCTGGGCGGCGGTCATCAGGCCGGCGTGGTTGTCCTTGTGGCCCTGGAGGGGCAGGCCGAAACCCTTGACCGTATAGGCGATGAAGAGGGTGGGAGTGTCGTCGCGGGCGGCGGCGTCGAAGGCCTCGATCAGGGTTTCCACGCAATGACCGCCCAGGCCGACCATGAGCTCGTGCAGGGCCTGGTCGTCATAACCTTCCAGGAGGGCGCGTACGTGCGGGCGACGACCGATGTCGCGCATCAGCCGCTCGCGCCAGGCCGCTCCGCCCTGGTAGGTGAGCGCGGCGTATTCGGCGTTGGAGCAGGCCTCGATCCAGGCGCGCAGCTCGGCTCCGCCGGGCAGGGCGAAGGCGCGCTGCTGCTTCTTACCCCACTTCAAGGTGACCACCCGCCAGCCGGCGGTCTCGAAGATGTCGTCGAACCGGTCGAACATCCGATCGGCCGTCGTCGCGTCGAGGCTCTGGCGGTTGTAGTCGACGATCCACCAGACGTTGCGGATGTCGTGCTTGTAGGCCTCGATCAGGCACTCGTAGATGTTGCCCTCGTCGAGTTCCGCATCGCCGAGGGTGGCCACCATCCGGCCGCGCTGCTCGGGGTCGAGCCAGCCATGGGCGTCCAGATAGTCCTGCGCGAGGGCGGAGAAGGCGGTGATCGCAACGCCGAGGCCCACCGAGCCGGTGGAGAAGTCGACGTCGTCCTTGTCCTTGGTGCGCGAAGGGTAGGACTGGGCGCCGCCGAACGCGCGGAACCCTTCGAGCTGCTCGCGGCTCTGGCGGCCCATCAGGTACTGGGCGGCATGGAACACTGGGCTCGCGTGAGGCTTCACCGCGACGCGGTCCTGTGGCCGCAAGGTGTGGAAATAGAGCGCGGTCATGATCGTGGTCATCGACGCGCAGGACGCCTGGTGGCCGCCGACCTTCAGGCCGTCGCGGCTCTCGCGCAGATGGTTGGCGTTGTGGATCGTCCAGGTGGAAAGCCAGCGGAGCCGCTCGTCGATGCGCTCCAACTGACGCAGGCGCAGCCCCGGCGCTTCGTTGTGGGAGAGGGCAGGTGTCGTCGTCTGGCTCATCGCGGTTCCTGGGGGCGAACTGGGTCAGACTAGCAGGATCGCAAGGCTCCTTTGCGGAAATCCGCGGGGCCCTCAGAATCCGCGCAAGGCTCTTTCGGCGAGGGCGGAAGCGACGCAGAGGAGGACGATGGCGAGGGGCGGGAAGCGGAAGAGGAGAGCGAAGGCTGCGGCGGCGATGGCGAGGTCGACGGGCCCGACGATGGCGGTGGTGAGGACTGGACGCCAGAGGGCGGCGGCCAGGACGCCGACCACAGCGGCGTTGACCCCAGTCAGCGCCGCCCGGGCGGCGGCATGGCGGGAGAGCCAGTTCCAGACGGGAAGGGCGCCCAGCGCCAGGAGCAGGCCGGGGAGAAAGATCGCGATCAGGGCGAGGGCCGACCAGGCCGCGCGCAACGCGATCGAGGATCCGGCCGGCGCGGCGGCCGCGCCGATATAGGCGGCGAAGGTGAAGAGCGGGCCGGGAACGGCCTGGCCGGCTCCGTAGCCGGCGAGGAACCGGCTCTGGTCCAGCCAGCCGGAGGGGACCAGAGCGCTCTGCAGCAGGGGAAGAACAACATGGCCGCCGCCGAAGACCAGGGCGCCGGCGCGGTAGACGAGGGCTGCGAGGGCCAGCGCGGAACGGGACTTCTCGACGCCAGGCCAGAGGGAGGCAAGCAGCACGATCGCGGCCAGCCCGGCCGCGACCAGGCCGGCGCGGGCGCCCGCAGCCGATCCGGCCGCAGCGCTCGCCTGGGGCTGGCGGCGTAGCAGGAGGATTCCGCCGGCGGCGCCGGTTGCGAGGGCGACGAGCTGGGCCAGCGGGCCGGCCACGACTAGGGCGATCGCTGCGCCAAGGACGCCAAGGGTAGCGCGCGGGAGGTCGGGGCACAGGCGCCGCGCCATGCTCCACACCGCCTGGGCCACGACGGCGGCGGCGGTGAGCTGAAGCCCATGCAGGACCGCCGCGCTCCGGGGCCCTAACAGGTGGGGCGCCGCCAGGGCGAAGGCGAACATCAGCAAGGCCGAGGGCAGGGTGAAGCCCAGCCAGGCGGCGACAGCGCCCGTCAGGCCTGCGCGGCGCAGGCCGACCAGGAAACCCACCTGGCTGCTCGCCGGTCCCGGAAGAGTCTGGCAGAGGGCGACGATACCCGCGAACGCCTCGGCGGAGAGCCATCCTCGGCGGCGCACATACGTGCGCTCGAAATAGCCGATGTGCGCCACCGGCCCGCCAAACGAGGTGAGGCCAAGCCCCAGCGCCACGGCGAAGACTTCCGCCGCGGCGCGCCAGCCGCGAAGGGGAGGTTGTTCCGCGCCAGGCGTCAGAACGTCCACTGGAATGCGAGGTCGCAGGTGAAGGGGGCGTGGCCCTCCATGATGGAAGGCGGTCCGGCAGAGGCTGCGAGAAGCGGAAGGAGGGTTGCGAAGGCGAGCGACTGCGCCAGACCTCCTACCCCCGTCTTCATCACATTCCCCCAACCCGGCCCCTTCGGCGCCCTTGCCTGGGAGAATAGTGGGGCGAGGGTTGCGATTTACTTGTTTTCGAAGACGTTAGGGGCCTCCGAAGCCCTGGGGCGCCGGCCGGACTGTATCCAGGCAGATATCGACGCCTCCGCCTGTTCGCAGCTTGCGCGTCCAGGCCTCGACCGATTATCCGAGGCTGAAAGCGGGCGCAGGCCTGCGCACAGGGGTGGAAGCAATGTTTGGACGGGGCAGGCGCGTGGCGCTGGCTGGAGCGGCGCTGGCGGTGGCGATCGGCGCGCCGGCGATGGCGATGGACGTGGCCGCGGACAAGGCGGCGGTCGACCAGGAGTTCGCCTCGGACTGGCCCCACCTGGAGGCGCTGTACAAGGACATCCACAGCCATCCCGAGATCGCCTTCCAGGAGCAGCGCACCTCGGCCCTGCTGGCAAAGGAAATGCGCGCCCTCGGCTTCGAGGTGACTGAGCACGTCGGCAAGACGGGGATCGTGGCGATCTACCACAACGGGCCCGGGCCGGTGGTGATGATCCGCACGGAGCTGGACGCCCTGCCGGTGACCGAGAAGACTGGACTGCCCTACGCCAGCACGGTGAAGATCCAGTACGAAGGGCACGAGTCTGGCGTGGACCACGCCTGCGGCCACGACATCCACATGGCCGCCTGGGTCGGGACCGCCAAGGCCCTGCTGGCGATGAAGGACAAGTGGCATGGGACGGTGATGTTCATCGGCCAGCCGGCCGAGGAGTCGATCGGCGGCGCCAAGGCCATGATCAGCGACGGCCTCTTCACCCGCTTTCCCAAGCCCGCAATGGGCTTCGCCCAGCACGTAGGAAACAGCGCCTACGGGACGGTCGACTACAAGCCGGGGACTTATGACTCCAATGCCGACAGCTTCACCATCGCCTTCAAGGGCCGCGGCGGCCACGGCTCCATGCCAAGCGTCACCATCGATCCGATTGTCGAGGCCGCACGCTTTGTGATCGACGTACAAACCGTTGTGAGCCGCGAGCGCGATCCGCATCAGTTCGGCGTCATCACCGTCGGGGCGATCGAGGGGGGGACAGCGGGCAACATCATACCGGACAATGTCGTGCTGCGCGGCACCATCCGCAGCTACGACCAGGATGTGCGGACCAAGCTCAAAGCCGGACTGGTGCGCACCGCCAACGCCGAGGCCCAGATGTCTGGCGCGCCGGCGCCGGACGTGCGGTTCACTGAAAGCGCCACGGCCGTGGTCAATGACGACGCCCTGGTTGCGCGCACCGAGCCGATGTTCAAGACCGCTTTCGGCGACAAGGCCGTACTGGAGAAGGAGCCGGGATCCGCCAGCGAAGACTATTCGGAGTTCGTGCTGGCGGGCGTGCCGTCGTTCTACTGGTCCCTCGGCGGTTACGACCCGGCCAAGGTGGAAGAGGCGCGGCGAACGGGCGTACCCCTGCCGGCCAACCACTCGCCCTATTTCTCGCCGGTCCCGGAACCCTCGATCAGGACGGGCGTGGAAGCGATGACACTGGCGGTGATCAACGCTCTGTCGAGCTGAGGCCTTCGCTTCAGGAGTTGCGCCGCCCCCAGGAGGGTGGGGGCGACGATCGCGCTGGCGTGCGGATCACTCCCCACGCCCGGCGCCGGCGGAAGCGGCCTTCGCCGTCGGCCCCGGTTTCGGGTTCGCCATCATCGCAAGGCGTTGGCCTGAACCTCTCCACGAACCGATCACGGGTCCAGAGTTCCATGCATCGATCGACGTTACAGTCGAGGGCGACCATAACCGCACGTTCGTCGTCGACGCATCGCAGCGTCCAGACGCCGATGACCCAGTCATCCTCGTCGATAATGTAAAGCTTGTATTCCGCCATGCTTCCCCCGCCTGGTCGCTCGACAATACTCTTCACTTCGCCATCTCTTCAGGTTGGCGGCGTACAAACGAGGGTGACGAAAGCGCGCAGTGTCTTTCGATGGCCGCGGTCGTGCGCGGTCAGGCCTTGGCGAAACCCGCCAGCACCTTGTCCAAGGTGAGCGGATAGTCGCGGATGCGCACTCCGCAGGCGTTGTAGACCGCGTTGGCCACGGCCGCGCCGGCGCCGCAGATGGCGACCTCTCCGGCCCCCTTGCTCTTCATCGGCGAGGACTTGTTGTCCAGTTCCGGGAGAAAGAAAGCGTCGAGCTCGGCGATGTCGGCGTCCACCGGTACGTGGTAGCCGGCCAGGTCGTTGTTGACGAAATTGCCGAAGCGCGGATCGACCACGCCCTCCTCCATCAGAGCTGCGCCGACCCCCATGATCATGCCCCCGATCCCCTGGGAGCGGGCCGTCTTCTCGTTCAGGACGCGGCCGATCGTGAAGACCCCGAGCATACGGCGCATGCGGATCTCGCCGGTGTCGGCGTTCACCCCCACCTCCGCAAAATGGGCGCCGAAGGACTGCTGGGAATACTGCGTCTCCATCTCGCCCGGCGAGATGTCGCCGTCGGCCGAGAGGCCGGACCCGGCGAGCTGGCGGATGTCCCACGACCGACCGCCGGCGCGCAGGCTGCCTTCGGCGAATTCGGCGCCTTCGACCGGAACGCCCGCTGCTGACGCAAGCTTGGCCCGCAGGTTCATGCAGGCGACGTAGAGCGCCGAGCCGGCGCTGTTGGCGCCGAAAGAACCGCCCGAGCCGGAAGCCTTGGGGAAGTTGGTGTCGCCCATCAGGACATGAACCCGCTCCATCGGCAGGCCCATCATCTCCGCCGCGATCTGGGTCATGATGGTGTAGGTGCCCGTGCCGATGTCCGTCATCGCCATGCGGCAGGTGAGGACGCCATCGGAGCCGAGGGTCACGCTCGCCGAGGACGGGCGCAGGGGATTGCCCCGGATCGCCGCAGCCATGCCCATACCCACCAGCCAGTCGCCGTCACGCACCTGGCCGGGCCTGGGATTGCGGCGCGCCCAGCCAAAGCGCTCGGCTCCCGCACGCATGCAAGGGATGAGGTTGCGCGAGGAGAAGGGGACGTGGCGCTCGGGATCCTCGGTGGGCTCGTTGCGCACGCGAAGCTCGATCGGGTCCATCTCCAGGGCGGTGGCGAGCTCGTCCATCGCGCACTCGAGCGCCAGAAGACCGACGGCCTCGCCCGGCGCGCGCATCGAGCCGGACTGGGGCAGGTTGACCTCCACCACCCGGTTCTTCGTCTCGCGATTGGCGCCAGCGTAGAGGCTCCGCGTCTGGTTGGACGCCGCCTCGTGGTAGGCGTCGCCGACCAGGGTGGCGGACCAGGAATCGTGGCCGATCGCCAAGATCTTCCCTTGGCGGTCGGCGCCGAGGCGCACGCGCTGGACGGTTGCGGTGCGGTGGCTGTTGAGGTGCGGGAGCTGCTGGCGCGTGTCCACGATCTTGACCGGTCGGTTCAGAACGCGCGCGGCCATGGCCGCAAGGATGGCGTCCGGCCAGACCTGCAGCTTGGAGCCGAAGCCGCCCCCGACGTAGCGGCTGACGAGGCGGACTTGGTCGGCCGGAATGCCGAAGGTCGCGCCGACGCTCGCCTGACCCTGGTTGAGCATCTGATTGGAAGTGTGCAGGACGAGCTGGTCGCCTTGCCACTGTGCGATCGTCGCGTGGGGCTCCATGGCGGAGTGGATCTGGTGCGGCGTCGTATAAAGGGCGTCGATCTTCACCGGCGCTGTGGCGAAGGCGCCGTCGAAGTCGCCCAGGGAGGTGTCGGGAGCGCCGCGGGCGGCGGTCGGCGTACGGGCCTCGGGGATTCGGGTCTTCAGCTCGTAGGGAGCCGCCTGACGGTCGTACTGGGCCTTGACCAGATAGGCTCCCGCGCGCGCCGCCTCGTAGCTGTCTGCCACGACCAGGCCCACGGCCTGCCCGTAGTGGACGATCTGGTCGTCCTGCAGCTCGGCGATCGAGCCGCTCTGGCCCCTGGGCTGCAGTTTCGGCGCGTTCTTGGCGGTCATCACCAGGACCACGCCGGGCGCCGCTTCCGCGGCCCGGGTGTCCATCGAGGTGATGCGCCCCTTGCCGATCGGCGCCTGGACGATGAAGCCGTACAGCACCTTGCCCTGGCCGGCATACTCAGCGGCATAGGTCGCCCGACCGGTGACCTTCAGCGCCCCTTCCACGCGATCCAGCGGCTTGCCGACGACGCCGTCGGGCTTGTTGTCCAGCGGCGTTGCGCCGACCGGTGCGTTCATCTCCATGGCGAGGCCCTCTCGTTCCTAGGCCTGGCGGGCCGACTGGCGCAGGACCGCGACGATGGTGCGGTGGGCCAGGGGGATCTTGAAATCATTGCCGCCGTAGCCGCGGGCTCCGGCGAGGATGGCGTCCGCGGCGCTGGCGAAGGTCGCCTCGGTGGCCGGGCGGCCGACCATAGCGGCCTCGGCGCTTTCCACACGCCAGGGCTTGTGGGCCAGACCCCCGCAGGCGACGCGGGCCGTGCGCACCGTGCCTCCCGGGGCGTCGATCACCGCTGCGACCGACACCAGGGCGAAGGCGTACGAAGCCCGGTCGCGGACCTTGCGGTAGGCCTGCGCGCCCGCTGGCGGCGGGGGCAGGACGACCGAGGTGATGACCTCGTCGGAGCCAAGGTTGGTGTCTTTTTGCGGCGTCGAGCCGGGCAGGCGGTGGAAGTCGGCGATGGGTATGGTCCGCCGGCTGCCGTCAGCGCGCACCGCCTCGACCTGCGCGTCGAGCGCGCGCATGGCCACGGCCATGTCGGAGGGATGGACGGCAATGCAGCGCGGGCTGGCGCCGAGCACGGCGTTCATCCGATTGACGCCCTCGAGCGCCGCACAGCCAGACCCCGGCTCGCGTTTGTTGCACGGCTTGGTGATGTCATAGAAGTAGAGGCAGCGCGTCCGCTGGAGCAGGTTGCCGCCCGTGGTGGCGCGGTTGCGCAGCTGGCCTGACGCGCCCGCCAGGAGCGCGCGAGAGAGCGCCCCATAGCGCGAACGCACGACGGGATCCGCCGCCAGATCGCTGTTGCGCACGAGGGCGCCGATCCTCAATCCGCCCTGCGGGGTGGGTTCGATCCGGTCCAGGGCCAGGTCGTTGACGTCGATAAGGTGAGCCGGCGTCTCGATCTCGAGCTTCATCAGGTCGACCAGATTGGTCCCGCCGGCCACCAGCTTCGCCCCGGGGTGGCCGGCGAGGGCGCGCGCCGCATCTTCCGGTGTGTGCGCCCGCTCGTAGGAGAAAGCCTTCACGCCTGGGCCTCGGACGCTTCGACGATGGCCGCGCGGATGTTGGGATAGGCCGAACAGCGGCAGATGTTGCCGCTCATCCGCTCCCGGATTTCCGCGTCGGTGAGTTGGGGTCGACTTGCGAGGTCTTCGGTCACCAAGCTGGGCCAGCCGGCGCGCACCTCGGCGAGCATGCCGACGGACGAGCAGATCTGGCCCGGCGTGCAGTACCCGCACTGGAAGCCGTCGTGCTTCAGGAACGCCGCCTGCATCGGATGCAGGTTTTCCGGACCTCCGAGGCCCTCAATCGTCTGGATCTCGTGACCCTGGGCGACGACGGCTAGAGTCAGGCAGGAGTTGATCCTGCGCCCGTCCATGAGGACTGTGCAGGCGCCGCATTGGCCGTGGTCGCAGCCCTTCTTCGAGCCGGTCAGTGCGAGGTGCTCGCGCAGGGCGTCCAGCAGGGCCGTCCGGGTGTCCAGCGTCAGGCGATGCTCCTGACCGTTCACCCTCAGGGTCACCTCGACGAGGGAGGGCGGCGGGTCGGCCGGGGCCGCGTCCTGGGCGAGGGCGGTGGGTGCGAAGCCCGCAGCGCCAAGCGCCGCGCCGGCGCCCATGATTGCGCGACGCGACGGATGGTCGTGGGCGAGGTCCGGCTCAGCGGGGTGGGCTTCGGACTTGGGCTCCTCGGGACGGTCGGAACGGGTCATGGGAGGTCAGATCGCGTTTCGGCGGCGCCAGCACAAGGCGCTGTTCTGCGCACACTTGGCGGATGCTGCGATGCAGCAAATTCTCTTGTGCAGATGCGAACTAACGCTGTTCCCCTCCTACAAAGTTGCGGCGTAGGCTCGCTTCAGCGCCTGCCACCTCGGTCGATCGAAGGCGACGCTCTCGCCGTCGAGGGCGCGGTCGAGAGCGTCCAGATGCCAGTGCCAACCGGACGCGAAGTCGGCGAGGTCTGCGCCCATACGGAAGACGTGGGTGAGGACGAGCCGGCACCCTCCCTCGTACGGTTCCAGATCGAAGCGGACGACGGAGTCGCCTCCCGCGTGGCGCTCTGGCCAAGTGTACTCCAGGCGACTGGGCGGCTCGAACGCCATGACCTCGCCGACCATGGTGTGGTCGGCGGCCTCGAAGCGAAGCTCGACTCGACCGCCCAGACGAGGTTCGAATGTGGCGCGGGCCTGCAGCCACCGGGAGATCGCCTCGGGTGTGATCAGGGCGTTCCACACCGCCTGAGGCGGGTGGGCGAGGAGTCGCTCGAACCGCAGCGCCGGATGGCCCTCGACTTCGGTGCGCCGTCCATCGCGCAGGGCGGGTGCGGGAAAGGTCGCGGCGTAGCGATCGCGAGCGAGGCGCCAATCGTCCTTGCCGCGCGGCGGCGGCAGGGCTTCGCCGAGTTCGCGAGCAAGGGATTCGAGCATCATCGTCCATCCCGCAGCCGTTCGCGGCGCGTCCTCAACGGGACCGGCGCTGTGGGTGAGGGTCAGGCGGCAGCCTTGGCCCTCCGGCTCCAGGATCCAGGCGATCACCGCGGCTGGAGGGATGTTCTCGAACCAGCTGTGCTCGAGCCGGCGCTCGGGCTCCAGGCGCAGCACACGGCCGCGGCTCTCGAGATCTGTGTTGAGGAAGCGATAGTCGTACCGGGCCCCTTCGGCGAGGGGCGCATCGTCACCCAGCCATTCGACGCCCATCCAGGCGCTGAGGCGCGCTGGAACGGTCAGGGCCTGCCAGACCTTCGCCGGCGGCTGACGGAAGGAGCGGCTGAGTTCGAGCCAGGGGCCGGCGCCCCGAGGGCGCCACTGGGCGACGACGTCGGAAGTCATGAGAAGTCCTCCTTGTCCTGTTGGACCGTCGGCAGAGCGCCGGCGGCGCAAAGTCATGGCTGCTCTTCGTCGAGGTGGCGTTCGAGGGCGTCGAGCCGGTTGTTCCAGAAGCCGCGGTAGGGCTCGAGCCAGGCGTCGAGGGCGGCCAGCGGCGCGGGATCGAGGCGGTACAGCCGCCGCTGCGCATCCTTGCGCATGCGCACGAGTCCGGCCGCGCGAAGAGCCTTCAGATGCTTGGAGGCCGAGGGTTGGCTGATCCGCACGCCCCGCTCGATCTCGCCGGCGGAGAGTTCGCCGCTACGCAGCATCTCGACCATGCGGCGACGGGTCGGATCGGCAAGGGCGGAAAAGGCTGCGTCCATCGCCCTATATATACTCTATGTGGAATATTCCTAGTAAGGAATTTTAAGGGCGGCGCTTCGAAGATCCCCAGGCTCACGCCGGGCGAGGTTCGACGATCGGGATGGCGTTGGGCGCGAGCGCCCTGATGGCCGCGGCCACGCTCTCGAAGATGTGGTCTTTGCCGATCAGGTCCCGGAGGCCGAGACGCTCGAGAGCGGCCTGGGCGGCGGGAGACTCCAGCCGAGCGAGCGCAAAGTCGCAGCCCGACGCGCGGCACTCACGCACCGCGCGCCCAAGAGCCCGGGCGGCGGTGTAGTCGATCATCACCATCCCTGCCGCTTCCAGGATCACCAGATGCACGCCGCCCCCTCCGGGACAGGCGGCCGCGAGGAAATCGCGGGCGAAGGTCTCGGCGACGAGAAAGGTGAGGGGGGCTGGATAGGTCAGGACCTGGACGCCCTGCAGCCGCTCGCCCCCAGGACCCGCGCCGCCGCCCTCTGGCCACCAGACGGTCGTGCCTGGAATGCGCCTCATCGGACGCACCCGGACCCTCGCGCCAGACCAAACGCCGTGCAGAATCGAGAGGGCCACCCCTGTCGCCACGCCCCACTGGATGGGCAGGACAACGATGGCCGCGATCGTCGCCAGGACCAGGAGGAACTCCACCGGGCTCTGCCTCAGGATCCCCGCCATCTCGGCGACGCGCACCAGACGGGCGGCGACGAACAGCAGCACGCCGGCGAGGGCGGCCGTGGGGATCTGCGCCAGTAACCGAAGGCCGAACATCATCAGCAGGGCCGTCAGCGCCACCGCGACGAGACCGGCCGCCTGGGAGCATCCGCCGCTCTCCTCCACCACGGCCGTACGCGGGGGGCTCGCGTTGACCGGAAAGGCGCCGGCGAGCCCGGCGAGGAGACTGCCTGCGCCCACCCCGATGAAGTCCTGGTCGACGTCGGCCTCGCGCCCTTCGCTCGGGAAGGCTCGACTGACCGTGGCCGTCTGCACCATCACCACCGCCGCAACCAGGAAGGCCAGGGGTCCAAGTCGCAGCCATTCGGCGAGGGCGAGGGTCGGGACGCCGAGGCGGGGGGTGACCCTTGAGAGAGCGCCCAGTTGCGCTACCCCCTTTTCGTCGAGGCGCAGGGCGATCGAGAGCAGGGTAGCGACGGCCACGGCGATGAGAGCGCCGGGAATTCGCCGGTTCACGCGTTCGAGCAGGGCGATCGCCGCCAGCACGCCGATGGCGATGGCGCCGTCATAGGGGTTGGCTCGCGGCAGCCCAGCGACGAGGCCGATGAGCCTGTCGAGCGTGGCCTCTCCCGTCGGGCTGATGCCGAGCGCCGTCGGCCCCTGCGAGGCGAGGATGTGGGCGCTGATCCCGGCCAGGAAACCGGTCATCACCGGCGCAGAGATCAGATCGCCGATCCAGCCCATCTTCGCCGCACCGGCGATCGCCACTATGGCTCCCACCATGATCGCCAAGGCGAGCGCCGAGAGGGCGTAATGCGGGGAGCCGACTGCCGCGAAGCCAGCGAGGCCGCCCGCAAAGATCGGAGCGATCGTCGAATCCGCGCCGGAGGAGAGGAACCGGCTGGCGCCGAACACCGTGAAGGCCAGTCCGCCAGCGACAAAGGCCAGCAGTCCTACCTGGGGTGGCAGTCCCGCCAGCCTCGCCGTCGCCATCTGCTCCGGGATGGCGATAGCCGCAAGCGTGAGGCCGGCGACAAGGTCCGGTCCCAGCCAGGCGGGGGACCAGCCACGAAGGCCGCCTCCCATCCCGATCCGGCCAATGATGCTCGCCACGCGTCCCTCCTCGCCAGCCCCAGCTTTGTGCGTGTAAGGACGAGAGGCGGCAAGCTCCGGCCGCCGAGGCCGCCAACTTCGCCTTGCGCTACAGGCGGATCGTCGGGTCTAGAACTGCGTACGGCGGGATAGGAGAGACACCAGAGCCAATGTCGAGGATCCTCGGCCTGATCCTGCTGTGGCTGGCCCTTGCCGGGGCCGCCGCCGTCCAGGGACAGCGAACCCCGGACGCCGATACGCAGGCCACCCTCTCGCAGTCTTCCGCAGTCCTGCGCGAAGTCGGGGCCGGCTTTCGGACCGACCAGCTCAGCGATGAGGAGATCAAGAGCCGGCTGGCCCGGATCACTCCGGTTGAGGCGAAACTCGCCACGGCTCTCAGCGACCTCACGCCCCGCCTGCAGGATGTGCAGGCGCGCCTCAACCAGCTCGGCGCGCCGCCCCCGTCCGGGCAAAAGGAGGATCCGCGCACCACGCAGCTGCGTCGCCAGTTCACCCGCTTCCAGGAAATCCTCCAGGCCGACCAGCGCGAAGCCAAGCTGCTGACCGTGGAAGCTCAACAGATCAGCGATGTCCTCACCGAACGGCTGAGGGAGAATTTCCAGGAGCGCCTCACCTCCCAGAGCCGCTCGGTGGCGGATCCCTCTCTGTGGCGCAACTTCGCCGCTTCCGCCCCGGGTGATTTCTCGCGGCTGGCCGAGTTCGTGTCCAACGAGTCCGACTCCATTGCCGACGAGGGCAGGTCAGCGCGCAACGTGATCGTCTGGCTCGTCGCAGCGGCCTTTGCGGCGGCCCTGCTCATCCCTGTTCGCCTCCTGTTGATCACTTTGGGCTTTAGGCGGGCGCGCCGGGATCCTACGCGCTCGCGGCTGACGAGGTCGCTGCTAGCCTTGTGGCGGGTCGTCGTCGGGGTCGCCACGGCCCTGCTCGCCATCATGGTGATCCGGGCTGCCCTCCTGAATACCGACGCCCTGACAGAGGAGACCGACACTGCGCTCGCCCTCTTCGCGCGCGCCGCGGGGTTCGGACTCTTCATCGAGGCGCTCGGTCGATCGCTGATCTCCATGCGGCGTCCGGAATGGCGGCTTGCGCCCATTCCCGACCATCTGGCCCGCCGCCTGGCGATCTTCCCGGCCCTGATCGGCTTCACCGCGGGCCTCGCGACATTTGTCGCGGGGTTCAACGCCGACCTGAACTCGAGCCAGTCGGCTCAGGTGGTCAGCGACTACGCCGCAGTGATCCTCGAGATCGTCGCGGTCGGCGGTGCGCTGGTCGCTCTCGGTCGGTCGCGTGTGGAGCGCGTGGCGGCGGGCGAGATCCCGGCCGGCGCGCGCGCGCCGTGGGTGATCGCTGCCCTGGTCGGGTGGCTCTCGCTCGCAGTCTCGGTTGGCTCCGTCCTGATCGGGTACCTCGCATTTGCGCAGTTCCTGATGCGAGAGACGATCTGGATCGCGGCGGTCCTCGGCCTGCTCGTCATTCTTCTGCGGATCGCCGACGACCTGATCCCGGCCTTGCTCGCCCCGACATCGCCGTTCGGGAGCGGTGTCGCCAGCGGGCTTGGCCTCTCGACTGGGGCGGTCGACCAGGTCGCCGTCCTCGCCTCGGGCCTGGTGCGCCTCGTGCTGATCCTCTTCGGATGGATCGCCGTCGTCGCGCCGTTCGGGGCGAGCGCCGGAGACATCTTCGGCCGGATGACCTCGACGAACTTCGTCCTGAAGTTCGGCAAGGTCGCGGTTTCGCCGGGGGCGGTGCTGGGGGCCATCGCCCTCTTCTTCGTCGGGCTGGCCGCCACGCGGGCCGTGCGCCGGTGGCTGGAGTCGCGATATCTTCCGAAGACGCAGTTGGACGTGGGGGTACGCACGTCGCTCAGCGCCGGGGTGACGTATCTCGGCGGCTTCGTCGCGATCCTTGTCGCCTTCGCCTATCTGGGCCTCTCGGTCAGCCAGATCGCCTTGTTCGCCAGCGCCCTGTCGGTGGGCATCGGCTTTGGACTGCAGTCCATCATCGGCAATTTCGTCTCCGGCCTGATCCTGCTGGCGGAGCGACCGGTGCGCGTCGGCGATTGGATCGCGATTGGCGACCTGGAGGGCGACGTTCAGAAGATCTCGATCCGCGCGACGGAGATCGAGATGACGGACCGCTCGCGTCTGATCGTGCCGAATACGGACCTCGTCTCGAAGACAGTCCGCAATGTCACTCATTCCGGCGCCCTGGGGCGGCTCCGGCTCGTGCTTAGGGTCGTCGACTCCGCCGATCCGGCCCATGTGCGGGACCTGATCGTGGCCAGGCTCAAGGAGCAAGACGGCGTCTTGGACGACCCGCAGCCTGCGGCCTACCTCACCGATGTGCGCGACGGGTACCTCGAGTTCACCGCCTTCGCCTACATGGCCACGCCCCGAACCGTCTTCGGGGCCAAGAGCGAAGTGCTGTTCAAGCTGGTGCCGGACCTGAGATTGGCAGGAATCGGTCTCTACAGCAGCGGCACTGTGGTCAACGTCGGCGTCGATCGTCCCATCGAACCCGGGGCGTCGACGAAGGAGGCCTGATACGCCGGCCACGGCCGCGCCCCTCGCCCCGCCCTCGCCAAGCGGTTAAGGTCGCGACACCCTCCGCCTCAGGACGGAACAATAAGGGGATACGTAATGTCCAGAGCTGCTCTGATTGCCGCCGCCGGCCTCCTGGTCATGGCCGCCGCGCCGTTCGCCGCCGCCGAGACAATCCACTTCACCGCCCACCTCGACGGGGCTCAGGAAACCCCGCCGAACGACTCGAAAGGGACGGGCGAGGCGAAGATCGCGTTCGACACCGACAGCAAGACCCTGATCTGGACGGTCACCTACAGCGGCCTCAGCGGGCCGGCCACAATGGCCCACTTCCACGGTCCGGCGCCGGTCGCCAAGGCTGCTCCGGTCGTCGTGAACTTCACGCCGTTCGACAGCCCGATCCACGGTTCGACGGTCCTGACCCAGGGCCAGATTGACCAGCTCATGAACGGCCTGTGGTACGTGAATGTCCACACGGCGCTTCATCCGCCTGGCGAAATCCGCGGTCAGGTGGTGAAGGCGAAGTAAGGTCCGTCCACGCCCGGCCGCACTCTGGCGCGACCGGGCGGATCGCCCTAACGGGTCCTTTCGACAGCGTCGAATACGACGCCTCGGGAGGACGTCGCCGCTCATGAAGTCGAAACCCTGGTTGGCCGGCGCGGCCGTACTCGCGCTGGCGGGTTCCACGATTGCCCAGACGCCGCCGGTTGCGCCGCCCAATGACCAGGCCCTCGGACGGGAAATCCTCAAACAGCTCGTCGAGGCCGACACCACCCACGCCCGCGGGTCCACTGCAGCCGCCCAGGACATCGCCCGACGCGTCCTCGCTGCGGGGTTCGCGCCCGAGGACGTCAAGGTGATCGCGCCGCCGGAGTATCCCACCCGCGGCAATGTCATCGTCCGGTATCGCGGGACAGGCCAGGCCAAGCCGATCCTCTACATCTGCCATCTCGACGTCGTGGAAGCGCGGCGGGAGGATTGGACCTACGATCCGTTCAAGCTGACCGAGGCCGACGGCTGGCTCTACGGGCGCGGAAC
>DASXGQ010000236.1:0-4058 GCA_036488995.1 Caulobacteraceae bacterium
CGATGCGCTGGACGCTGATTTGCCGGACATGGGTCTGCCAGTGGAGGCCGACGCCGAGTTCGGTGGCGCGCTCGAGCAGGCGCTGGTGCAGCAGGAGGCGGGAGACGCCGCGGCCGGGCTCTGCGGGAAAGCTGGCCTCGACGGTGGCATGGCTGCGGTTCGGGTCGGCGTTGCGGAAGCGAATGCCTTGCAGGGGATGGCTGAAATGGCCGGGGTCGGGATCATCCAGCCGGATGCCGAGGCTGGCCAGGGCGGCGAGCGTGTCCGGCATCAGTCCCTCGCCGCAGGCCTTGTCGATGGGCGGCTTCATGCCGTCGACGACCTGCACGCGCAAGCCACGGAGGGCGGCGGCAATGGCGCAGGCGAGGCCGGCCGGGCCCCCGCCGACGACGCAGACGTCGGTCTTCCGATCGCTTTCGATTGGGTACTTGGGGGCTGAAGGAATGATGGGCGCGGCGGAGGCCCAGGTCTCAGAGGCGAGACCTGGGGCACCCGATTGTTGGGTGCGGCGCACAGCGAATTCTGAGGAGGATTTCGCCATGCGCACCTCTCACCATTGCAGAAGAACGAGCTCCGAACAGAAGCCTGGGCCCATGGCGGCGAGCACGCTGTAGGTTCCGGGAGCGCCGCGGTGGTTGGCGAGATAGTCCTCAAGGACGCAGAGGACCGAGGCCGCGGAGAGGTTGCCGACCTCGCGCAGGCTCTTCCAGGAGGGTGCGAGGGCGTCCTTGGGGAGCTCGAGTGTGGACTCGGTGGCCTCGAGCACCTTGGGACCGCCGCTGTGGAAGATCCAGCTGCCGATGTCGGCGATGGTCAGGTTGTGCTCGGCGAGGAAGGCGTCGACGTCGCCGCGGAGGTTCTCCTGAACGACCTTGGGCACGTCGGGCGAGAGGACGATCTTGAAGCCCATGTCGCCGATGTCCCAGCCCATGACGTACTGGGTGTCGCGATAGAAGCTGGAGCGGGTGGCGAGGACGCGGGGGCCGGGCTTGGCGGCGCCGTTGCTGGCGGCCGGGGGATGGGTTCCGTTGCTGCCGGAACTCTTGTGGTGGGCGGGGATCTTCGCCTGGTCGCCGGCGATGATGACGGCGGCGGCGCCGTCACCGAAGAGGCCGCAGGAGATGAGGTTGGCAATGGAGACGTCGTCGTCCTGCCAGGTGAGCGAGCAGAGCTCGATGGAGAGCAGGAGGACGATCTGGTCGGGGTAGGCCTTCACGTAGTCGGAGGCGCGGGCGATGCCGGCGGCGCCGGCGACGCAGCCGAGGCCGAAGATGGGCGTGCGCTTGACGTGGGTGGGAAAGGGCAGGCGGTTGATCAGGCGGGCGTCGATGGTGGGGCTGGCGATGCCGGTGACGGAGGCGAAGAAGATGGCGGAGATGTCGCTGGCGGTGAGGCCGAGCGGCTCGAGGGCGCTCTGGACGGCGCGCTCGCCGAGTTCGACGGCGGCGTCGATCCAGGCGGTGTTGGTCTGGCCAAAGCCCTTGAGGGTGGGGTAGGTCTCAAGGGGAAAGACGAGGAAGCGATGATCGACCCCGCAGTTGGCGAAGAGGCGGCCGATCAGGCGGGGCTCCTCAAGCTTTGCGCCCCACCGTTCGGTGAGGGCCTGGGTGATCTCGCTCTGGCTGTAGCGGTGGGCCGGAAAGGCGGTCCCTACGGACGCGATCTGCATGCGGTTTAGCTTCCTCTCTTGCTGTAGTACGGGTTGCGGAATTCGATTAAGGTTCGAGCGCGCGGTGCCGGGTGAGAGAAGCGTGCTCCGCAGAAGTCTACCTCCTGCGTGCAACGATGTAACTAACTTCGCCACTAACGGATGCGGGCGAGTTGACGCTCGTAGAGGCTGTTGTCGGGATACTGCTTGGCGAGCGCGATCAGAATGGCGCGCGCCTGCTGGGGGTGGCCGTCGCGCAGAGCGGCCACGGCGAGCATCATGCGCGCAAAGGGGGCGAGGTAGTGGCCCTGGTTGGCGGTGAGCGTCAACAGGCGGACGCCCTCCTCGCGGTCGGTGGCGGCCCCGGTGACGCCGAGCAGCCAGCGCAGGGGCGCCGACTTGAGGCTGAGCATGTAGTTTTCGACGCCGCTGGCGAGGTAGGCGTCGTACAGGGTGGGATTGAGGGCGAGCGCTTGATGGGAGTAGACGGAGGCCTGCTTGGTGAGGTTGAGGGCGGTGAGGTCGCGCTTGTCGATCATGAGCGCGTAGTCGGATTGCATGCCGCTGACCAGGGTCTTCACGTAGAAGGCGGTGGCGTCTTTGGGATTGCGCTGGAGCGCGGCGTCGGCGAGGCGGTTGGCCAGGGCGCAGCGGTCGTCGAAAGCCTTGCGGACGGCTGGGTCGGGGGTGAGGCGACTGCGGTTGTCGAAGCGGCTCTGGTCGGCAAAGAGCTCGACGTCGATGATGTGGAGGCGATCGAACTCGCCGAACAGATAGGCGGCCGCGTCGGAGGCGGCGGCGAGGGCGTCGTCGGGGTGCTGGGCGAGCAGTTGCTGGAAGACGGTGTGGGCGGCGGCGAAGTTGACGTCGTACATGTCGAAGTAGCCGCGATCGAGGCCGGTGGAGGCGGCGGTGATCGGATTGGGAGTGAGCTGAGCCGAGGCGGCGGCGACCATGCCGACAGCCAGACCGAGAGCTGGGAGAAGGTGTCTGCAAAAACTTTTCATTGAGAATTGCAATCCGTTCTGTTTCAATGCGTTTCCGGCTGCTTCAGCATGCGGAAGCGTGCTCGAGGACAGTATAGGTCCGCCTGATTCCATAAGATGCAGACTAGGAGCGATTGCTGGAAGAGGGTCGCTGGGCAGAATCGCAGGGAACCGGCCGCAAAAGACCGGACCGCGCGAGACTGGAAAACGACAGGTCCGCGCAACGATGGCGCGCGGCGGAGCGAGATGGATGAAGGTTTGGCTAGGTAAGGATCGACGCGCCCTGCTGGTGGGGCTGCCGGCGGCGATGTTGCTGCTCTGTCTGATTGGGTTGTATGTCACGCGGAGTTCGATGGCGGACCTGTCGTTTCTGAACGACCCGAACGCGGGGTTGGTGGATCAGAAGCCGTGGCAGACGGTGCAGGCGCTGGCGCCGCTGGCGGTGTCGGCTGAGGAGCAGAACTACGCGCAGGACGCCGAACGGCTGGCAGACCACGAGGTCGATCAGGCGTTTGCGCAGGCGCTGCGCGAGGCGACGGCGCAGGCCGCGCGGCCGGCGGCGGGCAAGGTCGGGGATCTGGCGCAGAAGGTCGCAAATCTGCAGGCGCTGGTGAAGCAGGACCAGGCGCGGGTGGACGCCCTGACCGCGGAGGCTAAGAGCATGGCGGCGGCGGGCCCCGGCGCGGCGAGTAATGCGGCTCCGAGCTCGGATGAGCTGGATGTCGCGCAGACGCAGCTGCAGCTCGATAGCGATGAGTTGGTCGATGCGAACGAGAACCTGGCGCGGGCGAGCGGCGACAAACGAACGGTGATTCAGCAGGAGCTCGCCACGCGCGAGGCGGCGATGAAGAAGACCGGCGCGACGACGAATCTGCAGATTGCGCTGCTGTCGGCCAGAAGCCACCCGACGCTGTACGGACGCATCCGGGCTTGGCTGGACCAACGCAGCCGCCACGCGCTGCTGCTGCAGGCCAAGCAGAAGGCAGATGCGGATGCGGCATCGCTGGCGAAGGAGCATGAGGCAATCGAGAAACAGGCGAATGCAGCCGAGGCGGCCGCAACCGCCAGCCTGGCGAACCAGAGGGCGACGGAAGCTGCGGCGGGAACGGCTGCTGGGACGGCGCAGACTCCGCCTGGGGCGCAGACTCCGCCTGGGGCAAACACTCCGCCCGGAGCGAGCACTCCGTCGGGAGCAAAGGCTCCGCCTGCGGCGAAGTCGATGAGCCGCGCACAACGGCTCGCGGACCTGCGCTATCTCTCGACGGTGCATGGCATTCTGGATGACCGGATCGCAACTCAGCAACAGCTCTCGGAGGTGTATGCGAAGTGGGCGGCGCAGGTCGAGCGGCAGCATGCGATCGTCTTCCACCTGATGCTGCGCTCGTTCGCCATGATCGCGTTGATCATGCTTTTGGCGGTGCTGG
>DASXGQ010000247.1:0-21566 GCA_036488995.1 Caulobacteraceae bacterium
GCCGGATTATCTTCGCCATTTTGCGTCAGGGCCACGCCCGTTTCGCGCTGGTCTTGGCGAACACGGCGATGTTAGCGTCCCCGTCAGAAGCCATTGGTGGACCGGCGCACGGTCGCTGCGGCGACCGTCCCGTCGGCCGACGGAGTAACCTTCACCGTCCAGGTCACGTCGGCGAGTTGGGCGTAAAGGGGATCCCGATCGAAGGACGGATGGATGCAGGTGATCGGATCGCTCGGTGCGCGCGGCCTTCGACAGAAGGCGCTTGCCCTGCGAAGCGTCTCGAGGGCCGAGGCGATGGGCGTTCCGGGGGGCAACTTCTCGGCCACGAACGCCTGCGCGGCCGGAACGCGCTGATCGCGGGGCATGAACTCGACGCCAGCAAAGCTGAAGGGCCTGGCGTTCACCGGCGCCGGGGCCGGCAGAGATGCGGAGGGGAAGCCGTTGGTGGACCTGCGCACGGTGGCGCTCGCGACAGTCCCGTCGGCCGATGGGACGATCTCCACCGTCCAGGTCACGGTAATGAGTTGAGGGTCGAGGGGATGCCGATCGAAGGACCTATGCGTGCAGGTGATCGGTTCGGTCGGGGCGCGTTGCTTGCCGCAGAACGCGCTCGCCCTGCGGAGAGTCTCGAGGGCCGAGGCGATGGGTGTCCCGGGCGGCAGCTTCTCGGCCACGAACGCCTGCGCGGCCGGAACCCGCTGATCCCGGGGCATGAACTCGACGCCGGCGAAGCTGAAGGGCCTGGCGTTCACGTGCGCCGCGGCGGCCAGGGAAGCGGAGGTGACGAGCATGGCGGCGACCGCTTTCACGTCACGGGCCTTTCCATTCGTGAGCATTCGGATCCCGCCGTTGCTTTCTCCATTCCGGATCACCTTGGGGAAATCGACGTGCGACGCGAGATCTAATTCCTCCTACGGTTGCTTCGTTGCGAGCCGAACGGCCGAAATAGTGAATCGGCGCAACGGCGTTCGCCCGCCGCGACTTCGTCACGACGGGAGCGCTTGATCAGTGTGCCTTAGTAATCTCGTCGAGGATCGCGCTCCGGACGAGAGGCCTGCGCCGGCGCTTACCTGGCCGGCGTAAGACCTCCCGTTCCGTAGATGTGGACCACACCAGCCGGCTCGATCGCTTGGACAACGCTTCCAGTCGAACTGACCAGGAGGGCTGTGCATACTGCAGCTTTCGTGCCGGCTCTTTCCATGGGTTCGGTCCGAGCTCTTCAGTAGCCGTCGGTGGAACGGCTCACGATTGCTTTGGCGACCGTCCCGTCGGACGCCTGCGTGACCTTCACCGTCCAGTTCACGTCGACGAGGTCGGCGCCGTCGGGATGCCGCTCAAAGGACGCGTGGGTGCAGGTGATCGTCGCGCCTTGTTGACCGGGCGTCCGGCAGTAGGCGTCTGCTTTCCGGAGGATGTGGAGCGCCGAGGCGATCGGAGTTCCAGCGGGCAGTTCATCAGCCACGAACGCCTTGGCGGCGGGCACCCGCTGATCGCGGGGCATGAACTCGACGCCGGCGAAGCTGAAAGATTCCGCGTGCGCGGCGGCGCCAGCTAGGGCGCTCGAGGCCACGATCGCCACGGCGATCGCCTTGAGACCGAAAATTTTCTTGTCCTTTGCCACTTTCTATTCTCCGTTGCTTCTGTTTTCCAAGCTCATCTTGGTATGGAGAATGTAGGTATTTGAACGTCACGGCTCCAACGCATTTTCCTGCTTGAGTCGACCAGTTAATTTCATGATCGACGCGGGTTGTCCGTCCATCTCAGATTGTCGTGCAGTTCCCCTTCAGGTTTTAGGAACCGAAGTGCGGCGACGCTCTCCCTCCCGATTCTCAAAAAAACCCGGAGCGCGAGCTCCGGGTACGTGCGACCAACATCAAAGCCGCCTCGGGTCCCCTACACCACGTCGCGGCGCGGGGGCCCAAGGCCGGGAAGCGGAGGCGCGCCCCTCACTCCTCCGCTTGGGCGGAGGCGACATAGGGCTTGAACCCGTACCGCTCGAAGATCCTGAGCGCCTCGGGCGATCGGATGAAATCGAGCCACAGGCGGGCGGCCTGCGGATGGGCGGCGCCCTTCACCTGCGCGCCCGCATAGATCGCCGTGGCGTTCTGCGCGGCCGGGATGTCCACGTGGCTGATCGGATTGCCCACCTGCTCCTGAAACATGGCCTCGGACTTCCAGGTCACGCCGGCCTGGACCCGGCCCTGCATCAGGAAGAGGGGCGTCTGCCGGTGGTGGATGTGCGTCAGTTCAGTCGCGCCGCTCGCCACCTTCGTCTCATAGACGGCCTTCACCAGCGCAGGCCCGCCGGCCTTGTCGAGCGCCGACTTGATCTGGCGGGACACGCCCTCGAACTGCGGATTGGGCATGGCCAGGCGCAGGTCCGGCCGGGCGAGGTCCGCGAGGCCGCGGACATGGCCCGGGTTGCCGGCCGGAACCATGATCGTCAGGTCGTTGGTCGCATAGGGCACGGGCGCCCCGGTGAGCACGCCGCTGGCGATTTGGGTCTTCACGGCCTGGAGACCAGCGAGATAGACGTCGGCCTTGGCGGTCCAGGTCATGTTGCCGGACGTGATCTTTCCGCCGCCCTTGATCTGCTTGATCAGCAGACCGGGTGGGATCGTCTCCCAGTAAAGGCGTCCCTTGTATTCGGGATGGGCCGCCTCGAAGGCCTTCACGAGCGGGGCCATGGCGAAGAAGTAGTTGCCGCCCACGAACAGGACGAGCTTGGGGTTGGTGAGATCGCCGTGAAAATCGGCGAGGTCGTCGATCTGGGGGACGGTGAACTCCAGTCCTCTGTCCACCGCATCATTGTTCGCGCCGTGCTGCCACGGCGGGACATGGCTGTCCTGGTTGGCGGCGCCCGTCGTCTGGGCCAGCGCGGGCGCGCCCAGGCAAGCGAAGAGAGCCGCGCCAAGCAGGGCGCGTTTGAATTGGCCGATCATCTCAAGGTCCTAGCTGATGTAGTGATAGCCGGCTTGCTGGAACTCGGGGATGGTCGCGACCATCCCCGGCGTCAGCACGACACCGGGCACAAGGTGGTTGGTCATCTCCGCGACCATGACGGGCTGGGAGACGTGGTCGGGATTGACGCCCTGCTTTATCAGCTTGGCCGTCAACTCCCAGATGGCCAGGTGGCAGGCCATGAAGACCACGCTGCGATCCATCAGGGCGGGGATGGAGTTGTCGGCGCCCGAATAGGCGCCAGTGAAGCTCTCGACCTCGCGGTCGGCTTCGGCCGTCGCGTTCCGATCGAGCAGGGTGTTGGACGCGTAGGCTCCGCCCGTCTGCTTGGCCAGCTGATACTTGTCCCACATCGCCTGGTCGTACAGGGCCAGCTGGGTAGACCCATGCGTCGCCGAGACGATCAGGAAGTCGGGGTGCTTGAACGAGAAGATCTGGGCGTTCAGCGAATTACGCATCCCGTTGATCCACGGTCCCTTCAGGTCCGTGTTGTCCCAGATCTGCCGGGGGCCGCCCGAATAGGCCAGAAGCTCGGCGATCGCCTCGTGATCCCACAGCATCGGGTCGTCGAGGATCATCGGCACGGTCTTGAAATCCCGCCGCCGAGGCGCTGTGGCGAGGCGAGCGGTCAGCGACTTCAACTTGCCCGCGCCGGCCGGCGTGAATTCGGGATGGCCGCTTGCTGTCTGGGCTTCAGCGCCGCCCGCGGCCAACGTCAGGCCCGCGGCGGCGGCTCCCAGGCCAATGCCGAACAGGGCGGCGCGGCGGTTTTGTATGGTTTCCATGATGAACCTCCTGCCTCGATTGAGACCCTGAAGGCGCGCCCGGTCCAACGAGCTTCTCTGCAGATTTCGATCTATGTGAGCGATCGATCTTGCTGTTCGCGAGCTTGCCTCGGCCGAAGCTTGCCTGGTCGTCAGAGACTGCGGTGGAGGATGTACAGGGCGACGACCACCAGCAGCCCCGAAAAGGTCAGAGCCAGCATATTGCGGCGCGCCGCCAGGCCGACCGCAAGCCTCGCTCCGGCCACGCCGCCTGCAACGCCTCCCACCAGGAATGCGGCCGCCAGGGGCCAGACCACCCAGCCGGCCAGGGCGTAGTTCGTCGCTGTCGCCAGACCGAAGGCGGTGACCGCCACCAGGGAGGAGCTGACGGCCTCGAGCATCGGCATGCCCGTGGCCCAGATCAGGGCCGGAACGATCAGAAAGCCCCCGCCAATCCCGAAGAAGCCCGCAAGGCCGCCCGCGGAGACACCGGCGCTGGCGAGCTTGCCCGCCTGAGCCCAGCACATCGGCGCGGCGCACCCGCCCTCGACCTTCCCCCGCCCTCGCCACATGGCCACGGCCACGCCCAACATCAGGAAGGCGAAGAGGGCCAGCAGCCGTCGCCCATCCACTACCTTGCCCAGGGCCGAACCAGCGAAGGCGCCAACCAGACCGGTGAGCGAAAACAACCCGGCCTGAACCCAGCGGACCCGTCCGCTGCGAGCGTGGTTGAGCAGGTTTGCGCCCGAACTGGCCGCGACCGACAGGGCGCTCGTCCCGATCGCGAGGTGGGGATTGGATACGCCCGCGACGTAGATCATCAGCGGCGTCGCAAGGATCGATCCGCCGCCGCCAACCGCGCCGAGCGCGAAACCAGCCAGAGCGCCGCATCCGCCGCCAAGCACATACTGGAGGACAGACAATCCCATACCCGAAGGTGAAACAGGTCCCGCTTGAGGCCTCCAACGACAAAGGATGGTCGTTTCGATCACTTCGCCGGATGGATGACTGCGCGGAGTCGGGGTGGTGCGTCAAAGGACCCGGCGACGCAGGGACAGGGCGAAGATTGCCGATCGTCAGTCGGGCGCATGGATGTTGATCCCATCGAGCATATTATTGGAATTCCGTCGCATCAGCAGTCGCAATTCAGGCTCGTAAGGTCGCGCTCGTACTTGAACGAGGAGCGCTGCCATGTCCCGTATCCCTGCCCCCGCCGGCATCCGCGTCGAGTGTTGCGGAATTCGCAACCTTGCGTTGTCGGCGCGCTCGCTACTGCACGATCGCCGCGCCCCCACCTGCAGAGAAAGCGCCGCCTTAGCGCGCAGGCAGGATGTGACTCCCATGAACAAGGTTGTTCCGGCCGCGGCCTTTGCCGCGGCCCTCTCGATCGCCGGCGTCGCCTCGGCCGAGGCTCCCAGCTGGTATGTCCAGGCCAATAGCGTGGCCGGCTTCGACAGCAACCTTCCTGCGACGCCCGCTCGCGCCGGCAAGGCCGGCTGGGGGCTCAGCGGCGAGGCAGGCCGTGACTTCGGCAACGGCTGGCGCGCTGACGCGGAGGTCCTCTATCTCGACTCCGGGAATCGCTATGGTCAGGGCGGCCGCACCAGCCTGACCGGCGGCTTCGTCAATGGCTACTACAACTTCAACCATGGCCACGCCTGGCAGCCGTTCGTCGGCGGCGGCGTTGGAGTTGCTGGCATCCGCTCGATCGGGGAGTCCGACACCAATTTCGCCTGGCAAGTCAAAGCCGGATTGGACCATCCATTCACCGACCGGCTGATCGGTGAGGTCGCCTACCGCTATATCGGCGTTCCGGATGCGCACGCCGGCATCGAGCCCGACGCATTCCATGGCCCCTACCACTCTTCCGCGGCGACCGTGGGCCTCCGGTTCCGGTTCTAGACCACTCCGCTCAGTCGGCCAGGGGGCCCGACATCTACAGCTTCGTGATCAGCCAAACGTCCGCCGCCGTGAGGACGGCGAAGCCGGCCCAGGCCAGGGTGGCGAGCCACGGGGGCGAGGCGAACTCGCCCATCCAGCGGCGATCGCCGGTAATCCGCAGGAGCGGATAGAGGGTGAAGGGAAGCTGGGCCGCCAGTACGACCTGACTGCCCACCAGCAGCATTCCCACGGCGCCTTGGCCCAGGAGGAGGACGCCCGCGAAGGCGGGTCCCACGGCGAGGCCCCGCGTGATCACGCGCCGCTGCCAGCACGGGATCCTGACGTCCAGGAACCCCTCCAGGATGACCTGGCCCGCAATCGTGCCGGTAAAGGTGGCGCTCTGGCCAGAAGCGAGAAGGCCGACGGCGAAGAGCACCCCGGCGAGGCCAGCGCCGGTGGCGGGCGAGAGGAGCCGATGGGCGTCCTCGATTGTCGCCACGTCGTTCATGCCCTGGGCGTGGAAGGCGCCGGCGGCCAGGACCAGCAGGGCGGCGTTGACGACGGTCGCCCCGATGAGAGCGGTGGTGGTGTCGAGGGCGTTCAGGCGCATGGCCATCGGCTTGGCGGCGGGCTCGATCCGGCGCGTCTGCACAATGGATGAGTGCAGGAAGAGATTGTGGGGCATCAGGGTCGCCCCCACGATGCCGAGCGCCAGATAGAGCCCCTCCGGGTCGCGTATGCTGGCGAGGTTCGGTTGCAGTCCCCGAACGATGTCCCGCACGCTCGGGTGAGACAGGGCGGCCTCGATGAGGACGCAGATGGCGATCGTGCTCACCAGGGCCAGGATGATCGCTTCGACCCGGCGGAAACCGGCGCCTTTGAGACCCAGCACCAGGAAGAGGTCGAACGTGGTGATGACGATCCCCACCGCCACGGGCACGCGGAACAGCAGCTGGAGCGCCAGCGCTCCGCCGAGGACCTCGGCCACGTCCGTCGCCACGATGGCCAGTTCGGCCAGCAGCCAGAGCCCGATGCGGACCGCCTTCGGATAGCGGCCGGCGCAGGCCTGGGCGAGGTCGAGCCCGGTAGCCACGCCAAGTCGCGCCGACAGGATCTGGAACAGGATCGCCGCGGCCCCAGAGCCGACAATGACGAACAGCAGCGCCTCGCCGAGCTTCGAGCCCGCCTCGATGTCGGTGGCCCAGTTGCCCGGGTCCATGTAGCCGACCGCCACCAACAGCCCGGGTCCCAGGAACACCAGCACGCGCTTGAGGAGCGATGCGCCGACGGGAACCTGGATCGTGCCTTCGACCTCGCCAGGGCAGAACGGCGCCGTGGCGAGGGTTGGAAAGCCGAGGCGGCGCGCAAGAACGCCCGCCGTCGAAGGCAATCGGCCGTGCATGCCACTCCTCGCCTACCTCATCGCGGCGACAAGCGCGATCCCATCCCTTGGATTCGCGGATGACGCCGACCGGAATGGCCGAAACCCGATCGATCCGGACGGATGTGTCTGGACCGATCGTGCTTCAGCTTGGCGGATCCCGCCGCCGGGCGGCGAGGCTCTACGACCTAGGAGCGGCAGGTCTCGGTGAGGAACCAGGTGCGCTGCTCGGCTTCGTCCACCCAGTTCTCGATCAGGCTGGCGGTGGCGACGTCGCCGATTTCGTCGCACTGGGCGTGGGCCTCGCGCAGCCGGCTGGTCAGGGCGGAGTTGTCGACGATCAGCTCGGCCAGCATCGCGTGCGCGTCGAGATTGTTGGTCTCGCTGTCGATCACGCGCTGCAGGCTTGCGATATGACCGATCGACCGGAGGGTCGTCCGTCCAAGCTTCCTGACCCGCTCGGCGAGGGGATCGGTGGTCGCCAGGATCTGCGTCGCCTGGTCGTCGAGCAGCAGGTGGTAGTCCCGGAAGTGCGGTCCCGACACGTGCCAGTGGAAGTTCTTCGTCTTCAGGTAGAGGGCGAAGAGGTCGGCCAGGATCACATTCAGGGATTGGACGACCTGGTCGACGCCCGGCGCCAAGCTGTCGATCGAGGGCGCCGCCACACGCGATGCGGACCGGTCTTTGAAGAGGGTGGTCATGCGCATTCTCCTTGCGGATTGGCGGCCGAAGGATCGTTCCGGCCGCGGTTCTGCTGGAAGGTGCGCTCGCTGAATTGATTGAGGAAGTTCATTTAATGAACTAGATAAATAGGGAATGGCTATCGATCCTGGCGGGTGGTCACGAGACACGACGGCCTTGGGGCTCCGCAGTTTTATTTGCTCCTCCCTATATGTTCCTCAGATATCCCATATTTCACTTTATGGATCTGGCCCGTCTAGGTTCACCCTCGCCAAGCCTGCGACCGCTGCGGCTGCGGCCGACGCCATCTGCGGCGCTCATCGAGGAAGAAGACGCATGTCCTACCACGACCGAAACCTGAAGGGCCTGGCGTCGCTGGAACCGGAGATGGGGGTCGATACCCAACCCATCGCCGGAAAGATCGGTGTGCTGCTCTGCAACCTGGGCACGCCCGACGGGACAACCTACTGGCCGATGCGACGGTATCTCGCCGAATTCCTCTCCGATCGGCGCGTGATCGAGGTCCCGCGACTGCTCTGGTTCCTCATCCTCAACGGCCCGATCCTGACGACGCGACCGGGGCGCAAGGGCCGGGACTACGCGTCCATCTGGAACACTGAGCTGAACGAAAGCCCGCTGAAGACCGTCACCCGAAGCCAGGCGGAAAAGCTGCAGGCCTCGGTCGACCAGGGCCTGCTGGGAACGGCGCCCGGCCAGGTGATCGTCGAGTGGGGCATGCGCTACGGCAATCCCTCGCTGCAATCGGCGATCGCACTCCTTAGCGAACGAGGGTGCGAGCGCCTCCTGCTCGTCCCGCTCTACCCGCAGTACTCCGCCGCCACGACGGCCACGGCCTGCGACAAGGTCTTCCAGGTCCTCTCAAAGATGCGTCGCCAGCCGACCCTGAGGGTGGCCGCTCCCTATTTCGACGATCCCGTCTACATCGACGAGATCGCCTTCTCGATCGCGCGGCGCCTCGAGGCGCCCGGTCCGGAGCCGGAAGTGATCCTGGCCTCCTTCCACGGCATGCCGGCGGCGACTGCAAAGAAGGGCGACCCCTATTTCGACCATTGCGAGCGCACTGTCGAAGCCCTGAGGCGCCGCCTTGGGCTTTCGCCGGAACGACTCCTGCTCACCTTCCAGTCCCGCTTCGGTCGGGATCCCTGGCTGCAGCCTTATACGGACGCGACGGTGCAGGCGCTCGCCGACCTGGGCGTCAAGCGCATTGCCGTCGTGACGCCGGGATTCTCGGCCGATTGCCTTGAGACGATCGAGGAAATCGGAGCGGAGAATGCAGGCTACTTCTTCGAGGGCGGCGGCCGGGACTTCACCCGCATCGACTGTCTCAACGACAGCGAGGGCGGAATGCGGGTTATCGAGGCCATCGTTCAGCGGGAGCTGCAGGGCTGGCGATGAGCGCGCTCGCAAGGCGGGCCAGCGGAGCCACACGCCCGGCCCCTTGGGCCATCCCTTCCGACAGTCTTGACCGGGGCCTATGTGATGGGCTGATGAACGTCTCGGGCCTGTCTCTTCGCGACCTGGAATATGCGGTCGCGGTCGCCGAACTCGGCAGCTTCGTGAAGGCGGCCGAGAGGTGCCACGTCTCTCAGCCTTCCCTCTCGGTGCAGATCGGCAAACTCGAGGCCAGGCTTGGGACCGTCCTCTTCGAGCGGACCACGCGACGGCTGATGGTCACGCCCCAGGGCCTTCGCCTGATCGAACAGATGCGCAAGATCCTGCTGGAGTCGCGCAACCTCCTCGCCATCTGCACCGAGGCGGCGAGGCCATTCGGCGGCGCCCTGCGGCTGTCGGCGATCGCGACTCTGGGTCCCTACTACTTCCCGCGCATTCTACCGGGCTTGCGGGCGCAGTACGCCGAATTGTCGCTCGTCCTTGGCGAAGGGCGCACCGAAGAGTTGATCGGCGCCCTCCTCCGCGGCGACCTCGATGCGGTGCTGGTCGCCGCGCCTGTGCCTGATCCGGGCGTCATGGTCGCCCCGTTGTTCCGAGAACCGTTTCTGATGGCCTGTCCCGCCGGCCACTCGGCCGCGTCCCACGCCGAGGTCGGATGGATCGGACTGCAGGCGAGCGAACGCCTGCTGCTCGAGGAGGGGCATTGCCTGCGCGACCAGGCGATCGCCGCATGCGCGGATGTCGACCCGAGCGCGCGTCACGCAACCAGTCTCGAAACACTGAAATACATGGTTGCCGCGGGCGAAGGCTGCACCCTGGTTCCCGCCCTGGCGGCGGGCGGGGAGACAGGCGTGGAATATGCGCCGCTCAAGGGCGCCGAATACCGACGGACCATCGTCCTGGCCTGGCGCGCCAGCGATCCCCGGGGCGAGTCTTTTGAAGGCCTCGCACGCTGCCTGCGCGACCTGCTTCCCGTCGAGGTCGAGGCGGCTCCAGGCGGGGCAAAGACGCCGGGCGCCTGATCGAATTCCCGAAGGCCGGGCCGGCTTTCAGCACGAAACCGACAGCCGCCGCCGGTTCGTCCAAGTCGGCGCAGGTGGGCGACCATAGCCTTGGTCGCGGCGCCGCCCCTTTGACCCGCTCTTGATCAACCCCCAGCCAATCTATGTCCTTTGTCTATGGGTGACGAAGGAAACTTGAATTTCACCTAACAATGATGAGCCGCTAGGGATCGCTGAGCGGGCGGCGGCCCTGGACCAGTAAAGGAAACTCCCAATGGCGAAACTGACCACCGAGTTCGGCGCACCCGTCGTCGACGACAACAACATCATCACCACGGGGCCTCGCGGCCACGCGCTCCTGCAGGACGTCTGGTTCCTGGAGAAGCTCGCGCACTTCGACCGCGAGGTGATCCCGGAACGGCGCATGCACGCCAAGGGCGCCGGCGCGTTCGGCGACTTCACGGTCACCCACGACATCACTCGCTACACCCGGGCGAAGATCTTCTCCGAGGTCGGCAAGAAGACCCCGATGTTCGCCCGCTTCTCCACCGTCGCCGGCGAGCGCGGCGCCGCGGATGCGGAGCGCGATATCCGCGGTTTCGCGCTGAAGTTCTACACCGAGGAGGGCAACTGGGACCTCGTCGGCAACAACACGCCGGTGTTCTTCATCAAGGACCCGCTGAAGTTCCCCGATCTCAACCACGCCGTTAAGCGCGACCCGCGCACTGGCATGCGCAGCGCCGAGAACAACTGGGATTACTGGACCCTCCTCCCGGAGGCGTTCCACCAGGTCACGGTGGTGATGAGCGACCGCGGGATCCCCCGCACGTTCCGGCACATGCACGGCTTTGGCAGCCACACCTACAGCTTCATCAATGCGCAGAACGAGCGCTTCTGGGTGAAGTTCACCTTCAAGACCCAGCAGGGCGTCCAGAACCTCACGGACGAAGAGGCTCGGGAAGTCGTGGGCGGCGACCGCGAGAGCAACCAGCGCGACCTGTTCGAGGCCATCGAGCGGGGTGAGTTCCCGCGCTGGACGCTCTACGTGCAGATCATGCCGGAGGCCGACGCAGACACCTATCACGTCAATCCGTTCGACCTGACCAAGGTCTGGCCGCACAAGGATTATCCGCTGATCGAGGTCGGCTTTTTCGAGCTCAACCGCAACCCGGAGAACTTCTTCCAGGACGTGGAGCAAGCGGCATTCAGCCCCGCCGTGATCGTGCCGGGCATCAGCTTCTCGCCGGACCGGATGCTGCAGGGCCGGCTGTTCTCCTATGGCGACGCCCAGCGCTATCGCCTCGGGGTGAACTACTCCCAGATCCCGGTAAACGCCCCCCAGTGCCCGTTCCACAGCTACCACCGGGACGGCGCCATGCGGGTGGACGGCAATGGCGGCCGCGGCACGCACTACGAGCCGAACAGCAAGGGGGCCTTCGTGGCTCAGCCTGACTATTCGGAACCGCCGTTGAAGATCGACGGGAACGTCGCCGCGCGCTGGAACCACCGCGAGGACGACGATCACTTCTCGCAGCCGCGCGCCCTCTTCCGCCTGATGACGCCGGCCCAGCAGAAGGTCCTGTTCGAGAACACGGCCCGCGCGATCAAGGGCGCGTCCCAGCCGGTCGTGGATCGCCACATCGCCAACTGCGCCAAGTGCGATCCCGACTACGCCCGGGGCGTGGCCGAGGCCATCGCGCGCCTCAACGGCGCGCCGGCCGAGCGAAAGGCGGCCTAAGTCGGCAACCGGGGCCGGCCCTCACGGTCGGCCCCGGCGTCCAACCAACGGCCGGCCTCGACCGCTTCAGACGATCATCTCGTCCAGGCGATTCTCGAGGTCGGCTTCGGGCGCTTTCATCAGATCCTTGTGGATCTCACCAACGACGACGCTACGCGCGGGATGCCCAAGTTGGTCGCGCACGTCCTTGAGCAGACGCGACGGCGCCGCCAGAACCAGGAACTTCACCGTGCCTTCGGCGACGGCCGCGTCCACCGCAACGGCTATGGCGCGGGCGAAGGCCCGGCGGCGCGCCCCTTCGCGACCCGTGCGCGGCGCCAGGGCATGGCGGGCGTGCGTCGCGCTCTCAAACACCCGGCCACGGTTGTCATGGGTGAAGCCGGGCTCCGCCTCGCACGACAGGGCCTGGATCGCCTCCATGCCTCCGTCTCTGTTGCGCAGAACGATCCGTGCGTTTCGGGAGTCGGCCAGCACAAGGCCAAGCTTGGGGCGATACATAAGCGCCTCCACAAGTTGAACGCACACCATCAGTTGTAGCTAACGCAGCGCCCTTGAGGAGGATCAAGTCGGCGGGACCCTACCCCGCAGGACTCAGTGCTTGGGAGCGTACAGCTGACACCACCCCTTAGCCGCGATGGAGCCGGCGACGAGCTTGCACTGGCCCGCGGCTTTCGGGTTGCCAGGATTGGGGATGTAGTAGGCGCAGGCGTCGCAGGTCTGTCCATTCGCGCCGGGCGTGTCTTGATATTTCGCTGTCGCCTGAGGCAGCGTCCCGGCCGCGTGGGCGCCCCCGGCTGCGGCCAGCAGCGGCAGGCCCGTCAGCGCTGCGGCGCGGATAAGCAGGGTGCGGCGGCTGGCGGGCGCGGACGGGTGGCTCATGGAGATTTCCTTCCTGTGTGATTGGGCGCCGACCCAATTGGAGGGTCGGTTCAGCCGAGCGTAGCCGATGCATCGCCAAAATCGGCTGCGGACTCAAGGCCCGGCCGGTGCGCTGCGCCGCCAGTCTGTGCGCGATGGCGCAGGAATGCATCGGCAAGGACACAGGCTGCCATCGCTTCGACCACCGGCACGGCGCGGATGCCCACGCAGGGATCGTGACGGCCCTTGGTGCGCAGCTCGATTTCCCTCCCGTCCTCATCGATCGAGAGGCGCGGGGTGAGGATGGACGAGGTGGGCTTGAACGCCACGCGGGCGACCACCGGCTGGCCGGTGCTGATGCCGCCCAGGACGCCCCCGGCGTTGTTGGAGAGAAAGAGGGGCCCATCGTTGCCGGCCCGCATCTCGTCGGCGTTCTCCTCGCCGCTGAGCTCGGCCGCAGCGAAACCGGCGCCGATCTCGACGCCTTTGGCGGCATTGATCGACATCAGGGCGGCGGCGAGCTCGGCGTCCAGCTTGCCGTAGACCGGCGCGCCCCAGCCTGGGGGGACTCCCGTCGCCTCCACCTCGACTACCGCGCCCGTCGAGGAGCCCGCCTTGCGGATCTGCTCGAGGTGGGCCTCCCATACCGGGACGATATCAGGATCGGGCGCCCAGAACGGATTGCGGAGGGTCTCCGCCCAGTCCCATCGCCCGCGTTCGATACGGTGGGGGCCGATCTGGACCAGGGCGCCCCGAATCGTGAGGCCCGGCATGATTCTGCGCGCGATCGCCCCGGCGGCGACGCGCAATGCCGTCTCTCGCGCCGACTGACGCCCCCCGCCCCGGTAGTCGCGCACGCCGTACTTGGCGAAGTAGGCGTAGTCCGCGTGGCCTGGACGGAAAGCGCGAGCGATCTCGGAATAGTCGCGCGAGCGCTGGTCGACATTCTCGATGATCAACGAGATCGGTGTCCCGGTGGTGACCTGTCCGCCAAAGCGCTCCTTGATCGCCGTGTCCTCGAACACGCCCGAGAGGATTCGCACCGCGTCCGGCTCCTGGCGCTGGGTCACGAACTTCCCGGCTCCGGGGCGACGCTTGTCCAGCCACACCTGAATATCTGCCTCGTCGAGCCGGATCCCTGGGGGCGCCCCGTCGACGACGCAGCCTATCGCCGGCCCGTGGCTCTCGCCCCAGGTCGTGACACGGAATAGATGGCCGAAGCTGTTATGGGACATGCTGAACGATCTAAATCGTCGTAGACGAAGGGAGGCAAGACATGCGTTCGCCGGATTTCCTGACCGCCGTGGGGATCGGCGTCTCCGACCTCGCCCGCTCAGCGGACTTCTACAGCCGGGTCCTGGGGATGAAGGAGACCCAGAGATTTCACCTCGACCACATGGACGAGATCGTCCTGGCCCACGAGGGACGCAACGCGGTGGTCCTGATGCACTGGACCGACGGCTCCTCGCCCAACTACGCCGCCAACCCGGTCAAGCTGGTGTTCAACGTGGTCGATCCGACCGCGCTGGCCGAACGGATCAGGGCGGAGGGGCTTGAGATCACGCGGGAGCCGCAAGCCTTCCCCGAACTCGGCGGCACGATCATCTGCCTCGCCAAGGACCCGGACGGCTACGTCATCGAGCTGCTGAAGCCGCCTGTCCCCGCCGAAGCCGCGACGCAGGCGCGCTGAACGATCGAGCCACGGTTCGCAAGGTTCAGCCAGGGTTGTTGACCACCACGTAGGTGATGTTGCTGCCCTCGTACTGGGGTTGGTAGTAGACCGAGCCGCAGCGGTAGTAGGCGTTGTAGGGCGAGCAGCCCGCCGGCAGCGTGGAGACCATCGATCCAACGGCCGCCGCGGTCACCGCCGCGGTCGCCCCGATGGCCACTCCAGCTGCGACGCCACCGCCATAGTACCCGCCACCGTAGTAACCACCGCCGTGGTATCCGCCACCGTAGTAGCCGCCGCCACCGTAGCCGTTCACAGTAGTGTTGCGGTTTACATTGACATTATTGTTATTAATGTTTGTATTCCTGTTTCCATTTCCATTGAAATTCCCGTTACCGCTTCCGCTGATATTCCTATTGCCGTTTCCGTTCCCGGCAACGTTCCGGTTTCCGTTTCCGCCGCCGTTGAAGCTGTTGCTTCCGCCGCCGCTGAAGCTTCGGTTTCCGCTGGCGTTCCCGCCACCGCTGAAACTCCGGTCTCCGCCGCCGCTCCCCCCGCCGCTGAAGCTTCGGTTTCCGCCACCGTTGATGCTCGTTGGAGCGCTGCGGCCCCCGCCGCCGAAGCTGTCGCCCCCATGGCCGCCACTGAAACCACCGCCACCACGGCCGCCGCCACCGAAACCGCCACCACCACGGCCGCCTCCTCCGCCGCCGCCACGGCCGAATGCGTCAGCCGCTGTCGGCACGCTGACCACCGTGGCGGCGAGAGCCCCGGCGAGCAGGGTGGCCGTCAGGGCGAATGTCGAAGCTGTGTTGGACATGATGGGTTTCCTCAGGGGGATAGCGTCCTGATCTGGATGGCCTTCGCCCCAGCCGGCGGCGTGAACACGAAGGTGTCGGCCGCAAATTGCGCGGCGGTGTCCCAGGAGAGGTTGGCCTCGAACTGCGGGCGGGCCGGATCGCTGCTACCGACGATCACCACGCGAAGCGGGACGGGCTTGTCGCCCTTGGCGATCCAGATCTGCCAATCGACGCCCGGCTGACGGAACGCGTACTGGTCGGCTTCCTGGCCGTCGACCTTGGTCGCGCCGACAAAGTGGCCGCTGGTGAGCCTGCTCGACTGGGCGTCGCCCTCGCCCCAATTGAACAGGTCGGCGAGGGGAACGGTGACGCCGTAATTCGCCTTCGCCGCCTCCAGGGTCTGGCGGATGGTCGGCGGCGCGTTGAAGCGGGCGTAATAGCCTGTCTTCGGGTCGTAGACCGTCACCGCCTTGCCGTCGTAGTTGAACACGCGGGTCCCGGCGTCTTCGGCCACGGCGATGTTGAAGGCGCCAGGTCTCTTGACCTTGTAGGTCGTCTCGCCATTGAGGGTCACGAGCTGGCCGTACGCGTCCACCTCGTCACGCTGCGTGGCCATCCTGACCTGGAAGTCCGACAGGGTGCGCAGGTAGGCGCTCATCTTGCCGAGCGCAGCCAGGGATCCTGGTTCGACGACGCCCTTTGGCGCGGCGGCCGCTGCAGCGGGTTTCTTCTTCGCAGGAGCTGCCTTGGCTGGGGCCGCCGCCGGAGCCGGCGTGGACTGTGCCCAGGCGGCGAGCGGCGCGGCGACGGTCAGGGCGATAAGGCTCGCACCAAGGCAGGCCGCCTTGACCAGTCCATTGGCAGGCATCTGGGCTCTCCAGTCGAAGTCTCAACTCCGACTGTGACTCCCTCCGGCTGGCGCGGCGCTAATCTAGGTCAACCTCCGGGCTACGAGGCTCCTTTCCCCTGACGTCGCGATTTCAACTGCAAAGAAGCAAGGGCGAAAACCTCACCAAGATCAGCCTCGCCGAATGAAGGTTGCTTGCGAATGCTGAGGACGCAGACAAATCGATCGTCCGCGCGTTCGCATCTGGCGATCCTTGGACTCAGCTGTGCCAGCTGCGGATGGAGCCGCCGGATTCGCGGCGGCGGGCGTACATCTTCAGCGGACCCTCGTCCTGCCAGCCGTAGACAAGGTCGGCGCCGAGCAGGCGGGCAAGACGGCCGTCCTCCTCCCCGCGCAGGAAGCCGTCCGGGACGTTGTGGCGGTAGTCCTCCTGCGGCTGGATATATTCGCGGCAGAAGTAGCAGGAGAGGTTGACGCGCAGTCCCGGGACCTTGCGCGGGAACGAGCCGTGCCAGGTGTTCCCATGCCAGACGATGGCCGATCCGGCCGGGACTTCGATGGGGATCACGTGACCATACCGGCGTTCGCCGTCGAGCCCGACCTCCCAACGTGTGGGCTGTCGCGCATGCCGGTGGCTGCCCGGCACCATGGCCAGGGCGCCCTTCTCCTCGGTGTAGTCGGTCAGGGCGAAGTTGCAGTTGGCCACCTGGGAGTAAGGCGTGAAGGGGTCAGGCGCGCCGTTGCCGGTGTCGCTGTGCAGCAGCAGGCCATTTCCACCCGGGCCCTTCAGATGCGAGCCGATGCTGGAAAGGATGCAGTGGTTTCCAAGCAGATAGGTGATCAGGGCCAGCGGGCCGGGCGCCATCAGGACCTCGCGGAAGATCGGGTCCTTGAACAGCAGGAAAGGGATGAACTGCAGGTCGGCGTAGTCGGCCTCGTTCTCGAGATCGAGCCGGCGTCCGAGCCTCTGCTCGGAGATCTCCAGGATGGCGTCGCGCGCCGCAGCCGTCTGGCGGGTAGTCAGGGCGCCTTCGATGACGGTGAAGCCAAAAGCTTCCAGTTCCGCCAGGTTCGTCTCGAGGCCACGCTCGCGCACTTCGCGATAGATCTCGTTCAGGTCCGGCGTGGCCGTCCACTCGCCGATTTCCATGGCGCGTCTCTCTCCCTTTTTCGGACAACGATAGCGCCCGCTCAGACCTTGAGGAACTCGATGATCGCGCGATTGGCCTCGCGGTCCTGCAGCATGAAGAGGTGCCCGCCCTCGAAGAAACGCAGCTGCGCGCCCGGGATGCGACTGGCCATCTTCTCCTGGGACGCCGGCAGGGCGACGCCGTCATAGCGACCGGCTGCGATCAGGACCGGGCATGCGATCTGGTCGAGCCTGTCCCACGTATCGTGCATCGCCCGCGCCTCGATCTGGCGGCGAGCGCCTTCCCGGCGACCCGGCTCGTCCGCATACGGATCGACCGAACCCATGGCGACCATCTCGGCGTAGAGGGCGGGATTGGCGGCAGCCCAGGCCGTGTCGCGCCGAGTGTCCGAAAACGGGATCAGATGGCGGGCTCGAGCCTCGCCCTCGAGGTGGCCGATCTCGTGGAAAGGAAAGGAGGAGCCGCCCGCGCCGCCTGGCGAGGTGCAGGCGAGGACCAGGCGCTCCACGCGCTCCGGATGGCGCAGGACCAGCTCCTGGGCCACCATCCCTCCGAAGGAGACCCCGATCACGCGCGCGCTCGGCCATCCGACATGGTCGAGCAGCGCCGCCGCATCGTCGGCGTACTGCGCCATCGAATAGGGGACGTCCGGCTTGGACGAGCGTCCCAGGCCGCGCTGGTCATAGGCGAGCAGGTCGAACGCGCGTGGATACGGCCCCTCGAGGACATTTGGCCGCACGCGCAGATCGCTGCCGGTCCCGGAAATGAAGAGGAGCCTCTCACCCTCCCCAGCGCGCTCGAACCAGAGCTGCATTTCGGAGATCGGGGCGTAGGGCATGCGCCCAAGATTGCCGCATAGATGGGCGCCGACCAACCTCCTTCTTGTGCAGCCAGGCTCATGCCCTCTTGCACAATGGATGGGGCGCCACCTAAACCCGCGCGGTTTCAAGTTCGACATTCGGCGGCCCATCTGATCGCCTAAGTGGCCACCCGCGCCGGAGCGGCTGCGCCGCTTGGCGCGATCGTCGGCCACTGGACCGTTTCGCACCTGCGAGACATTCGCAACGATACTTCAAGGGGCACTCGACCCGATGGCCGCACGTCGGCGGTTTCGCTGGACCTTCCTCGTCCTTGGCGTCGTCGCGGTCGCCCTGGCGCTATTCGCCATCTTCCATCAGAAGAAGGCTCCGCCCCCACCTCGGCCACAGGTGCCGGTGACGGTGGCGCAGGCGCTCGCCCAGGATGTGCCCGTGAGCATCTCGGAGCTCGGCGCCGCCCAGGCGTGGCGCAGCGACACCATCGTCGCCCAGGTCTCGGGGATCATCCTCAAGACCCCGTTCAAGGAAGGCGACCGCGTCCACGCGGGCCAGGTCCTGGCCCAGATCGATCCCTCACCGTATCGCGCGATCCTCACCCAGGCCGAGGGCGCGCTGCGGCGCGACCAGGCGCTGCTGGCCGAGGCGAAGATGGACCTCGCCCGCTTCCAGGTGCTGGCGGCGCAGAACTCGATCGCCCGCCAGACCTACGAGGACCAGCAGGGGTTGGTGAAGCAGGACGAGGGCGTCGTTCAACTCGACCAGGGCTCCGTCGATGCGGCCAGGGTCAATCTCAACCGCTGCACCATCACCTCGCCAATCTCCGGCCGTGTCGGCGTGCGCCTCGTGGACCCAGGCAACCTCGTGGGCTCGGGAGCCGTCACGGCCAGCACGAACGGCTCGGGCGCGACCGCCAGCACGGCGTCGGGCTCGACCGCCGGAGGGGCGAGCAGTGCGGCGGGCGCCGCCGGCAGCATCACGGGGGGCGTAAGCGGTTCGAGCGGTATCGTCGTGGTCAACGAGATCTCGCCCATCGCGGTCACCTTCACCGTCCCGCAGGCTAACTTTCAGCGGCTGCTGAAGCTTTCGGACGGCTTCCGCAAGCCTCTGGTCACCCAGGCCTTCAGCCAGGAGGACAACACGCTTCTGGCGACTGGCGAGCTCCAGATCGCGGACAACAAGGTCGATCCGAGCACCGGGACCGTCGAACTCAAGGCGCACTTCGAGAACGCCGACGAGCGGATCTGGCCGGGGCAGTATCTGAACGTGGTGCTCACCCTGCAGACCCTGCAGCACGCGACCACTGTCCCCGCCGTCGCGATCAACCAGGGTCCGAGCGGGCCCTATGTCTTTGTCGTCGTGGGCGGGAAGGCGCAGCTTCGGCCGGTGAAGGTCCAGAGCACCCAGGGCGCCACCGCCATCATCGCCAGCGGCGTGAATGTCGGCGAAACGGTGGTGACGGACGGGGAGATGACGCTCAAGAACGGGACGCCCGTGCGGGTCGTCAGGACCGCCGCAGCGTCGGCGTCGGCCTCGCTCAATCCCGCGACGTGACCAGGGGCCCCTCGTGAGTATCTCCGGCCCCTTTATCCGTCGCCCCGTCGCCACCTCCCTGGTGGCCGTCGCCTTCCTGCTGCTGGGGATAATCGGCTACATCAACCTGCCGGTGGCTGCCCTGCCACAGGTGGATTTCCCGACGATCCAGGTGAGCGTGGCGCTCCCCGGGGCCAGCCCCGAGACGATGGCCTCCAACGTCGCCACGCCGCTCGAGCGCCAGTTCGCCCTGATCCAGGGCCTCACGCAGATGACCTCAGTGAGCTCGCTCGGCTCCTCGTCGATCACCCTGCAGTTCGACCTGTCGCGCAACATCGATGCGGCCGCCGAGGACGTCCAGGCGGCGATCAACGCCGCCGGCGGCCAGCTCCCGACGAATCTTCCGGCGCCTCCGACCTTCCGCAAGGTCAACCCGGCCGACGCGCCGATCATGATCATCTCGATGTCGTCGAACACCCTGCCGATCCAGACGGTGAACGACTACGCCGACAACATCCTCTCCCAGCACCTCTCGCAGATCCAAGGCGTCGGTCAGGTAAGCATCGGCGGGCAGCAGAAGCCGGCGATCCGCATCCGCCTCGATCCTCACAAGATGGCCTCGCTCGGCCTGCAGCTCGACAACATCCGCGCGGCGGTCACCAACCAGACGATCAATGGGCCGAAGGGCTCTATCAACGGCGCTTCGCGCAGCCTGACGGTCTACGCCAACGACCAGATCATGGACCCGAAGATCTGGAACAACCTCGTCGTCGGCTACAACCGTGTTAATGGCGCCGCGATCCGGATCTCCGACCTCGGCGGCGCAGTCGCGGATGTCGAAAACAATCAGATCGGAGCGTGGAGCTACTTCGGAAAGGCTGCGCCCAAAGGATCGGGCTCGAGCGGCCGGGCTGTCCTGCTGATCATCTTCAAGTCCCCGGGCGCCAACGTCATCAAGACCGTCGACGCGATCGAGAAGGCCCTGCCGGGCCTGCAAGCCAATATCCCGCCAGGCATCGACGTGAAGGTTGTCGCCGACCGGACCCAGACGATCCGGGCGTCCGTCCGCGACGTCGAGATCACCCTCCTAATCACCGTCTTCCTCGTGGTCGGCGTGATCTTCCTCTTCCTTCAGAACCTGCGGGCCACGATCATTCCCAGCGTCGTGATCCCCCTGGCCCTCATGGCGACCGCCGCGCTCATGCTCGCGGCCAAATTCAGTCTCGATAACCTCTCGCTCATGGCCCTGACGATCGCCGTCGGCTTCGTCGTCGACGACGCGATCGTGATGGAGGAGGTCATCTGGCAGAAGATCGAGCACGGGATGAATCCGTACCAGGCCGCCCTGCAAGGCGCCGGAGAGATCAACTTCACCATCCTCTCGATTTCGATCTCTTTGGTGGCGGTGTTCACGCCCCTGGTCTTCATGGGCGGCGTGGTCGGACGGCTCATGCGGGAGTTCGCGCTCACCCTCAGCGGCGCAGTGGTTCTGTCGATCTTCCTGTCGCTCACCGTGACGCCGATGCTGTGCAGCCGGTTTCTGAAGCAGCCCGGTCCACCGAGAGACCCGTTCACGCGCGCCCTGGCCGAGGGTTTCCGTCGGCTCGAGACGGGTTACGTCCGTTGGCTCGACTTCGTGCTGCGACACATGCGGATCACCCTGGGCGTGTTCGTCGCCACGGTGGGGCTCGCCGTCTTCCTCTACGCCACGACCCCGACCGGCTTCTTCCCCGAACAGGACACCGGCTTCATGGGCGGGGTCATGCTGATCAATCAGGCCGCCTCGTTCCAGGAGCTGGAACGCAAGGTGGCCGAGGTGGCCAAGGTCATCAGCAGCGACCCGGCGGTCGAATGGTCGGGCTTCTTCGCCGGCAATGGCGGCTCGAACCAGGCGAACCTCAGCATAACCCTCAAGCCACAGGACGAGGGTCGGAAGGCCAACGTCATCCAGGTGATCAACCGGCTCCGGCCGAAGCTCGCCAAGGTGGTCGGCGCCCAGACCTTCCTTCAGCCGCGCGAGGACATCAACGTCGGCGGCCGCCTCGGCCAGGCCGAGTACCAGTACACCCTCTC
>DASXGQ010000002.1:0-2821 GCA_036488995.1 Caulobacteraceae bacterium
TGATGGTGAGGTTCAGCAGCGCACTTTCCAACTGCGAACCGTCGATCAGCGCCGGCCACAGACTGGCCTGTCCGACCACCTCAACCTTGATGGCCGGCCCGACGGTCCGCCGGATAAGATCCTCCATTCCGTAGATCAGCTTGTTGATGTCTGTCGGCCGGGGATCGAGGGTCTGACGTCGGGAGAAAGCCAACAGGCGTTGCGTCAAGGAGGCTGCGCGGCGCGCCGAGGACTGAGCGCCCTGCAGGTAGCGTTCGATGTTCTTGAACTTGGCCGGCTGAACCAGGGCCCGTTCGATCAGCTCCAGGCTGCCGCCGATGCCCATAAGCAGGTTGTTGAAGTCGTGGGCGATGCCGCCGGTCAGCTGTCCGACCGCTTCCATCTTCTGGGCCTGCCGCAACGCCTCATGGGCCTCGGTCAGCTCCTGGGTGCGCTGGGCGACGCGCTGTTCCAGCGTCTCGTTGGCGGCCTGCACGGCCTGGAAGAGACGCGCGTTGTCGATCGCGATCGCCGCCTGCGCCGCAAGGCCCACCATCCGCCGCTCGTGCGCTTCGGAAAATACGCCCCTCGCCGAATGGCCAAAGAACAGTCCCCCCAGCACCTCGCCGGTGCGTGACACCACCGGGACCGCCAGATAGCTGGTCACCGGCAGGTGCCCTTCCGGAATCCCCTGGCGCGGGGCGTTTCGGCCATATCGTGGATCGAGCTTGATATCGTCCGAGCGCACGATCCCTTCGCCGCCGAAGGTCGGCGCGAACACCTCGGTGTTCCGGGGCATCGGGAACTGCTCGAACGCCTCTCGGGGGACGCCGGACAGGGTGTAGAGCATGTAGCTCTCCCCGGCGGAGTCGAGGACGTTGTAGAAGAATGCGCCGAACTCGGCGCCGGTCAGCTCCACGCCGGTGTCGGTCACCATCTGGACGACACGATCGAGGTTTCGCTCGAGGGATGTTGCGGCCGCCGTACGGTTCAGCGCTTCGAGGGCCGCCGTCTGCTCCCGCAGCGCGACCGCAGCCTGCTTCTGCTCGCTCACGTCGATTACGAACTTGAAGCCACGCCCGTCCTGCAGCCGCTTGGCCGCGAACAGGCCCCACCAGCGCGTGCCGTCCGCGCGGACGTATTCCTTCTCATAAGGGCTGGTCTCGCCATGCGCCCTCAGCTTGTCGAGCGTGTCTGCGACCGTCGCCTGCCAGTCCGGTGCGGTCAGGGTCTGCAGGCTCAGGCGACCGCCCTCGAGATCCTCGCGCGTGTAGCCGCTCATCGTCAAAAAGGCGTCGTTGGCGTCCGTCAGCAGGCCATCGAGATCGAAGGTGATCGCGCCGACGGTGCGGATCTCGAGGGCGGTGCGGAAGCGGTTCTCGCTTTCGCGCAATGCTTGCTGCGCAGTGTGCGCGGCCGTGACGTCCGAGCCCTCGCAGAGCACGCCGACGATTTCACCGTCGGCGTCTCGCATGGGCTCGTAGACGAAGGTCAGGTGGCGGGTCTCGACCGCGCCGTCCGACTGACGGAACGTCACGGGCGCGGCGTCGGCGATGTGGCGCTCCCCGGTGGCGTACACCCTGTCGAGGATCTCGAAGAAGCCCTGGCCCTCGATGTCGGGGAACGCCTCGCGGATGGTCCGGCCCGGCCACTCGGCGCTGCCGAAGACCAGCCGGTGGGCGGCGTTGACGAACTCGACGCGGTGCTCCGGCCCGCGCAGGGCGATGATCAACCCAGGCGCCTGCTCGAAGGCCTGCAACAGGCGCTCACGCTCGGTCGCCGCGCGCTGGTCAGCCTCGACCCTTTCCGTGGTTTCGATGACCACGGCCACCACGCCTGCGGGTTTTCCGCTCTCGTCGAGGACCGGTGAATAGTCCAGGTTCATCCAGACCTGTTCGGGCCGGCCATGCCGATGCAAGGTCAGCTCCTGGTCCCGGTAGGCCAGCGTGCCGCCCGCGAGCCCGACCTTCATGACATTGTCGTTAAAGTCGGCCACCTCCGGCCAGCCTTCGCGTACCTTCGACCCCAGCAGCTCGGGATGCCGGCCGCCGGCGAACACGGAGTAGGCGTCGTTGTAGAGCATCACGCCGTCTTCGCCCCAGAGCATCACGATTGGCACCGGCGAAGGCAGGATGAGGCCGAGGACGCTCTTCAGGCTTTGCGGCCAGGAGTCGATCGCGCCGATCGGAGACTTCGACCAGTTCCGGGCGGCGATGAGGCGGCCGGCCTCCCCGCAACGCTCGTTCAGCATCTGGCGAAACGAAATCACATCAGCCACGACTGGCTGCCCTCCCCTTGAAACGTCCGCGTTTGAACTGCGCCCAAGCTAGCGAAACCGCTCCGGCCTTGTCCCGTTCCCCGGTCGGATGTTGCTGACGGCAGGGGACCATCGCCTGGCTTTCCGCGGCCCGCGGCCCCTGTTCTGGCCTTGAGTAGGACCCGCGATGCGGCCGCAGGGCGCAAAGGGCGCCCTGCCTGTAATGGTCTACTTCCAGGGCGGCGGCGAGCAGTAGGCGACTTTCTGCATGCCATGACCTCTGCTCCGCCGACAGCTGAGCCTACGATCCTGTGGGTGTCACGCGGAGGACATCCACCTGTGTCCGACCGCTGCGCGCCACGTGCGGACATCGGAGGCCTCCCAGGAATGAAACATTCGGGTTTCCTTGGCGGGCTGTCTCGAGGCGGCGATGCCGGAAGCCGAAGCCCCGGGTACGCAACCGAAAGGGATGACTCGCTATCCGTCAGCTTTCTTTGCGGCTCGCGTCGCGGACTTCACACGCGCGATCGCGTCCGCGGGTCCGCCGACGCCGAGGCATTTGAACTCCTTGCCATCGAGCCGATC
>DASXGQ010000035.1:0-5316 GCA_036488995.1 Caulobacteraceae bacterium
GCGGTGCTCAACATCCGCGTCAACCGCGCGGTCGACGTGGTCTGCGGCAAACGGCCTGCACTGAATGATCTGTGGCAGAGCGCCGTCTACGACCACTGCCGCTCGACAGCTCGATCCGGCGCGGACAGGCAACTCTCCGAGCTGTACCGCGGCGTGCGCCTCGCGGATCAGACGTTGCGTGAGATTACCCAACGTTAGAGCAAACGACCACTGAAATCTTCCAAGGAGTTCCCCGCGCTCACGTAAGAGCGAGCTTACCAGGAGAAGATCCAATGAAACACGTCATCGTGATCCTGAATGTTGCACTCGCGCTCACTGCTTTCGCGACTGCAATTCACGCGCAGGATAACAATGATCCGCCCAGCGTCCGGGTGAGCTACGCGGACCTGGACCTGTCCAATCAAAGCGGCTGGGCGATGCTCAACAGCCGCGTCAAGCACGCGGTCGACGTGGTCTGTGGCGAGCGGCCTTCTCTGCTGGATCTAAAGCAGACCGCCGCCTACGCCCGCTGCCGCTCGACCGCCCGCATCAGCGCCGACAAGCAACTGGCCCAGCTGCAGCGCGGCGAGGTTCTTGCTGATCAGACGTCGCGGGTGAATACCCGGCGCTAGAGCAATCTCCGACCAGACGAGTTCGTCTGGTCGGAGATGATTTGCCTTGGATTGTAGCGGTCTCTCCCACTCTCCCCTTAAACTCCGTCATCGCCGGCCGACAGTGCCGGCGACCCATCGATCGTCTGTGCGAGCGTTCGCCGTGGCTGCGCGCGAGCGCGGCCAAGACGGTTGGAACGACTGGGTGGTTCTCGCCCTATCTGCCCAAGCTACGCAGCTCCCCGCGTGTCAGCGGCGCGAGACTGGGCGTGACCGCGCCGCCCGGCGCGGTCATTGCAAGCGCGGCGCCAAGCCCTCGATGGGTGGCCGGCACAAGGCCGGCCATGACGGAATTTAGGGGGAGAGCGGGCGGTTATCGGAAGCTGATCGACGATCGCCGAGTCATCGGCAAAGAAGTCTCCAACAGCTAAACTGGATTAAGGCGGCCGTGCGTCTGTCCCCGTATTCGTGATCCCCACGGCCCTTCGCGGGCGCCTGGTGAACGGATCCCGGCCATGCCTCTTGCGCCCGAAGCCGAGAAAGACATCGTCACGAGCAAGGGCCGTCACCTTCGCCTCCGGCCGATCGGGCCGGATGACGAGGACGAACTCATCGAGCTAGGGCGTCGTTCGACACCGGAAGACCTGCGGCTGCGTTTCTTCGGCCCCATTCGCCCCGAGCACGGGCATTTGGTTACGATGTTGACCGACTTCGACCACGCCCACCACAGGGTGGCAGGCGCCTACGATCCCGCGCTGCCCCGCGGGCCGGATGAATTTCTCGGCGGCGTTCGGCTCATCTGGGAGCCCGATCTCAGCCGCGGCGAGTTTGCCATCATGGTGCGCTCCGACCTCAAGCGCCTCGGCCTGGGCCGCAGTCTGATGGCTGAGATGCTCGGCTGGGCGGTCGACCTCGGCCTCGCGCGGGTCGATGGCGACGTCCTGCGGGAAAACACCGCCATGCTGCGTCTGGCGCGCTCGTGCGGCGCCGTCATCCTGCCCCTGGGAGCCGACCCGAGCGTCATCAACGTCACCTTCGATCCTCCGCGGAGGATCTAGAGGCCTGAGGCAAAATTGAAACGGTGCTGTGAACAAGGCCGCCGCCGCCGCGTTACGGCCCGCTCGGGGGGACGCCATAACACGAGGCTCTCATGCGCAAATTACATGGCGCCGCCAGTCTGCTTTTTGCCATCGTCCTTCCGGTAGTCGCTCAAGCCCAAGCCGCGCCTCCCGCTGCGGACACCCCGCCCGCCGCGAGCGCGCCTGCCGATTCGGCAAGCGGAGCGATGGCGAGCCAACCCGACGCGACGACGAGCGCCACGGCTCAGGCCGCCGCGGGACAGCCCGTGAAGGACAAGACCGGCGCCACCATTGGCCAAATCACCGAAGTAAAACCGAGCCCCAGTGGCGATAAGCAGATCGCAACAATCAAGATGGACGACAAAAGCTTCTCCGTCGACACGGCGGCGTTGCTCGTCCAGGGCGGGTCGGCGACGATCAACGCCAGCAAGTCCGAGATACTGGCCATGCTCAACAAGTCGGCCACGTCCAGATAGGCCGCCGATCTTCATCCAGAGACGTCAACCTGCCTGACAGGCCGACAGCCTGTGAGGCAGGTTGGCGTCCAGGGTTTCGGTGGCGCCTTGCCAATTGCCGGTCGCAAACCCCGTTCAGACGGAACCGTCTGAACGGGGATGATCTGCTCTAGCCCTGATCATTTCCGCGGTTCGCGCCCGCGGATGTGGTCGAAGCCTTCCTTGATCCGGGCGAACCGGGCCTCGATGACCGGCTCGAACTCGTTGTCGGTAAAGATGTAGGGCCAATCGTTCTCGATGCCCTCACGGACCAGTTCACCGACGTAGATCGGATCGATGCCGTGCGCGACGCGGTCGCGGACAGCGTTCAATCCCGCAGCGGCCGGGCCCTCGGTCGGCATGGCGTCCACCGCGCCCTCGAAACGATCGGGCAGGTTGCGGGTGGAATTGATGATCTGGGTCCGGATGAAGCCCGGGCAGAGGACCGAAACGCCGATCCCACGCGGGGCAAGGTCGTTCAGCAAGCCCTCTGAAAGCGCCACGACCCCGTATTTGGTCACGTTGTAGGGCATTCCCGTTCCGGAGATCAGGCCGGCGATCGAGGCGGTGTTCACGATATGCCCACCCTCGCCGTGCGACTCGATCAGAGGGCCGAAGATCTCGACACCCCAGATCACCGCCATGAGATTGACCCCGAGGGTCCAGTTCCAGCCGGCGTCTGTCCAGCCGCCGTAACTCGCGCCTCCAGTCACCCCGGCGTTGTTCACGAGGATGTGGACCTTGCCATAGCGGGCGATCGCCGCATCGGCGGCCGCCCGAAGCTCGGCCTTGAGCGAAACATCGGCCTTCACGCCGTCGATGTCGGCGTTCGTCCGCTTCAGGCCTTCCACGGCGGCGGCGAGGGCCGACTCCTCGATATCGCAGAGCATCACCTTCACACCGGCCTGAGACAGGGCGGTGGCGATCCCCAGCCCGATTCCGGAGGCCGCGCCGGTGACAAAAGCGGTCTTGCCCGCCAGGTCCTTCATTTTCGACTCCTCCGTTTTGCGCCCGACGCGCTGGCCGCATCCTCCAGCGCCCTAGGTCCTAGGTCCTAAGTCCTAGGTCCTCGCCTCAGTCGTTGGGGGGCGGCCCTGCGGAGTAGCCAGGCGGCGGGCCGTAGCCATAGGGCCGGTAGTATCCAGGGCCTCCGGACCAACCCCAGGCCGGTCCATACCCGGGGCCGGGGCCGTAGGCTGGACAAGCGGCCGGCTTCACGCTGGAGGCGATTGCACCGCCCGTGGTCGCGCCCGCCAGGCCGCCGAACAGCGCCCATCCCCCTGCCGCCCAGGGGCCGGCGAGCACGGCCCCCAACGCCGCTCCGACGCCGCCCCCGATCAGGACGCCGACGGCGGTGTTTCGGGCATGCTGGTTCACGCAATAGTGGTTGAACCACTGGGCGTAGCGGATCTGCCAGTCGCGGTAGGCCTGCCGGTAGAGCTGATAGTTATAGGCCTGCGCCCCGCCGCCCGGCGGTTGCGCGTAGGGCGGGTATTGCGGCGGGGCCGCATTGTCGCCCTGAGGCGGCGGACCGGGGTCCTTTGGTGGGGCGCCCTGGGGGTATTGGCCGGGCGGCGGCGGCGCGGGATTCTGATAGCCTTCCCCCGTAGCCTGTGCGTTGGCGGCGATCGGCTCGGCCGCAAGGGCCGCGGCCAAGAGGATCGCCAGGATCGCGGAGACGCTGGCATATCGCCGATCGCTCATCCGTCAGGCCTTTCATTCACGCGGGCCAGGGTCTTGGCGACACCATACCAAACCCCGCCTGATCTTCTAAACGGCGATCCTTCACGTCCACGCTCGGAGGATTTCGCAGCGCTCATACGGCGCCCCACGCAATGATCCCAATTATGCTGCGATGCAGCATGAAGCCCTTGCGAGTCACTCCAACCGTGACCACCTGGGACCCGCCGGACACAGTCGTCCGGTCGGAGATCAGGAATCAATCATGACAAATAATTCGTGGTGGAAGGAAAAAACTTCCGGAAGTGTCAATATCCGTGGTTATGCTGCGCTGCTTCCATTTGTAACCGCGTCGGTAACTTTGGTCGGAATGGCCATACTGGCTGCACACTAGAGGCGTTAACCTGCTCGGAATCTGACCCAGACAATGGTGAATTGCAGGTCGGCGCCAAAGGGGCGGGCGCCGGCCTGCAATCCAACGTCCGACGCCGCCCCGCGGACGCGGCGACGGAGCCGGCGCCCTCAAACGAAGAGGGACATTTAGCCTGTCCGCGAAGTCACCACCTCCTGTGTGGTCGCTCGCCGCAGCAATGCCTCGCTGAACCATCGGGCGTCTCAAGCGCTTTGGCTAGGTTCGTCCAATCGAGCGAATGAAAATACGCGGCGTTCGCGTTGCGGCATTATTGAAAGAAACTCCATGAGAAGCTTTATCCTTGGCGTCGCCACGACGGCGGCGTTGTTGAGCACTTCGGTTGCCGTGGGCGCTGCTAGCGCAGAACCTTCATCGCAGCTGATCTTCGGGGTCGATAGGGCCAGCGATGCGCCGTCGCTGGAACGAGTCCAGTTCATTTTCGGCGGACGCAATTTCTGTTGGTACGATAACGCTTGGCAGGGACCGGGCTTCTATTGGTGCGGCTACGCCAACCGCCGTGGGCAGGGCTGGGGTGGCGGCGATGGCTTTAACGGATGGCACGGCGGTCACGGCGCTGGCGGTCACGGCAATCGCTACGACGGTCACGGCGCTGTCGGTGACGGCGATCGCTCCGGCGGTCACGCCACCCGCGAGGGCGGCGACCACGCCGACGGCGCACGGTTCGCAGTTAGCCACGACGCCGCTCGAGGCGGCCATGGCGGCACCGATCATGCGGCCGGAGCCCGCCAGGGTGTCGCTCACGCCGGCGGACATGCAGACGCCCATCACGGCAATCACGGCGGCGGCGATCGGAAACCCGGCGAGTAAGGGGCCTCTTCGGGAATCGGGGAAGCCCTCGTTTTCCAACGAGCCCCCGGGCCGCCGGCGATTACAGAGCCGGCGGCCTGTGAATTAACCCCCGCTCTCCCCCTAAACTCCGTCATGGCCGGCCGTCGTCACCCCCGGCCTTGTGCCGGGGGGCCGGCCACCCATCGAGGGCTTGGCGCCCCGCTTGCAATGACCGCGCCGGGCGGCGCGGTCACGCCCAGTCTCGCGCCGCT
>DASXGQ010000087.1:0-6268 GCA_036488995.1 Caulobacteraceae bacterium
GCCCGGGGCATCCGCGGCGTAGTCCGACGCCCACCGCGCAAAGGACAGGGCGCGCGGTGGCATCCTGGGCGAGTCGAACCGCCCGATGATGGGGCGGAGCCGGCGATTGCTTCCGGCCGGCGGTTTGAAGCCGCACACCACGCCGATGATGGTCCGCGGTCCCAGGGGCGCGACCACGATGTCGCCGACCTCGAGCTCCATTCCGGCGGGCTCAGCATAGTCGTACGCCTCGGGGACCGGCAGGGGCAGAAGCACCTGGGCGATACGACCGGATGTGTCCTGCAGGTCAGTCTGGACGTTCATCGTGCTGGTCTTTCCCGTCCGGCGCACCGAACGCAACCCGCTCTTAACCAGTGCGGCGCTCTTCATCAGATGGCCGCGCTTGCAGGGTAGGCATAGCGGGCGATTCGAAACGGAGAGAGTTCTCTTGGCGCTGCGAGTCTCGACTAGCGACGCATCCGAAGATGAACCGGTCGAGCCGCTCGACCCCGACGCAATGCGTTCGCTCCTTCGGTCCCATAGTGGCTGGCTCAAAGGGGAAGCAGAACTGCTGGCCGAGCTGGGCCTGAGGGAGGATGTCGCCAACCTTGTCGATTTCGGACCGATCGCCCTCTCCCGCGTAAGCGAAGCGCATCAACGCGAGTCGAGCGAACGGCGCCGACTGGAAGCCGTGGCGCGGGCGAACTATGCCGCTCAGGCGCAGACTCATGCCGCGGTGATCGACCTTCTCGAGGCCGAGTCGCTCCCAGACCTTGCGGCGCGGCTGAATGAGCTCGCCCAAAGCCGTTTTGGCCTGGCGACCGGGGTAATCGCCCTCGAAGGAGACGGCGGGACCCCCGATGGGTGGGTCCCCATGGTGGGCGGCCAGGTTGACGCCCTGATCGGCTCACACCGGCTCTCGAAGCTCGGGCGCTGCCCGACCGCTGTCGGCCTATTCGGATCCCTGGGGCCGGAAATTGGCAGCGCGGCCCTCCTTCGTCTGCAGATGTGGAAACCAGCGCGCCAGGGCGTCATCGCGTTCGGGGCCGTGGACCCATTGGCCTTCAGCGAAGACATGGGCGCCGAACTCGTGACCTTTCTCGCGCGCGTCGTAGAGCGAACAGCCGAGAGATGGCCTTCCCCCTGACATTCGAGGCGAGTCTCGAGGACTGGCTGGCTCACCTGGCGCTGGAGCGCCGCGCGAGCCCTCGGACGGTTGTCGCCTATCGCGCCTGTCTCGAGTCGTTCGCCCGCTTCATGGTCATGCATCTGGACGGTCCGCTGTCTCCAGAGGCCTTGGCAAGGATCAGCGCCGCCGACTTCCGCGCCTATCTCGCCTTTCGGCGTTCGGAGGATCATCTCGCGTCCAGATCCCTCGCTCAGGCCGTTTCGGCTATCCGGGCGTACTATCGGTATCTGGACGCGAGATGCGGCCTTCCTAACGAAGACGTCTTGCGCGTTCGCGGGCCCCGGGTTCGACCAACGGCTCCAAGACCCGTTTCGATCGGGGAGGCGCACGAACTGATCGCCAGCGCCACAGAGCGACCGGCCTTGCCCTGGATTGCGTTGCGCGATCGCGCCGTGCTCGTCCTGATGTGGGGATGCGGACTTCGGATCTCTGAGGCGCTTGGGGTGCGAGGTCGCGATCTTCCTCTTGCCGAGTCCCTTCGCGTCACCGGGAAGGGGGGCAAGACGCGGTTCGTCCCGGTGCTCCAGCCGGTCAGGGATGCGATCGCCGCCTACCTTGAAGCGGCCCCCTTTGAAGTGGCTCCAGAAGAGCCCCTGTTCCGGGCGACGCGGGGCGGACCCCTGCGACCGCGACAAGTGCAGGCTCTGATGCAGAGTCTTCGGCAGACGCTCGGACTTGCCGAGAGCGCGACTCCCCACGCCTTGCGCCACGCCTTCGCGAGCCACCTGCTGGGCGCTGGGGCGGATCTCCGTTCGATCCAGGAGCTACTGGGACATGCCTCCTTGAGCACGACCCAGCGCTATACGGCCGTGGACGCCGCCGGTCTCATGCGAGCCTATGCCGGCGCCCATCCAAGGCCGTGAGGGCGGCGTCGCAGTCAGGCCTGCATCGTCCAGCCTTCGACGCCCATGGCGGCCTGGCGCAGGGCTTCCGACCGCGTCGGATGGGGATGGCAGGTGCGGGCGACATCCTCTGACGATCCGCCGAATTCCATCGCCACGCAGTATTCGGAGATCAGCTCGCTGACGTCCGGGCCGACCATATGCACGCCCAGGATCCTGTCCGTCTGCGCGTCGGCCAGGATCTTCACGAAGCCCTCCGCCTCGTGATTGACCTTCGCCCGTGAATTTGCGGTGAAGGGGAACTTGCCGACCTTGTAGGCGACGCCGTCCGCCTTCAACTCCTCTTCGGTGCGCCCGACCGTCGCCACTTCGGGGAAGGTGTAGATCACGTTGGGGATCACGTCGTAGTTCACGTGTCCCGCACGCCCGGCGATGATTTCGATGCAGGCGACGGCCTCATCCTCCGCCTTGTGTGCGAGCATCGGCCCGTATGTGACATCGCCTACCGCCCAGACGCCTTCCGCCGCTGTCCGGAAGTGATTGGTCTCGATGAATCCTCGACGGTCGGCTGCGAGGCCCACCGACTCCAGGCCCAGGCTCTCAGTGAACGGCCGTCGACCGATGGCGAGCAGGACGTAGTCGGCGGAGATCGTCTCGGTCTCGCCGCCCTTCACCGGCTCGAAGATCACATCGACCCCGTCATTCTTGACCGTCGCGCCGGTCACGCGGGCGCCGAGGCGGAAGGCGATCCCCTGGCGCGTCAACGACCGTTGAAAGGTCTTCGCGGTCTCTTCGTCGACCGTCGGGGTGATCCGATCGAGGAATTCCACCACCGTGACCTTGGCGCCGAGCCGCCGCCAGACGGATCCCAGCTCCAGCCCGATAACACCCGCGCCGATGACGACCAGGTGGCCGGGCGTCTCGGGAAGGTCGAGCGCGCCCGTGGAATCCACGATCCTTTGCTGGTCCACGGTCACGCCAGGCAGGGGCGAGGGTTCCGACCCCGTGGCGATCACGACGTGGCGGGTCTCGAGTACGGTTGCGGTTCCGTCTTCCGCTGTGACTTCGACCTTTCCCGGCCCCGCCAGGCGGCCGCGTCCCTTTATCCAGTCCACCTTGTTCTTCTTGAACAGGAACTCGACGCCCTTGGTGAGCTGCCCAACGGAATCAGTCTTCTGCTTCATCATGGCGGGAAGATTGAGCCGCGGCTCGACGTCGATGCCGAAGGCGCCGAAGTCCTCCTTCGCCATCTCGAAGAGCTCCGAGGCGTGGAGCAGCGACTTCGAAGGAATGCAGCCGACGTTCAGGCACGTGCCGCCGAGGGTCGCGCGCATCTCGACACAGGCAGTCTTCAGTCCCAGCTGGCCTGCCCGTATGGCGGCGTTGTAGCCGCCCGGACCCCCGCCGATGATCACTACGTCGTAACCGGCCATGTCGGTTTCCTGATTGTTGAGATGCGGGCGCCGGCCCGTCCGATGGATCGCGTCAGATCTCGAGCAGCAGTCGCTGCGGATCCTCGATGTGCTCCTTCACCTTCACCAGGAAGGTCACCGCCCCTTGTCCGTCTACGACGCGATGGTCGTAGGAGAGCGCCAGGTACATCATCGGCCGCACGACGATCTGTCCCTTCTCCACCACGGGACGGTCCTGGATCTTGTGCATCCCCAGCACGCCCGATTGCGGGGCGTTGAGGATCGGCGTCGACATCAGCGATCCGTACACGCCTCCATTGGAGATGGTGAAAGTGCCGCCCTGAAGGTCGTCGAGGGCAAGCGCGCCGTCGCGCGCCTTCTTGCCCAGGTTCGTGATTTCGCGCTCCACGTCCGCGATCGACATCGTGTCAGCATCCCGGACGACAGGCACCACGAGTCCACGCTCGGTGCCTACCGCGACGCCGATGTCATAGTGGTTTTTGTAGATCAGGTCGGTCCCGTCGATTTCCGCATTGACCGCCGGCACATCCTTGAGCGCCGCGATGCAGGCTTTCACGAAGAAGCCCATAAAACCGAGACGCACGCCGTGGCGCTTTTCAAACGCGTCCTTGTACTGATTTCGCAGGGCCATCACCGCGCTCATGTCGACCTCGTTGAAGGTCGTGAGCATGGCCGCGGTCTGCTGAGCCTCCTTCAGGCGCCGCGCGATGGTCTGGCGCAGCCGTGTCATCGGCACACGCTCCTCGCGTTCGGCCACGGGTCGCACAGGGCGCGCGACGACCGGGGTGGGCGAAGGCGCGACCGGGGCCAGCGCGATCGGCTGGGTCGCCCGCGCCTGGACCGCCGCCAGCACGTCACCCTTGGTCAGACGGCCATCCTTGCCTGTTCCTCCGATGACGGACGGATCGATCTGGTTCTCTTCCACGATCCGCCGCACCGCCGGCGACAGGGGGGCCTCCGAGGCGGACTTGGCGGGTGCAGCGGCAGGAGGAGCCGCCGCTGCGGAAGGGGCCGGAGCAGGTTTCGCGGGCGGCGCTTCGGGCGCCTTGGCCGGCGTGGGGGCGGTCGAAGCGCCCGTAGCGCCGACGACGCCCAGGCGCTGGCCCGGGACGACGGTGGCGCCCTCCTCCGCGTCGATCGCGGTGATCACGCCATCCTCCGGCGCCGCGACCTCCAGGCTCACCTTGTCCGTCTCGAGTTCGACGATGACCTCGTCACGCTTGACCGCCTCACCGGCGCGTTTGGCCCAGCGGGCGACTGTCGCCTCGGTGACGGATTCGCCGAGCGCAGGGGTCATTATGTCGGTCATCGAAAGAACTCTCCGGATCGAATGCGCCCCACGCGTCCTTGGCGCCGGGCGTTGGCAGGTCGGACTTGGTCAGCTCAGGGCCTGGCCAAGGAAGGTCTGCAGTTCCTTTAGGTGACGGCTCATTAGGCCCGCCGCGGTCGACGCGGAGGCCGGACGGCCGACATAGCGTGCACGCTTGGCGGCGATGTTCATCTTCGCGAGCGTCAGCTCCAGCCAGGGATCGACAAACGTCCAGCCGCCCATGTTCTTCGGCTCTTCCTGGCACCAGACCAGTTCGGCCGATTTGAACCGAGACAGTTCGACTGTCAGTGACTTCACCGGCCACGGATAGAACTGTTCGAGGCGCATCAAATAGATGTCGTCGACACCTCGTTTCTCACGTTCTTCCAGGAGATCGTAGTAGACTTTCCCTGAGCAGAGGACGACGCGTCGGATCTTGTCATCCGGCTTGAGCGAAACGCTGGTGAGCCGTCCATACTGGGCGTCGTCCTGAAGCACGCGGTGGAAGGACGAGCCTTCCGCCATCTCCGTGAGGGGCGAGACAGCCTTCTTGTGGCGGAGCAGGGACTTCGGCGTCATGATGACCAGCGGCTTGCGGAACTCCCGCAGGATCTGTCGCCTCAGGATGTGGAAGTAGTTGGCGGGCGTCGAACAATTCGCCACCTGCAGGTTGTCCTCGGCGCAAAGCTGCAGATAGCGTTCGAGGCGCGCCGAGGAGTGCTCGGGCCCCTGGCCTTCGTAGCCATGCGGAAGCAGCATGACGAGACCGGACATGCGCAGCCATTTGCGCTCGCCAGACGACAGGAACTGATCGACCACCACCTGGGCGCCGTTCGCGAAGTCGCCGAACTGGGCTTCCCAAAGAGTCAGCGTCCTCGGGTCGGCCAGCGAGAAGCCGTACTCGAAACCCAGGACCGCTTCTTCCGACAGAGCCGAATCCAACGCCTCGAAGTGGGCCTGGCCCGGACGGAGATGCCGCAGCGGCGTGTAATGCGCCTCGGTCGTTTGGTCGACGAGATCGCAGTGGCGCTGGGTGAACGTCCCCCGCACGCTGTCCTGCCCCGACAGTCTTACCGGGAATCCCTGGTCCAGCAGGCTCGCAAAAGCGAGGTGTTCGGCGGTTGCCCAGTCGAGGTCCTGGCCGGACTGGATCGCCTGGCGGCGCGCCTCGATGACCCGCGCCACGGTCCGGTGGACGTCCAGGCCCTCCGGAATGGCGGTGAATTTCATTCCGAGGTCCCTGAGCTTCTGCAGGGGCACCGCCGTCTCGCCGCGGCGGTCCTCACCCTCGGGCAGGGCCAGGCCGGACCATTTGCCATCCAGCCAGTCGGCCTTGTTGGCATGCCACGTCTTGCCCGCTTCGAACTCGGCGTCCAGGAACGTGGAGAATTCGGAGATCCAGCTCTCGACCTCTTCGGCCGTGGTGACCCCTTCGTCGACAAGGCGCTTCGCGTAGACTTCGCGTGTGCTCGGATGCGCCTTGATCGCCCTGTACATCAAGGGCTGCGTCATCGTC
>DASXGQ010000091.1:0-5336 GCA_036488995.1 Caulobacteraceae bacterium
CTGGCGACCTTCGTCTGCGTCACCTCGATCGAGGCCCTGACGCACACGGCGGTCCTGCATCGCGCCGAGATCCTGTCGGACGACGCCGTGGAGACGCTCATCGACGAAGCGGCGCGGCTGGTGCTGCGGTATCTGCTGTAGCGCAATGCGCCCCTAACGGCCCAGCTGCAGCTTGCCCGACGCATGGTAGAGCTCCGGCCGATTCTCACCGCCAAGTCGTCCCGGAGCACAATGCGAAACCGAACCGCCCTTATCGCCGCCGCCGTGATCGCGGCGGGCTCCCTCACTGCCGAGGCGGCGCCGTCGACAGGGCGGGCGCGCACAGCCGATGGGGAGATCGGCTACCAGGTCCTCGGCCATGGGGGCTCGGCGCTCCCGGTGATCGTGGTGAACGGCGGGCCGGGGCTGTCGCACGCCTATCTGATGATGAACGACCTGTGGCCGAAGGTGGCGAAGGGCCGGATGGTCGTGGTGTACGACCAGCGCGGCACGGGCGTTTCCAAGGCTTTCAGGGCCGGCTCGCCGCAGACGATGGAGGCGCAGGTCGCCGACCTGGAGGCCGTCAGGTCGGCGCTCGGGCTGCAAAGGTTCGCCCTCGTCGGGGACTCGTTCGGGGGCATGATCGCAATGGCCTACGCCGCCGCCCATCCCGAACATGTCACCAAGCTGGTGCTGTCGGACTCGGCGGCGCCGTCGTGGAAAAGCATGGTCCACCTGCTGCCGCAGACCTTTCCCGACATCGAGGCGTCGGATGAGGCCGAGCAGGCCCGGCTGGGGGCCGGCTCCGAAGCGGCCGCCCGCGCGAGTCTACGGGCGCACTTCTCGATGATCTTCTACTCGCCTGCCAAGCGCGACGCCTACATGGAGCGGATGGGCGACCTCGGCTTCGAGCCGGAGGTGTCACAAGCGGTTTCCAAGGCCACGGCGGACCTGGACCTTACGCCCAAGCTCGCCGCCTTCACGTTCCCCACCCTGGTGGTCACTGGCCGCTACGACATGAACGTGGCGCCGCTGACCGCATGGCGGATCGCCCACGAGATCCCGCACGCGAAGCTGGTCGTCTTCGAGAAGAGCGGCCACCTCCCCGCCTACGAGGAGCCCGAGCGCTATCGCGCGGTGCTCACGGCCTTCCTCGGGGAGCCATAGGCCGCCGGCTCAGTCGGCCCGCGCCCGGGCCGCGGCGCGCGCCCGGGCGCGTTTCAGCTCGGTCCAGGCCGGCGCCCATTTCAGCGCTTCGTCGTACCTGGCCACGGCCTCGGGCCAGCGGTTCTGACGGGCGAGCAGGTCGCCCCAGGCCTTGAGGGGGTCGGCCCAGTGTGGGCCGCGCTGGTTGGCGGCGGAGAACTTGGCTGCGGCGCTGGCGGCGTCGCCGTGGCGGGCGAGCGCCAGGCCCCACGAGTAATAGGCGGCCGGCAGGTCCGGCGCGAGGGCGACAGCCGCGGCGTAGGCCTTCTGCGCCCCGGCCCAATCGCCGCGATGATCGAGGATGTCGCCCCTGAAGCGGTAGCAGTCGACGTAGTGACCAGCGGCCGCGAGCACGGCGTCTGCTTTGGCCGGCCGGCCTGCCATCTCCTCCGCCGGAGCGACCCAGCAGAGGTAGCCGGGATAGTTGCTCGACACGACGGGATTGGCGTAGGCGGCTGCGAACGCCTCCATCTCGTCGGCGGCCCTCGCCACATCACCGGACTCGCCGGCGACGTGGCCGCGCACGAAGTGGGTCATCGCCGCGACATTGGGATCGGCAGCCCGCGCCTGGGCCGTCGACAACTGCAGCTTGGCGCCGCCGAGATCGTGCAGGCGCGCTTCGACGTCGGCTATGTCGGGTGTCGCATCGCTCGCATTCGAGCCGAGGCCCGCGTGAGCCTTGGCGTCCGCCAGAAGCGCGTCGCGCCAGTTTAGGAGGTCCCAACTGACGAGGTCGGCATTTACGAATTCGTGCGCCGTGTCGCGGGCCGCCTTCCCCCGGACTTGCCGGCGCATGGCCTCACCGATGCGCCAGGCGCCCTCCTCGTCGCCGAGGAGCAGGTCCGTGTTCATGAGATTGGCGTAGCCGGGCCAGTAGTCCGGCTTCAATCTCACGGATTCGCTGTAGAGAGGCATCGCCTCGCGCGCACTGGCCCCCGTGTTTTCCAGGGCGTTGCCCCAGGTGTTCAGAAGATACGGGCGTTCGGCCGCGTCGACCCCGCCGTAAGCCCTCGTAGCGAAGTCGATCGCTTCGGCGTCGCGACCAGACCTCGTGAGATAGACGGCGAAAAGCGCCGGCTGGGACTGTCCGTAGACGTATTCGGCGGCCTGGGTGGTGAGCTTGTCCAACTCACCCGGCCCGCCCTCGAAGGTCTTGGGGGTGACGCCATCGCCGCGGATGGTGAGCGCAAGGCTCCCGGCGTCGGTTTGCACGAGATCGCCTTCGATATGGATGTCATGGCCGAAACGGGCCTTCAGCATCCGGTCGATCTCGCCGATAGAGACGCCGGTCTCCGGAACCTCCACCTTAACGTCGCCGGTCCAGGCGTTGGAAAGCTCGCGGGCAGCCTGGTTGGAATGCGTCGCCTGCTGCAGGCGGGTCAGAGCGTCGAGCACGCCGCCGGCGACCACCTTACCGCTCAACCCGCGCGCAGCCAGAGCCGGGGGCGCGTCGAAGGTCTCGACCACGACCGACCTCGAATTGAAGGCGTCGAAGACCATCACCGCTGCGCCGAGACCAAGTGCGGTCGCCACCAGGATGAAGAACAGCTGCATGCCGAGCTTCAGCCGATCGGTCGTGCGCCGGATCCTGAGGCTTGAGAGCAGCACCATGCGCTGCTCGTGCAGGTGCTCGGTCTGGAGCTCGACCAGCCGCGCCTGCCTCTTGAGATATGCCTTCAGGTCCGCCGCGACGGTGCGGTCGGCCCCGGCGGCGCCCGTCGCGAGCGCCGCGGCGACCGGATCGAGCCCAGCCTGAGTGTCGCCCTCCGGCCTCTCGGCGTCTTCGCCGCCGAGTATGTCCTCAATGATCCCGCCCTTGCCCGCCATGGCGGCCGCCCCTTCCCTGCCCCGGCCGACGGTCGCCGACCGTGCGCCGCAGTCAACGCGGGTGAGAGAGTTGACCCGGAGCGCCGGCGTCCTCGCGAACAAATGGCAGCCTCGCTCTCAGAGACTGGCGCAGAACTCGACGAGGCGATCGACCTCCGCGTCGAGGTTGAAGTAGTGAGGCGAGGCTCTGAGAATCGAGGAAAGGCCTCGCGCCTCCGAGTCCAGGCGCGTGCTGTCCGGCGTCGACGCGCCGATGACGATGTTCTGCGCCGCGGCCGCGCTGAGGACCTTGCGGGTCTCCACTCCATCAACACGGAAGCTGACGATCGCCGACTTCTCCCTGCCGAGGTCGAGAACCTCCACGCCCCCAAGATCACCAAGGCCTGCGCGCAGCCTGTCTGCGAGCGCCCAGCTACGGGCCTGGGCCGCATCCAGCCCGACGGCCACGGCGTAGTCGACGGCGACGCCAAGGCCCAGGCGATTGGCGTAGTTGTTCTCCCACACCTCGAAACGGCGGGCGTCATCGCGAAGGGTGTAGCCGTCGTCCGACGTCCAGGGGGCCGCGAAGTGGTCGATCATCGGCGGCTCGAGGCGACGCATCAGGTCGCGCCGTATGTAGAGGAAGCCGGTCCCCCGGGGCCCGCGTAGGAACTTGCGGCCGGTCGCCGTGAGCATGTCGCAGCATAGGGCTTCGACGTCGACGGGCATTTGCCCCACGGCCTGGCAAGCGTCGAGAAGGTAGGGCACGCCGGCCTCGCGCGCGATCCGGCCAATCTCCGCCGCCGGATTGACCAGGCCGCCATTGGTGGGGATCCAGGTGATCGAGATCAGCCTGACCCGGTCGTCGAGCATGGCGCGCAGGGCGTCCGGGTCGGTCGCGCCGTAGGCGTCGTTGGGGACCACGCAGATCTCGACGCCGTAGCGCTTCGCCGTCTGCAGGTAGGCCACATAGTTGGCCGCGTACTCGGCCCGGCCGGTCAGGATCTTGTCGCCCGGTCGCCAGGTGAGCGAATAGAACGCCATCTGCCAGGCCTTGGTGGCGTTCTCCACAATGGCGATCTCGTCGCGGCTGGCGTTCACCAGGCGCGCAAGGCTGCCGTAGACGCCGTCCAGCCCAGCCTCCTCACGATCCGCGGCGCTGTAGCCGCCAATCGCCTGCTCGAGCCTCAGATACGAGATCACGGCGTCGACCACCGGGTCGGGCATCAGCGAGGCGCCGGCGCTGAGCAGGAAGGTCTGGTCCCGCAGCGCCGGCGTGTCGGCGCGAACCCGGTCGAGGTCGATGGTCATCTGGAGCGCCCCCGCGCCGGCGCCATCGTGCGCCCGGCTCCTCCACAGTCGCTTAACCCTGGCTACACGCAAGGGGTCACTGGGCGAGTGGGTTGCTCAAGCCTCACCCTGCTCAGGGACTGTTGCGAACCTCCCCACTCACCTTTTTTCCGTTCAGACGGCCGCCGCCACGTCAGAGTTTGACGGTCAGCTCGAACCCGCCCTCGAACGGGAGCGTCATCGTGCGGAAGCCACTGGCGGGGTCCTCCACCAACGCGAAGAACTCCGCGTAGCTTTCGCGGCTGCGCTCGCCGGCGGTGTTGTCGGCGCAGATCACCGCGCCGGGCCGCAGACGGGGCGCGATGATGTCGAGCACCCGGCGGACCACATGCGCCCAGATGTCGAACAGGACGAAGTCGATCGGGCCTTCGAAAGGCTTGCAGGCCTCGATCACGTCGGCCTGATGGAATTCGATGAAGCTCGAAAGACCGCTGGCCTCGAAGTTGGCCCGGGCGCGCTGCGCCTTCAGCGGTTCGTTCTCCGCCGCGAGGACGACGCCCCCGCCGTTGTCGCGGACTGCGGCGGCCAGATAGAGTGTCGAGACGCCGAACGACGTGCCCACCTCCACGACCCGGCGCGCGCCGATCGCCCGACAGAGCATGTAGCAGAACTCGGCCTTGTCCTTCTCGAGCGCCACCATCTTGTCGGCGAGAAAAGCGTGATCCCGCGGCTCCATTCCGGTCCACGGCCCCGTGCGCTCCTTGAAGAAGTAGCGCTCGATCGCCTCGTCCTGCGTTTTGCTGACGCGGTGGAACTCGGGGAGCATGGCGTCCAGCTTCGGATCATTGAGCACGCTTGGCATTCTGAGCTTCCCGATACCAACCCATCCCAAGTCGGGCCGCGTACAGCTTCGGACATGTTGGGGTAGCTGTCGACAGGCGGGACTGACGCGTTCAGATCGCCCCGTTCTGAAGCACTCCCCCTAAAGCTCCGTCATCGCCGGGCGAAAGTCCCGGCGACCCATCGATCGGCTGTGCGAGCGTCCGCAGTGGCCG
>DASXGQ010000201.1:0-5200 GCA_036488995.1 Caulobacteraceae bacterium
CTGGACCAACGGCGAAGCCCTGCGGCGCGCGTCCGCCTCCGGTCAATCGGAGGTCTATTATCAAGCGGAGGACGCCAACTGGGGCCCAGGCGATCTCTCTGTCTGGAGCAAGATTTCCAGCGCCACCGATCCGTTCGTGACCAATCCGGATTACCGCACGGCCCTGACCCATATGGTGACCTCGGGCGACGTGGCGACCGGCGGCCTCACCGAGAGCTACAGCGCCCCGGGCAACCCGCTGGTGCTGGACACGGCCAGCCTCACCCTCACGCCAACCTCGATCGTCGTACTCGACAACACCGGTCAGACCGGCGGCGACCCGCCCGGCGTTCCAGAGCCTGCGACGTGGAGCCTGCTGATGCTGGGCATGGGCGCGGCAGGGGCGGGTCTGCGCCGACGCCGGAACCTGAAAAACCCGTCGGGCGCACGCGCGTGATCGGAACGCGGGGCCGGCGTGACCGGCCCCGCGTTCACTCGGATCAGCCGGCGAAGCCCTTGCCCTCGGAGACGAGGCGCTCGAGCGTGGCGGCGGGCTTGTAGGTGTCGCCCATCCGGCCTTCCCATTCCTTCATCCGCTCGAGGACCTTGGGCAGGCCGGCGACGTGCTCGCCCCACCACATCGGGCCGCCGCGGTAGACCGGCCAGCCGTAGCCGTTCTGCCAGACGACATCGATGTCGGAGGCGCGGATCGCCTTGCCTTCCTCGAGGATCTTCGCCCCCTCGTTGACCATCGGATAGAGGCAGCGCTCGAGGATCTCCTCGTCGGTGATCTCGCGCGCGTTCACGCCCGACTTGGCCACGAACTCCTTGATCACCTTCTCGGTGACCGGGGAGGGTCGCGCCACGCGGTTCTCGTCATAGTCGTAGTAGCCGGCGTTGGTCTTCTGGCCGCGCCGATCCATCTCGCAGAGCACGTCGCGGATGGTCTCGCCCTTGGACTTCTCCTTCACCCAGCCAATGTCGAGGCCGGCGAGGTCGCTCATTGCGAACGGGCCCATGGGGAAGCCGAAGTCGTAGAGCACGCGGTCGATGTCCCAGGGCATGGCGCCCTCGAACATCAACTTCTGCGCCTCGCGCTGGCGTGCGCCGAGGATCCGGTTGCCCACAAAGCCGGGGCAGACACCCACCAGGGCGGCGATCTTGCCGATTTTGCGCGACAACTTCATCGAGGTGTTGATCACCTCCTTGGAGGTGTGGTCGGCGCGGACGATCTCCAGCAGCCTCATGACGTTGGCCGGCGAGAAGAAGTGCAGGCCGATCACAGCCTCGGGCCGCTTCGTGACCGAGGCGATCTCGTCGATGTTGAGTCCAGAGGTGTTGGTGGCGAGAATCGCGCCGGGTTTGCAGATGGCGTCGAGGCGCGTGAAGATGTCCTTCTTCACGTCCATCCGCTCGAACACCGCCTCGATCACGAGGTCGCAGTCGGCGAGGGCGTTCATGTCCAGCGAGCCGGAGAGGCGGCTCATTCGGGCCTCGGTCTCCTCCGGCTTCGCGGTTCGAGAGCGTTCGTAGTTGCGCCTGATGGTCTGCAGGCCCCGGTCGAGCGCGTCCTGCTTCACCTCCACGATGGTCACCGGAATCCCGATGTTCATGAAGTTCATCGCGATGCCGCCGCCCATGGTGCCGCCGCCGATGATCCCGACCTTGTTCACCGGGATGACGGGCGTGTCGTCCGGTACGTCGGGGATCTTGGCGGCCTGGCGCTCAGCGAAGAAGCTGTAGCGCTGGGCGGCGCTCTGGGAGCCGGTGAGCAACTCGCCGAACAACTTGCGCTCGGTCTTCAGGCCCTCTTCGAACGGCTGGTTCACCGCCGCCTCGATGCAGCGGATGTTGTATTCGGGCGCCAGGAAGCCGCGGAAACGCCGGGCGTTGGCCTTGCGGAATTCGGCGAAGATCTCGGGATGGCCGCGGGCCGCTTCCACCTTCTCGTTGGACTCGCGGACTTTCTTCAGCGGCCGATGTTCTGCGACCACTTTGCGGGCAAAGGCGATCGCGCCCTCACGCAGCTTGCCCTCCTCGACGATCTCGTCGACCAGGCCCATCGCCAGGCACTCCTTCGCCGGCACGTGCTGGCCGCTGGTGACCATCTCCATGGCCTTCTGCGGGCCCACGATCCTCGGCAGGCGCTGGGTGCCGCCGGCGCCAGGCAGGAGGCCGAGGTTCACCTCGGGCAGGCCGCAGCGGGCGGACGGGACGGCCACGCGGTAGTGGCACGCCAGGGCGACCTCGAGGCCGCCGCCCAGCGCCGTGCCGTGGATCGCCGCGATCACGGGTTTGGTCGAGCCCTCGATGGCGTCCTGCACCTCGAACAGGCTCGCGCCCTTCTGCGGGCCGCCGAACTCTGTGATGTCCGCACCGGCAATGAAGGTCCGGCCTTCGCAGATGATCACGATCGACCCGGCACCCGCGTCGTCGAGAGCCGCCTTCATTCCGCCGGCGAGCCCGTCGCGCACACCCGCGGAGAGGGCGTTCACAGGCGGTGAGTTCAGGGTGATGACACCCACGTCGCCTTCGAGCCGGTAGTCAGCGACCTGATTGATGGCCGTCATGGCGAGCCTCCCTGGTATGTCCGCGCCCGGCTCAATGCCCCGTCACACGGGACGCGGTCAATTGCGGCTTTGGCGTCAAAAACTGGGCAAGTGCGACATTTTGTCGATTTTATTGGTGCATTTTTGTCCGGATCGCGTAGCCTAGCTTCCGCATCGTTGCTGGGGAGGCACACACATGCATCACTCATGCGAAACCCGTGCGTCTGGCGCGGAACAAAAAGAGAACATACCGTGGCGACGCTGGGCGATCGCAGCCCAAGCGCTAGCGGGGGCCGCGACCGTGGCGACAGCTGCGAGCGCGACGACCGCTCCTCTCTCGGACGCCGCAAAGCTCACCTACCTGAAATCGCACATGGCGAATGTGCATCAGTGGAAGCCGACGACTCTGCAAACGCCGCCGAGCTCAAAGGCGCGGCGCCTTGCCGCCCAACGGCTGGCCAAGGGCCTGGGCGTCGGGACCACCGTCCCCTACTGGACGACCAACATCACCTCGCCGCTGGACGGTAACACCTATGCGGTGTCGATGGTCGGCAGCAGCCCGTATGCGCCCGTGAAAACCAACACCAACGTGACCTATGTCCCGGTGGCGGTCAGGATCCACCTCGGCGGCTTCGTGATCGATCCGACCGCGGTTTCGCATTGCGACACGCAGTCGGCGGCGCGGCGGTTCTTCAATTCGCCCATATTCCGGCCGAATACATTTGTTTCGAACGGGGTGAACGTCAGCAACGTGCCGGGCGGGACCCAGCTCATATCAGCTTTTCAGCGCGCCAACTTCTGGAACGCGGTCAAGGGAACCGGCTACGGCGTGACGCTGATCCCCTCTCGCCTCGATCCAATCGTGGTCGATTGGTATCCGACCAATCCGAGCGACACCGTGCTGGGGATTCCGGACAACTGCGGCGGCGTCCAACCGGTGCCGCTGGTGGAGATCAACGAGTTCGACGCCGAGCTTCAGTCGATCGCCGCCACCTACGCCACGCCGTCCCAGGTGCCAGTCTCTCTGGCGCTCGATACGGCGATCTACGTCACCACGACCAACAATTGCTGCGTCCTTGGCTACCACAACGCCATCTCGGTGGCGGGCGGAACGCAACTCTATGCCGTGGGCGCCTTCTTCGACACCAACAACGCCTTCGGCCCCCACTTCGCCGACACGACGATCTGGGTGCATGAACTGGGCGAGTTGATCGACGATCCGTTCGTCCAGTCCATTCCGGGCGCGCCGGGCGGCTTGAACAACGACCTCACACCGTCCTGGGGTAACACGGGCCAAGTGATCAACAGTTGCCAAAACAACCTCGAAGTCGGCGACCCGCTAACGCCGGACCAGGCCGGGAACTTCGGCAACTATCCTGTCGTGGGTGTCGGCGGTTTCGTCTACCACTACCAGGATCTCGCCTTCCACGACTGGTTCTACCGAACCCCGTCGACGAGCACAGGCGGAAGGTACTCCTTTGTGGGTAACTTCACGACCGTGCAACCCAAGCTCTGCACCTGATAGAGTAAAGCCAGGCGCCGTCTCTGACGGCGTCTGGCGTACTTCCCTTAATGTATAGTCGTCCGCCTCGGCGGACGACTTTGCGTGTTTGGGATAAAGGGCCGCGTTTATTTCAACGTGTTAAAAATTTATCTTGAGTATCGACAACTTTGCTGTTAATGTGTCGAGAATAGGACCGGGGCGAGGGGCCTCTGGCGTCCGAGTGAGGATGCAGAACATGAAGCTCAAACTATTCTGTGCTTCCATCATTGCGTCGGCCGGCGTCGCCGCTGGCGCGTCGGCGAACGACGTCGCCTTCAGCAACCCGTTCAGTCACCTGATTGACAATGGCGACTGCAGCTGGAGCACCACCTGCGCCGCCCAAGCCGGACGTGGCGACGACTTCGCCGCCCAGGAGTTCACGCTTACGGCGCCAACGGTGATCAATGGGGCGAGCTTCACCGAACTCGACTTCGGTATTACCCCCACGGCAGTGAATTGGGGCTTCCTCGAAGCCAACGGTCCGGGCGGATCGCCCGGAACGATCCTTCAGGCCGGCACCGACAACGTCACGTTCGTGAACAATTTCGGCCCGGACCCTACCGGAGCCTTGCTTGAACAAGGAATCTTCGGTGTGGGTCCGATGGCGCTCGGACCGGGGACGTATTACTTCGCTCTCCAGGGGATCTCCTCGACCTTCTTCACCTATCTCGGCGCCGGGGTTCTGACGAGCGGAGCCTACGAGACAATGGACGGGGGCGTGACCTGGACTCCCAACTATGGTGAACCGGGCTTCTCGAGCGTCGCCGTTAGTCTCTACACGTCGGTGCCGGAGCCTGCCGCGTGGGCGTTCATGCTCCTCGGCTTCGGGCTCGTCGGCGCAACTCTGCGCCGTCGCTCGGCCGCGGTGGCGGTCTGACGATCTGCAGTCGGCCCCGTCGGTCCCCGCGGGGACCGGCGCGGTCTGCGGGACGCGCGCACGGACCAGGCGTCCGATCCCGCACTGGATTTATTCTGCAATCGGTCTCTAATGCTTGCGGGGTCCCGGCGGCATGGGTTGGGACCCCGGGGGCGTTTATCGGATGCGGCGCGCTGGTTCTGCATTTGTAGCCTGCCTGGCTGCCCTGGCCCTCTTCTTCGGGATCGGGCCGGCGAGGGCTGAGATCGTCGT
>DASXGQ010000130.1:0-5557 GCA_036488995.1 Caulobacteraceae bacterium
TTCCTCATCGAGGCCGTCGACGGCGGCGCGCGCACCGGCGTGCTGCGGACGCCGCGCGGCGACATCCGCACCCCCGCGTTCATGCCGGTGGGCACGGCCGGCGCGGTCAAGGCCCTGACCATGGACCAGGTGCGGGCGAGCGGGGCCGACATCATCCTCGGCAACACCGTGCACCTGATGCTGCGGCCGGGGGCGGAGCGGGTGGGGCGGCTGGGCGGCCTGCATCGGTTCGCCGGCTGGAACCGACCGATCCTCACAGACTCCGGCGGCTTCCAGGTGATGTCGCTGGCTGCGCTGACCAAGGTGACAGAAGAGGCCGCGACGTTCGCCAGCCCCATCGATGGTTCGCGCCACGTGCTCTCGCCTGAGCGTTCCGTGGAGATCCAGGCGGATCTGCTTGGCGCGGATATCGTCATGCAGCTGGACGAGTGCGTCGCCTTTCCGGCCGGCGAGGCGCGCGCGGCCGAGGCCGTCCGCCTGTCCGCGCGCTGGGGCGCGCGGTGCAAGGCGGCGTTCGGAGAGCGCGGGAGCCAGGCGCTCTTCGGGATTCAGCAGGGCTCCACCTTTGAGGCGCTGCGCCGGGAATCGGCCGATCGCCTCGTCGAGATCGGTTTCGACGGCTACGCTATCGGCGGTTTGGCGGTGGGGGAGGGGCATGCCGCCATGTGCGAGGCGCTCGACTACGCACCGGCCATGCTGCCCGCCGACCGCCCGCGCTACCTCATGGGCGTGGGCAAGCCGGCGGACATCGTCGAGGCGGTCAGCCGTGGGGTCGACATGTTCGACTGTGTCCTGCCGACGCGCGCGGGCCGCCACGGTCAGGCGTGGAGCAGGCGAGGACCGATAAATCTGAAGAACGCCCGCTTCGCGGAGGACGATGAGCCGCTCGACCCCTCCCTCGACTGTCCCGCGAGCCGCGACTATTCGAAAGCCTACCTTCACCACCTGGTGAAATCGGGCGAGATCCTCGCGCAGGTGCTGCTCTCCTGGCACAACCTGGCCGTGTACCAATCCCTCATGCGGGATCTCCGCTTGGCCATCGCCGAAGGCCGTCTGACGGCGTTCCGGCGCGCCTTCGCGCAGCAGGCCGCCGCCGCAGCCTGACGCCGACCGGAAACGGTTCGGCTCCTGCCGGGTTCTTGGGAACAGGTGGCGCAAAGGCCAAGCTTGGCCTGCGCCGATGCTCGAGAGTTCACTGGGGAGGAGGGTTCATGCCCGTCGTAAAGTACCGGATGCATGGTCGGGGGACGCCGCCTCGGCCCATTCAGCTACCGGTGCCGGGCTGGGCGGGCGATCCTCAGCCGCGAGTGGACGGTTCGCATGAACAGGTGTGGCACTGCGCGCCATTCTCCGAAGGAGCCCGCTATGGGCTCGAGCTGCTCTATCCGTTCGACGCCGAGCTGCGGGTCACCTGGAAGGACGGGCGGGTGCGGCTCGACGCTGACTGGGGTCCGGACCCCGGTGACGGAAAGTCCTGGCCGCCGTTCCGGCCTTTCGGCGAGGGCTTCTACTCATATCAGGTCCTGCTGGATCTCAAGGTGGAACCGGGTTTCGCGATCCGCACCGAGCCTCATCCCCGCTACTACGCTGACCTCACCAGCAGTACGCCGCTGGCGGTTCCCGCCCTGATCCGTTCGGAGTGGTGGCCGATGATGTTCTTCATGATCTTCAAGGCGCCGCCCGAAGGGGTGACCCACGTCTTCCGCAAAGACGAGCCGTTCGCCAGCATCATCGTCTTGCCGGCGGAGCCGCAGCTCGAGGTGCAGCCCATGCCGGAGGAAGAAGCGGCCGAGCGGGAGCTGCGCGCGCGCCAGATCCATTCGACCCGCGACACCCTGGGCGTGAAGACCCGCTGGATTTCCAGCACGCGTACGGTTTTCGACGGCACCTACCGGCACATGCTGCGTGTCCCCAAGGGGCTGAAACGGGGGGATGCAAGCTAAGGTCCTGGTGCGATAGTCGCGGGGGCTGGCAGAATGTCGACGCCGAGGTGCGGGAGATGGCCATGCTCGCTGGAACCCACCGCAACTCCACTCAGGAGCAGGTCATCTATGGGCGGACCAGCCTCGATTCGGTTCGTGATCTAGCCCGAGACATGGGGGCGTCGCGCCTTCTGATCACCACCACAGCCTCGCTCGCGGGCGAGGCAGGTCTCGCTTCCCAGTTGGCCCGGCGACTCGGCTCTCTCTGCGTGGGGCTCTTCGCCGGCGCCTCCGCACACTCGCCTCGGGAAGGCGTGATCGCCGGAGCTGCAGAGGCGCGTCGCGTCGGCGCGGACCTGCTCGTAGCCGTGGGCGGCGGCTCGGTCGTCGACGCCACCAAGGTGATGCAGTTGGCGCTCTGGGCAGGGGTTCACCACTCTGAGGGCCTGGACCGGCTGCGCGCCGGGGGCCGCGATGCGGCGGGCTTGACGCCAGGGGTGAGGATGATCGCCGTGCCGACGACGCTGTCGGCGGCGGAATTCACCCCTTTCGCGGGCGTGACGGACGTAAGCCGCAAGGCGAAGGAGGGCTACGCCCACCCCTCGCTCGCACCCCGCGCCGTCGTGCTCGACCCGGCAATGACCCTTCAGACGCCGGCGCGCCTTTGGGCGTCTACGGGGATCAAGGCCGTGGATCATGCTATCGAGCAGCTTTGCGCCCCGGTTCGAGGCCCCTTCGCGGACGCACTCGCCGAGGCCGGGCTGGAGCGCCTTGCGGTGGGCCTTGCGGCTTCGCACGCCCGGCCCCAGGACATGGACGCGCGCCTCGAGTGCCAGCTCGGAATGTGGCTGGCGATGGCGGGGGCTAGCGCCGGGCGCGGTCTCGGCGTCAGTCACGCCATCGGCCATACCCTCGGCGGGTCCTATGGCGTCCCGCACGGGATCACCTCATGCGTGGTGCTGCCGGCCGTGCTGCGCTGGAACGCTCAGGCTTCCGCCGAACGACAGGCCCTGGTGAGCGCGCGCCTCGGCGCGACTGGTCTATCGGCCGCCGACGCCCTGGTCGCCCTCATCCGTTCGCTCGATCTTCCGGCGAGCCTGTCCGAGGCGGGGATCTCACGCGAGGCCTTCAAGGGAATCGCCGAACACACCATGTCCGATCGCGGAGTGCGTTCGAATCCTCGCCGCATCGCAGCCGCCTCGGACATCGTCGAGATTCTCGAGCTGGCCTGGGAGGCCTAGTGTCCCGACTCTGAAGTTCGGCGGACTCACAGTCGACTCGATCCTGGCCCACTCTCCAGCTTTTGGGGAGGATAGCGATGAGGCGACGGTTTCCGCCGCTGGGGCTTACCGAGGCCGAGCGCGCGGAGCTGATGTCTTTGGCGTCTCGTCGGAGCACGGCGCAGGCGTTGGCGCTGCGGGCTCGCATCATCTTGGCGTGCGCCGAAGGTGAACAGAGCAAGGTGGTGGCGGTTCGGCTCGGCGTCGATGCCGAGACGGTCAGCAAGTGGCGAGTGCGCTTTGCCGAGCATCGCCTTGAGGGTCTGCGCGACGAACCCCGATCGGGCGCGCCTCGCACCATCGAGGACGCCCGGATCGAGGCGGTGATCGTTCGCACCCTGGAGACGACGCCGCCGGATGCGACCCATTGGAGTTCGCGCAGCATGGCCAGGGCCAGCGGCCTGTCGATCTCAACCGTGCAGCGAATCTGGCGCGCCTTCGGCCTGCAGCCGCATCGGCTGGAGACCTTCAAGCTGTCGACTGATCCCGACTTCGTGGCCAAGGTTCGTGACGTCGTTGGTCTCTATGTCGCCCCGCCCCAGCACGCCATCGTGCTGTGCGTCGATGAGAAATCGCAAATCCAGGCGCTGGATCGCAGCCAGCCCATGCTGCCCATGCGACCGGGCCAGGCCGCACGCCGCAGTCACGACTACAAGCGCCACGGTGTGACCTCACTGTTCGCCGCCCTCGACATCGCCACCGGCCGAGTGATCGGCAAGTGCTATCCCCGCCATCGCGCGAGCGAGTTCCGCAAGTTCCTCGACGAGATCGAAGCCAACGTGCCCAAGGACCTCGACGTCCACCTGGTCATGGACAATTACGCCACCCACAAGACGCCGCTCATCCGCAACTGGCTGGCCAAGCGGCCGCGCTGGCACGTCCATCTGACGCCCACCAGTTCGTCATGGCTCAATCAGGTCGAGCGGTTCTTCGCCCTGCTCACCGATAAGAAGATCCGCCGTGGCGTCCATCGCGGCGTCGCCGAACTCCAAGCCGACATCGCCGCCTTCATCGATCAGCACAACGCCGATCCAAAGCCGTTCCGCTGGACCAAATCCGCCGACGACATCCTCGCCTCGATCGAGCGCTTCTGCGTCTACAACACACCCGAAGGCGCAACTTAGTCCTGCGAACTTCTGAACCAGGACACTAGAGCCTGATCCGTTTGCACGGAACAGATGCAAACGGTGAATCAGACTCTACACCTTTGAATCTAGAGCAAACCCCGTTCAGACGGTTCCGTCTGAACGGGGTTTGCTCTAGAGCTCAAGCGTCCAAAACGGCGGCGCAGGACTCGCCCCGCCGCGACAACGCCTAACGACACGGCGCTCAAAGCCAGCCCGGCGGCGCCGACGGCAACAGCGGTTCCCACGCGCCGGTGGACGGGCGCCGGACTGCTCGGGCGCACGATCCGATCAAGAGTAAGGGGACGATATGTGCTGTCGCCGTTGATCCGCCGGCGTGTGCTCTCGTGCACCTCGTCAGGGGTCTTGGGGCCCGAACGATCGAGGAAACCCCCAACGGCGCCAAGGAGGTCGAACTCCCAGGCCGCCCTGCGCGAGCCGTCCGCGCGGATACGCCATTCAGCCAGGGGCTGCGCCAGGCGGTCGGCCTCGGCGAGTTCGCCGTCGGCGGCCCAGTAAAGAGCCAGACCTCGATCGCGAGCGCCTGCGGCGATCCAGCGAAGTGCGGAACTGGATAGGCCCAGTTCGGGATTTCCGCCGCCCACCGCGCCGTGATCGCCGGGAAACCACTTCTGCTGGTAGGGACGCGCGTCATAGGGAACCTGGGCCAGGTCCTCCATAGGGCGCTGCGCCTTGGCCCACTCGAGATTGAGATCCTGAATATTGTCCACGGGCGTGTCGTCGAACACCGCGCGATCCTCGTCCACCGCCACCGCATGGCGCAGGCCCGTGATCAGGCTGGAGGCGCTGGTGTCATAGAACCGGTACTGATCGTTCGTGCCGGGCAGCCAAGCGAACCGCTTGGGCACGCCCATGGACCCGACGGTGTCCCAAAGGCCGAGGTACCGGATGGAGTAGATCTGCTCGGGATGGGCCGGCCGCTCGGGCGTGTCCTTGGCCGGATCCTCGAACCGCTGACGCCAGGCGTCCCGGTCGTCCGGGGAAAGATCCTCCGGGCCGGAAGCGACCACCACGCGCTCGTCCTCCGCCCGCTGGTCGGCCGCATCCGCCGGCCCCGGGCCATGGGGCCGCGCCCTCTGGCCGTAGAGGGCGCGGAAGGACGAGACCTCCCACGGGTGGGCCTCGTTTCGATAGAGGGTGACGGCTTCCGGGATCCGCTCGATGTGTTGGCGCTGGAGAATGCCGCACTTGCGGATGAGGCCGCACAGGC
>DASXGQ010000172.1:0-22962 GCA_036488995.1 Caulobacteraceae bacterium
TGACTAAAACGACTCTCGCCGGGCTTCTGCTCGGCTCGACCGCACTTTTGTCCGCGGCTCACGCGGTCGCCCAGGTACAGCCGGCTGCGGGAGCCTCGACCGCGGAGACGACCGCACCGAAGAAGATCGCCGCAGGATCGGCAAGGCCGGACGATCAGACCTCGTTGTCCGACGTTATCGTCACGGCTGCGCCGCGCGAGGAGGTCATCGCGCGTCAGCGCCAGTTCGAGGCGCCCAACCTCGTCTCGATCCAGCCGGCCGAGGTGATCCGGACATATCCCGACTTCAACGCCGCCGAGGCGCTCAGTCGGATTCCGGGCGTGTCGCTGTCGAGTGACACCGGCGAAGGCCGCTTTGTGAACATCCGCGGCATAGACGGAAACCTGGCGGGTTCGACCTTCGGCGGGGTGCCGCTCCTCAACACCTTTCCCGGCGGCACCTATTTCGGCGGCGGCGGGCGAGCGGTGGAGTATGACACCATTCCGATCGGCTCGATCGACGGCCTGGTGGTGACCTATACGCCGCTTCCCGACCATGAGGCGGAGAGCCTCGGCGGGACGATCGAAATGACGCCGCGGAGCGCCAACAACATCACCAAGCCGTTCTTCGACGGCGAATTCGGCTGGGGCGATGAGCCGATGCACGGCCATACCGGGCCGCTCGACTTTCAGGTCGCCGCCGGCGTGCGGTGGGGCTACGAGAACGGCCATTTCGTCGTGCAGGGCGAGGGCGAGGATCCCGTCGCGCCAGGCGGATTCATAACCAATCCCACGCCGTTCTCGCTCGTGGTGACGGCCTCCCGGATGGACGACCGCCGGGGCTTCGATGACATCGAGGAGGACTACGACAATCTGGGGGTCAACCGCCAATACGACGACATCATGCTGCGACGGTACAACTATCACCGGCGACGGTTCGGTTACGGCGGCGAATTGGAATTCAAGCCGAACGACGACCATGAATACTACTTCCGCGCGAACGTCGCAGGCTACACCGAGGCGGTCGCCAAGAACTTCAACACTTACAATTTCGATGTCGCCAACGCCGTTGCGACGCCCAACGGCGGTTACATGACGGACGCCACCAACGTCATCAGCAGCACCGAGGAGCAGGAGACTCACCGAAATCAAGTCTATGTACTCGGTGGTATCGATCATTTTGGCAACGTGGTGCTTGACTATCGCGCTTCCTACAGTCAGGCGTCCTATCATCAGGATTACAACTACGGCGCTAAATTCACTGGGCCAACGATTCCTAACTTTTACTACAACAATACCGCGAACAACGGCAACTTTCCAGTCCTGCAGGGTAACGACGCCCTCGTGAATAATCCGGCCAACTATGCGCTGCTGACCAGCGTGTCCAATTCGACCGAATCCGACATCGACTATGAGTGGGCGTATGCGGCAAACCTGACCGTACCCTCGCCGTTCAAGGACAGCGACCGGATCAAGTTCGGCGCCGAAGTGCGACTGCGCACCAAGACGTCCAATCCGTATGCCTTCGACTCGGCCATTTCGCCGCTGGCCTTCACGGCGGCCTCAACGCCCGCGATCACCAACTTCTATGGTCAGTACAGCAACGGTCCTCAGGTCTGCCTCGCATGCGTCCACGACGCCTATGCTGCGGGCGTGATCACGAGCAATGGAACCCTGCCGAACGGATTGAACCAGTCGGGCGCGTTCCACGATCACGAGAACATTTTTTCCGGGTACGCCGAATATCTAGGTGCGTTCGGAAATTTCTCCTATGTAGCCGGTGTTCGAGTGGAGGCGACGGACGCCCAGTACGGCGCTTACAGCAACGACAATCCGTCGATGAACTATGTGTTCGTCAACCAACCCGAAAATTATATTAACGTCTTCCCCTCGGTTCAGCTGCGTTACCAGATCGAGCCGAACATGCTGATCCGGGCGATCTACTCGACCGGTATCGGGCGGCCGGGTTTCAATCAGAACACCGCGGCCACCACCAACAACTTCGATGTCGCACAGCCGGCGATCACCACGGGCAATCCAAACCTGAAGCCGACGACGGGGCAGGACTTCGACCTGGATTACGAATGGTATCTGCCTCAAGGCGGCATTGTTCAGGTCGGGGTGTTCGACAAACAGTTCCAGAATTACATCGTCACCGAAAACGTGTTCCAGATCTATTCAGGGAGCTTTCAGCCCTTTCAGGGCCTGCTCACCCTCTACACGACCTTCGCCAATCGCAATGACGCCTATGCGCGAGGGATCCAGCTGTCGTACCGCCAGCAGTTCCTGTTCCTGCCGGGCTTCCTCAGCGGCTTTGGCGTGGAGGGCAACGCCACCTTCGTCGACTCCCGTATCCAAGAGTACGACGCGTCGACCTCGGGCACAGGGCAGGCCCAGTATGGCCTGCTGCCCGGCACCTCGCACACGACTTGGAACCTGTCGGGGTTCTACGAGAAGTACGGTCTGACGATCCGTATCGCGGCGCAATACGTGGGCAAGGAGTTGTTCTCCCTGGGCGGGTCGAAGGCAAATGACACAATCGAGGATGATCGCCTCACTCTCGACTGGACTTCGGCGTACCAGATCACCCGGAACACGGCCGTGTTCTTCAATGTAAAGAATATCACGAATGATCCCCTGCGATTCTTTAAGTTTAACTCATCGTATCCAATCCAGCGCGAGTACTACGAGCAGACCTATGAGTTTGGCGTCCGCTTGAATTTCTGAGACGGTCGACGGCGGGCCGGTCGTCCCGAGCCGGTTCGCTGGCGCTCAGGCGAGGAGAAGACGTGCGGCGAGGGCCAGGGCGAGGGCAGGGGGCGTCACCAGGACGCCGACCTGCAGAAAGCGCAGGAATCCCACGTCCTGGCCCTCGCGGCGGATCGCGGTCAGCCAGAGGATGGTCGCAAGGGATCCGGTGATCGAGAGGTTGGGGCCCAGATCCACGCCGATCAGCAGCGCATCGGTGACGGCCTGGGGCGGCCTCGCCTTGACCAAGGTCGAGGCGGCGACAAGGCCGGCAGGCAGATTGTTCGTCAGATTGCTGACGATCGCGATCACGCCGCCGGCAGCCCACGCCGTGGCGGACACGGAAGCGCGCGCGCCGTGCACGAGGAGACGCTCGAGGGCGGCGATGACGCCGGCAGCCTCCAGGGCCTGGACGAGGACGAAAAGGCCCGCGACGAGGAACAGCACCTGCCACGAGATTTTCTTCAGGGTCGTCATCGGGGAACGCCGGTCGCGAACCCACACGATCGCCGCGGTGGCCAGGCCCATGACGAAGGTCGGCAGTCCAAGGCGCAGATCGAGCGCGGAGACGGTCAGGAGCACAGCTCCGGTCAGGCCGATCCCCACGAGAGCGGTCCAGGCTCCAGCCGTCATCGGGACGGCGTCCACGCGCGTGGCGCAGTTCCCCTCGAGGCCGCGGCGCTCGACCCATCGCAGCGCCAGGAAGGTGGCCACGACCGATAGCACCGAGGGAAGGAGGAAGGCCTCCAGCCATGGGCCCAGTGGCGGCATGTGACTGCCGTAGAGGACGATGTTCGCGGGGTTCGAGATCGGCAGGACGAAACTGGCGGCGTTGGCAATGAAGGCGCACACGAAGAGGTGGGGCAGGGGCTCGGCCCCCGCGGCCCTGGCGGCAGCGTAGACTGCGGGCGTGAGTACGACGGCCGTGGCGTCGTTGGACAAAAAAGCGGTGATCACCGTCCCGGCGGCGTAGACCAGAAGGAAGAGGCGCTTCGGCGAGCCCGCCGCGTGGTTCACCGCGAAGGCCGCGACGCGGTCGAACAACCCCTCCTCACGTGCGACCTCCGAGAGCAGCATCATGCCGGCGAGGAAGAGGTAGACGTCGAGGCCTTTGCCAATGGCCTCCCAGGCCCGGGCGAGAGGGAGCAAACCCGTCGCGACGAGGATGACGGCGCCCGCGAGGGCCCAAGTGGCCTCGGGCCAACGGAACGGGCGCACGAGCACTCCTGCGATGGCTGCCGCGCAGATAATCCAGGTGATGATCTGACCGGTCCCGGCTGCGTTCATCGTGACGCCCGAACGGGGAAGGCGCCGAGCGGGCGGTGCAACGACAAGGCAAAAGAGCAAGCAGGCATGCTCCGCAAATACCGCAGCTTCGCCCCCCTGCCATTGAGAGGATCGGACCGGCGACGATCCGGCCGGCGCCAAATCGACATGGATTTGCGCGGTTCCGCGCGGTCAGCGCCAAGCCTTTGACAAGCCGGCGGCTCATGCGCAGTGAACGCCATCCTCCGACGCTCAGACGGATCCCTCACATCCCCATGACCATTGCCTCTCGCTTCGCCGTGTGCCTGCTTGCCTTCGCGTGCACTGCGCCCCTGGCCGCATCCGCTGTCGCCCAAAGCGCCGATGCGGCGCCCTCGTACGGGACTTGGGGCTTCGATCTTTCCGGGCGTGACCTGTCGGTGAAGCCTGGCGACGACTTCAACGCCTACGCCAGCGGAAGCTATCTCAAGACCCTCAAGATCCCGACGGACCAGGCTCGCTGGGGGGCGTTCAATCTTCTGCGCGACCTGTCGGACGCACGGGTCCGCGCGATCCTGGAAGCGGCGGCGGCCGCGGCTCCCCAGGCGCCGACGACGGATGAGGGAAAGATCGGCGCCTTCTACAAGGCCTACATGGATGTGGCGGCGGTCGACGCGAAGGGTGTCGCGCCCCTGCAGGCGGACCTGGACGCGATCCGCCATGCGCAGGATCGCGACGCCCTGGCGGCGTTCCTGGGACGGACGAACGGCGGCTTCGGCAGCTCGCTGTTCAACATCTCGGTGAGCGTCGATCTGAAGACGCCCACGGCTTACATCGCCACCATCTCCCAGGACGGCCTGGGCCTGCCCGACCGCGACTACTACCTCGACCCGAAGTTCGCGGCGAAGAAGGCGGCGTACCAGGCCTACGTGCAGCGGATGCTGGAGTTGATTGGCTGGCCCGGGGCGACAACGCGCGCCGCCGATGTCGTGGCGTTCGAAACGGCGGTGGCTCAGGCGAGCTGGCCCAGGGCAGATCGCCGGGATCGGAACAAGACCTACAACCCGACGACCGTGGAGGCCCTGGCGGCCGCCGCGCCTGGTTTCGACTGGCAGGCATTCCTGCGGGGCGCGAACCTGGGCGCCTTGTCGCAGGTGAACGTTGCGGAGAACACCGCTGCGCCGAAGATCGCGGCGGTCTTTTCCCAGACGCCGCTGGACACGCTGAAGGCCTGGGCGGCGTTCCAGGTCGCCGACGATGCGGCGGACGTGCTGCCCGACGCTTTCGTCCAGGCCCACTTCGACTTCCGCGGCAAGACCCTTTCCGGCACGCCCGAACTGAAGCCGCGGTGGAAACGGGCCGGCGACCTCGTGGGCTCGCTCCACCAGGGGATGGGAGATGCCGTAGGTAAGGACTACGTCGCCCGCTACTTCCCGCCGTCGTCCAAGGCGAAGATGGAAGCGCTGGTGCAGAACCTGCGGGCCTCTTTCCGCGCCCGTATCGAGCGCAACGATTGGATGTCGCCGCAGACCAAGGCGGCCGCCCTGGAGAAGCTGGCCAACTACAAGATCATGGTCGGTTACACGACCGAGTGGCGTGACTATTCCGGGCTCGAGATCCGGTCGGACGATCTCTACGGCGACGCCGAGCGGGCGCGGGCGGCGGACTGGGCCTTCGAGCGCAGCCTGCTGGGACGGCCCGTCGATCGCAACATCTGGAACATGACGCCCCAGACGGTGAACGCCTACAACGCCGGGCCGCTGGTGGAGGTCGTGTTCCCGGCGGCGATCCTGCAACCGCCGTTCTTCGACCCCAAGGCTGACATGGCGATCAACTACGGCGGCATCGGCTCGGTGATCGGCCATGAGATGACGCACGGCTTCGACGACCAGGGACGCAAGATCGACGCCACCGGCCATCTGCGCGACTGGTGGACGGCCGACGATGCGGCCAAGTTCGACGCCAAGGCGGCCCGCTATGGAGCCGAGTTCGCGGCCTACGACACGGGCCTGGGGGTCTCGATCAATCCCAAGCTGACCATGGGCGAGAACATCGCCGACCTCGGCGGCCTCAACCTCGCGCTCGACGCCTATCACGCCTCGCTCGATGGCCGCCCGGCGCCGGCAGTGGGCGGCTATAGCGGCGACCAGAGGGTGTTCCTCGGCTGGGCGCAGGTCTGGCGCGAACTCGAGCGGCCCGACTCCGAGCGTCAGGCGCTCGTCACCGATCCCCACTCGCCAGGCCACTACCGGGCCATCACCGCCGAGCGGAACATGGACGCCTGGTACAAGGCCTTCGACGTCCACCCGGGTGAGAAGCTCTACATCGCGCCTCAGGACCGCGTGACGATCTGGTGAGGGCGCGAGGCGCCCCCGGCGGGGGGCGCGCGGGTAGGGTAATTCGACCAAGCCTCGGCTAGGCTTCGTGCGTGACTGACCACACGAACAGAGGCCGGCCGCCGCATCCCGACGTCTTGACCCCGGCCGAGTGGCGCGTGGCCGAGGCCGTACGGCACGGCATGACCAACCGACTGATCGCCCAGCGTCAGGGCCGCAGCCTGGACGCGGTGAAGTACCATGTCGCCAACGTGCTGCAGAAGCTGGGCTTTTCGAGCCGGGCCGAGCTGCGGCGCTGGACCGGCGTTCGCGCCGATAGCCCTCTCTTCCACAAGGAGCGTCCGATGAACACGGCGGTGAGCCTTGGGCCGATCGGCCAGATCTCGCGCAGCGTGAACGACATCGAGGCGGCGGTGCGCTGGTACGGGGAGATCCTCGGCCTTAGGCATCTCTATACCTTCGGCAAGCTCGCCTTCTTCGATTGCGGTGGCGTGCGGTTGTTCCTCGAGGAAGGTGGGAGCGGGCCACAGTCGGTGCTCTATTTCCGCGTCGAGGACATCCGGGCCGCGCACGAGGGTCTCGCGGCGCGGGGGATCGCGTTCATTAGCGCGCCCCACATGATCCACCGTCACCCCGACGGGACGGAGGAGTGGATGGCCTTCTTCAACGACAATGAGGGGCGGTATCTCGCCATCATGTCCCAAGTCGTCGCATAAGCGCTCCCGCCGCGGCGAAGATCGCGGTTGGCGATTGTTGGAGGCGCGAGCGTGACGTTCGAGGAGATCCTCTACGAGGTCGATGGCCCGCTGGGCGTCATCACCCTTAACCGGCCCCGCTACCGAAACGCCCAGGGCTACCGGATGCTGGACGAGATCGACCAGGCGTTCACCCTGGCCCGCGAGGACCGGGAGGTGCGCGTAGTCATCGTCCGCGGCTCCGGCGGGCATTTCTCGACGGGCCATGATCTTGGTACGCCCGAGGCGGCGGCCTATCGCGAGGGCCTGGGCGCGCGGCCCGGCATCGAAGTCTACGACCAATTCAAGAAGTACAACCTCGACCTGCTGCTGGGGTGGCGCAACTTCCCCAAGCCGACCATCGCCATGGTCGAAGGCTATTGCATCTACGCCGGCTGGATGCTCGCCGCGGCCATGGACGTGGTGTTCGCCGCCGACAGCGCCGAATTCCTCGCCGGCTTCGTGGAATACATGTCGATCCCGTGGGACATCGGCGTGCGCCGGGCCAAGGAGCTCTGTTTCGAGAGCCGGTTCATCACCGCGGCCGAGGCGGCGCAGTACGGCTTCGTCAACCGCGTCCTGCCGACAGCAGAGCTGGAGCGGGAGACGTTCGCCTGGGCGCGACGGGTGGCCGAGAACAGCCCGGACGCCCTGCGCTTCGCCAAGGTGGAGATCAACAAGGCGCAGGACGCGCAGGGCTATACAGGGGCGCTCGAAGACTCGCTGGGCGACTACCAGGCCATGTACTACCTGCCGGGCATGCCGCACCGCGTCGAGGGCGAGCGCCGCCTGCTGACGGTCGACCTGGCGGTGCGTGGAAAGGAGGGTCGGCGCTTTGGCCTGACCCCGCAGACGAAGGGCGAACACAAGTGAGCGAGACCTTCCGGGCGATCCGCCTCAACAAGACTGACGCCGGCCAGGAAGCGCGCTTCGTCGATCTGACCGACGCGGACCTCATGGCCGGGGATGTCGACGTGCGGGTCGACTACTCGACAGTGAACTACAAGGACGGCCTGGCGATGACAGGACGCGCGCCGGTCGTGCGGGTGTGGCCGCTCACTCCCGGGATCGACTTCGCCGGCGTCGTCGAGCGCTCCGACCATGCGGGCTTCGCGCCGGGCGATAAGGTCGTGCTCAACGGTTGGGGCGTAGGCGAGACGCACCACGGTGGCTTCGCCCAGAAGGCGCGGGTGAAAGGCGACTGGCTGGTGAAGCTGCCGGCCGGCCTGTCGGCCGCCCAGGCGATGGCGATCGGCACGGCCGGCTACACGGCGATGCTGTGTGTCATGGCGCTGGAGCGTCAGGGCGTGACGCCGGACAAGGGCGAGGTCCTGGTCACCGGCGCCGCCGGGGGCGTGGGCAGCGTGGCGGTGACCCTGTTCTCCAAGCTTGGCTATCGCGTCATCGCGTCTACCGGACGCAAGGCGGCTGAGGGCGACTATCTCACCGGGCTCGGCGCGGGGGAGATCATCGACCGCGCCGAACTCTCCGGTCCCGGCCGGCCACTCGGCAGGGAGCGATGGGCGGGCGCCGTGGACTCCGTGGGAAGCCACACCCTGGCCAACGTGCTCGCCCAGACGCGGTACGGCGGCGCGGTGGCCGCCTGCGGCCTCGCCCAGGGGATGGACCTTCCGGGCTCGGTTGCGCCGTTCATCCTGCGGGGCGTGGCGCTGGCGGGCGTCGACTCGGTGATGTGCCCGACGCCGCGGCGGACGGAGGCCTGGACGCGCCTCGCCCGCGACCTCGATCTCGGCCGGTTGGAGACCATCACCCAACGGGCGACCCTGGGCGATGTCCCGCGCCTGGCCGAGGAGATCCTCGCCGGCCAGGTGCGAGGTCGCGTGGTGGTGGACGTGAACGCCTGACGCCTATGCGGATTGGGGCGAGAGGCGCCTCCGCCGCAATATGGCGCCGGCTCCGAGCACCCCAACGATCATCAGGGTCCAGGCGGCCGGCTCGGGGATGAAGCTGATCCCGGTGGCAGGCGTCGTCGCGCCGCAGCCTCCCATGTCCGATGTGAAGCACGTGGAGGACGCCACGGAGAAGTCCGTGCCGGGTCCCGTCGCCGCATAGATCGCCTTTCCGAGGGCGGTCGGCGCCGTGGTGAAGTCAAGGACGAAGTCATCCACGTCGCCGGTCAGGGAAACCGGGCTGGCGAGCGCATAGTCGACCGTGAGGACCCCAGAACCGTTCGTATAGGTCAGGGTAGACCCGGGGAGGGGCGCTCCGGGATTGAAGCCCGGTGGGAGCGGCAGGACGGGTTGCGTCCCCGACCCCGCCACGGGCGGGGGCGTGTCGCCTCCCACAGACAGCAGGCCCAGCGGCCCGCTCGACGACTGATTAAAGGTGTATAGGGCCGGGTTGTAGTCGAGCGACAGGTTGAACCCGGTGAAATTGGTGGACAACGGGTCGATCACGATCGTGAGGGATGTGTAGAAGGTCTTTCCGAAGATCACGACAGGGTCATTTCGGTAGGCGTACAGGCTGACAGCGAAATGGTTTGGCCCGCTGCTGTAGGCCTGGGTGAAAGAAGGCGCCCCGATCAGGGCGGCCGACAAGGCCAAGGTCGGCGCAGCATGGCGGACGACCGAGAACAACTTGGTTGGTGACATGGAACAGCCCTCCTTTACCGGGTCCCGCGCAGGGCAAGGAGGATGGGTGACAACGCGGCCCTACGCGCCCGCCGCTAGATTGTTCGAAAAGGTACGTTAGTCAATTCACATTTTCCGAAATTGCAAAACAGGCGGAGCGGGACACTGGCCATTTGAAGAGGACGAGGTCCCTCCTCAGATCGGCTTCCCCTCGCTTTGCGCCCATCGCTGCATCAGCCGATTACCGGGCACTGCGTTGTCCAGGATCTTCTACGCCGACTCTCTCCCGGCCACGGGCGGGCGCTTCAGGGTGAGGTCGTGCTCGTCGCGGGGGGAGACGACCGACTGCGTCCCTCGGCCCGGTTCGCCCACGAACTGGCGGACTCTCTTGCGAACAGCGGCCGGCCGCCGCGACTCCTCACGCACCCCGAGGCCGGCCTGAGGCGGTCGCGACCCTTCGCTTAGATCGGCTTTCCCTCGCTCTGCGCCCACCTGGCCATCAGTCGGTTGCTGGGGACAGCGTTGTCCAGCACCTTCTGCGCGGTCTCGACGCCCGCGACCGGCAGTTCCGTGGGATTGAGCAGGCCGAGCTGCACGAGGACTGAGGCCTGATCCCAATAGATGTGCTCGTGGGCGACCTTGCCGTTCCTGAACCGCACGATCGCCACCAGGGGAATCTCGACCCGCCGACCGGTAGGCGCGACACCCGGCAACATCCAGTCGATCTCTGACGTGTGTGTGAAACTGAAGATCATCTCGTCGACGATCTGGTCCTCGCCGACCGTGCGGCTCACCGGCCGAAGCTCGGTGTCGGGCGGATTGCCGCCGATGAAGTGGTACTTGTAGAAGCGCTTGAGCTGGTCATGGCCCACGCCTCCGGTCAGCGTAGGCACGTGATTGACGTACGGCTCGGCAACCATGGTCGCCATTGTCGCGTCGACGTCACGTGTCTCGAACTCGTAGCGACAATGCGCCTCCCACAGGGCGACGAGATCAATCCCGGACATCGGCCTTCCTGACGATTGCGGCTGCGCCAGCCCTGACTATCGGAGCCACGCCGCCCAGTCAGCCGCCTGTCCGGCGAGAATGCAGGGATCGCGCCGCGCGGCGCAAAGCGGGGCGCTATGCGCACTTGCGAGTCGCTCGGTCCTGACGCAAGGACGGCGCGCCGGGCGTGGGGCCCTGTTTCGAACCGAATCAGGGGAATCGGGGGCAAGGTGTCGCGAGCGCGGGTGATTGTCGTCGGCAATGAAAAGGGCGGCGCAGGCAAGTCCACGGTGGCCACTCATCTGGCCGTGGCGCTGATGCATGAGGGCGCGAGCGTCGCGATCGCCGACCTCGACCGGCGACAGAGGTCGACGGAGCATTTCTTCTCCAATCGTTCCACCTGGACAGCGGCCGAGGGCGTCGAGCTGCCTCACCCGGAGGTGCTGGACGTTGGCGACGAATCCGCGCTCGCCCTGGCCCGAGCCGTCCATGCGCATTTCCTGATCATCGACACGCCCGGGGCAGACACCGATCTGTCGCGATGCGCCCACCGCGTCGCAGACCTGATCGTGACCCCGATGAACGACAGCTTTGTTGATTTCGACATGCTCGGCGTCATCGATCCGATCACGATGACCGTCGTGAAGGCCAGCCTCTACGCCGAGGCTGTCTGGGAGGCGAAGAAGTTCTGCGCCGTGCAGCGTCGGGAATCGATCGACTGGGTCGTCGTCCGCAATCGCCTGGCGGCGGCCGAGCCTCGCAACCGCAAGCGTCTCGAGGAGAGGTTGAGTGTCCTGGCCAAGCGTGTCGGGTTCCGCGAGGTGGCCGGCCTGCGCGACAGGGTCATCTATCGCGAACTCTTCCCGTTCGGCCTGACGGTGAGCGATCTTTCGCCGAGAGTGCGTCCGATTCAGGTTTCGCTGGGACACGTTGCTGCGCGGCAGGAGCTGAGGCTCTTGTTGCGCGATCTCGATCTCGTCGAAGCGCCGGTGGAGTGAGGTGCGCGCGCAGTGGTCTACCTTATCGCTGCCGCCGCTATCCTCGCCCTGCTCGTTTGGGCCGGTCGCCGCCCAACCCAGGCCTCCAACGCCGTGCGTCTCGGCTCGGGCGCGCTCGCTGGTCTCGCGGCCGTGGGGGCGGTGGTGAGCGGGCTCCGCGGGAGCTGGATGCTCAGCCTGGCCCTGGTGGGACTTTCCACATGGCTCGGCTACAGGGCCCGCGCCGGCGCCGGCCCTTCGGGAGCTCAGAGCGCTCAAGGCGGCATGTCCGAGAGCGAGGCCCGGTCGATCCTGGGGATAGGCCCTGAGGCAGGGCGCGAGGAGATCGAGGCGGCTTACAGGCGCCTGATGCAGCTAGCGCATCCGGATCGCGGCGGTTCATCGGGCCTCGCGGCGCAGCTCAACTCCGCACGGGACCGTCTGCTCAAGCGCTGAAATTCAGACCCGCCGGGCGCCCGCGACACAGGGCAGTCCGTGACTGCGGACCGCAGAACAGGCCTCGTGGGCCGATGCGCGATCGAGACCCCGGAACGTTGCGACATAGGTGCGGCGGTGGCTGGCGACCTCAGGCTGCCCGCCATCCAGCAGGCGTCCGAGATGGCGCGAGACCAGTTGGACGCGGACCTTTGCCGCCTGGCGGCTGCGGAACTGACCGACCTGGACCCACCAGTTGCGCTGTTCCTCGCGGGCTTCCGCGCGCCGGTCGGCGTGCTGTGGCGAAGCGTCGGCGCCCGGGCTCGCCTGATGGGTCAGGATGAGGTTGATCGGATCGGATCCAGGCGCGGCGCGTGTGTTGGCCGCGTAGCGGACTTCGCCCGAGCCGGGAGTCGTGTGTTCGAAGAAATCCTGCGTCGAGGCGATCTGTTCGCCATGGTCGCGGCGGTCCTCGAGGTCGAAGCCCGTGAGCAGCAGCTGCTCCACGTGGGCGTTTCGGACGCCGCCGGAGGAGTTGCCCATCACCACGACGATCAGGCGGTGGCCATTTCGCACCGCCGAGGCGTCGAGATTGAATCCTGCGGCGTTGGTGAAGCCCGTCTTCAGGCCGTCAACGCCTGGCATATGGCCCAGCAGATGGTTGGTGTTGACCATCGTGTGGCCGCGGTAGGTGAAAGACTGCTGCCCGAAGAAGCTGTAGTACTGCGGGTAGTCGTGCAGCACCGCCCGCGTCAGGGTCGCGATGTCGTGCGCCGTGGTGATCTGGCGGTTGTCCGGAAGGCCGTTGGGATTCACGTACCGCGTGTTCGTCATGCCCAGCTGATGGGCCTTGAGCGTCATCATCGCCGCGAAGTTGGAGGACGTGCCCCCGATCTTCTCGGCCAGGGCCATGGCCATGTCGTTCGCCGAGTGGACCGCCATCGCGTACATGGCGTCGCGCACCGAGATGCGTTCGCCTGCGCGCAGCCCAAGTTTCGTCGGCGGCTGGGCGGCGGCGAGGGGAGAAACGACGACCTCGTCATCGAGACGCAGACGGCCGGAGGCGAGGGCCTCGAACGTCATGTAGAGCGTCATGACCTTGGTCACCGACGCCGGATACCGAAGGCTGTCCGAGCGCTCGCTATAGAGGGTCTCTCCGGTTGCCGCATCCATGACGATGGCCGTCGAGCGCGGCTCGCCCGCCGGCACCCGTGCGAGCGGACTCAGCTCCTGAGCCGCCGCCGGTGTCATCGGGATAGCCGAGCAGAGCAGGGCGGCGATCAAGGCAATCGGGCGAGCGCGCACGGACATCACAATCGGCGGTTCCAGCTTACTAGGTGAGAGCCAGCGTCGACGCTGACCCTCGGGACACTGACAGTGACCTATCGGTGTTTCGCGAAAGTAAACAAGACCTAAGGAGACCGGGAAGCGTGACGTATCGCGGCGCCGCGATCACGAAAGCGTGATCTATTGTGCAGTGCACAAAAATCCGTTGACGACCGCGGTGCAGCATGGCACCATAATGATCGATGGAGACCGGCTTCCGTGATGGGCGCCGCGGCTCCAGTACGCCGTATCAGCCGCCCTCACAAAACCCCTACGGAGCCCGCTTCATGGACGCCACGACCGAAGCCGCCAAGACGGCTCATGACTATTTCTACGCCGGCAACGCCGCATTCAAGGACAGCATCGAGAAGTCGATCGCCGCTTTCTACGAATTCAACACTCACTCGAAGAAGAACCTCGAGGCGGTAATCGCTTCGATGACCGCCGCCGCCAAGGGTGCCGAGACGGTGGGCGCCCGCGCCATCGCCTTCTCGAAGAAGTCTGTTGAAGACCAGCTCGCCGCCAGCAAGGCGCTCGCCAACGCCAAGAGCGTGCAGGAAGTCGTCGAACTGCAGACGAACTACGCCAAGACGGCCCTCGAGGCGATGGTCACGGAAGTGAACGAAATCGCCGGCGCCGTTTCCGGCTCGGTGAAGGACGCCATGTCGCCGCTCAATGAGCGGGTCACCGCCATGGTCGAGCGGGTTCAAACCGTCCGCTAAAGACTTCGGCCGTTTCCGGCCAGGAAGTTCCGAGGGCCCGGTCGTCGAAAGACGGCCGGGCCTTTTCGCATCCGCATGACGTACGGTGCGGCTTCCCCGGTCCTGGGCTGCGCGCTAAGACGACTGCGATGAGCACTCCCAACGCCCGGCTTGCAGAGCTCGGAATAACCCTTCCCACACCGGTCGCGCCGGTGGCGAACTACGTCCCGTTCGTGCGGGCGGGAAACCTGATCCATATTTCCGGCCAGGTCTCCCTCGACGCCGACGGCGGGATCCGCGGCGTCGTCGGCGAGGAGGTGGATCTGCATCGCGCGACCTTGGCGGCGCGGCTCTGCGGTCTCAACCTGATCGCCCAGATGAGCGCCGCCCTCGAAGGTGATCTTTCGCGCGTGCGGCGCGTGGTGAAGCTTGGCGGATTCGTTCAGGCGGGTCCCGGCTTCTTCGACATCCCCCGGGTGGTGAACGGCGCCTCCGACCTGATGGTCGAGATCTTTGGTGATGCGGGCCGGCACGCCCGCTCGGCGGTGGGCGTCTATCGCCTGCCGATGAACTTTGCTGTCGAGGTCGACGCGATAGTCGAGGTCGCATGAAGGCGACGTTCGGCGAGTCATGGGACCTGCTGTTCCACCCGCCGATCGCGCATCGCGGATTGTGGTCCCCCGACGGCGCGCCTGAAAACTCCCTGGCCGCGTTCCAGGCCGCCTGCGCGGCGGGTTACGGCGTCGAGCTGGATGTCCAGCGGACGGCGGACGGCGAGGCGGTTGTCTTCCATGACACCACGCTTACTCGGATGACCGGAGCGTCGGGTCGTGTGTCAGATCACACCGCCGCGGACATCGCCGCCTTGCGCCTTAGGGGAACAGACGAAACCATCCCGACACTCGCCGACGTACTGACTCTCGTCGGCCACCGGGCGATGGTGCACATCGAGATCAAGACGCCGTTCGGCGAGGTCGGCCCGCTCGAACGGCGCGTCTGCGAGGTGCTGGTCGACCACAACGGACCCACCTGCGTCATCGGCTTCAATCCCTACAGCCACGCCTGGTTCGCCGATCATCACCCTCAGATCCTGCGGGGGCTGAACAGCTATTCGTACGCCGGGCCCGACGCGCGCCATCTTTCGCCGGAGATCCGCAAGAAATATGCAGCTCTGGAACACGTGACGATCGCCCGGCCCCATTTTCTTGCCCTCAGCCTGGATATGTTGCCCCACCCGCGGGCCACGACCCTTCGCAAAGGAGGGACGCCGGTGATCGCCTGGACCGTGCGGGAACCGGGGCAATGGGATCGTGTCCGATCCCATTGCGACAACCTGATCTTCGAGGGCTTCGCCGCTTGAGTTCACCTACGGTCTCAGTCAGCGTCCATCGGCGGGTCGCCGAAATTGGCCGCAGGGACTGGGACGCCTGCGCAAACGCCGCCGACGGGCATTACAATCCGTTCGTCTCTTTCGATTTCCTCGATTGCCTGGAAGAGTCCGGCTGCGCGGTCGAACGCACCGGCTGGGGTCCCCAGCACCTGGCCGCCAGGGACGAGAGCGGCGCCGTCGCCGCGGTGATGCCGCTCTATCTGAAGTCGCACAGTCAGGGCGAATACATCTTCGACCACGCCTGGGCCGACGCCTATGAGCGCGCCGGAGGGCGCTACTATCCCAAGCTGGTGAGCGCTTCGCCTTTCTCACCCGTCACGGGACCGCGCCTCCTCGTGCGAGATCCCGACCAGCTCGAGCGAGGGAGGCAGTGGCTGCTGCAGGCCGCCCTGACGGTCTGCGATCGGTTCGAAGTCTGCGCGTTGGGCGTCAACTTTCCGACCGAAGCGGAATGGCGGTTCATGGGTGAGCACCGTCTGCTGCTGCGCCAGAACCAGCAATATCACTGGGCGAACCCTGGCTACGCTGGGTTCGACGACTTCCTCGCAGCCCTCTCGTCCGGCCGACGCAAGACGATCCGACGCGAAAGGCGCGAGGCGGTCGCCGACCTCGATGTCGTCCAGCTCAGCGGCTCCGACCTCACGGAGGAGCACTGGGACGCGTTCTTCGGCTTCTACATGGACACCGGCTCGCGCAAATGGGGTCGACCGTACCTGAACCGGCGATTCTTCTCCCTGCTTGGCGAGCGGATGGCGGATCGCGTTCTGCTCGTCATGGCGCGGCGCGGGGGGCGGTGGATCGCTGGCGCTCTCAATCTGATCGGCTCCGACTGCCTCTACGGGCGAAACTGGGGTTGCCTGGAGGACGTGCCCTTCCTTCACTTCGAGCTGTGCTATTACCAGGCCATCGACTACGCCATTACTCACGGCCTGGCGCGCGTTGAGGCGGGCGCGCAGGGCCAGCACAAGATCGCGCGCGGCTATCTTCCGAACGCCGTCTATTCTGCCCACTACATCGCCGACCGGGCGCTGCGCGCGCCGGTCGCCCGGTTCCTGGAGGAGGAGCGCCGCAGCGTGCAGGGCGAGATGGACTGGCTGGCCGAGGAATACTCGCCTTTCCGGCAGGCGACCCCGTGAGCCTCGAGGGGAATGACGGCCCCTGGCCGCCCGAGGCCGAACTGCGCGGTGACCATGCCTGGCTGGTTCCCCTGCGGCCCGATCACGCATCCGCGCTCAGCGAGGCGGTCAAGGACGGCGAACTCTGGCGTCTGTGGTACACCAACATTCCCGCGCCAGAGGAGATGGAGCAGGAGATCGCGCGGCGGCTGGACCTGCGGGCGAAGGGATCGATGCAACCCTTCGCCGTGCTGGAGCCCGGCTCGGGCCGCCCGGTCGGCATGACGACCTACATGAACATCGACGCCGCGAATCGAAGGGTCGAGATCGGCTCGACCTGGTACGCCACGTCGGTTCAGCGCACTGGGCTGAACACCGAGTGCAAGCGCATGCTGCTGGCGCGGGCGTTCGAGGAGCTGGACTGCATCGCGGTCGAGTTTCGCACCCACTTCTTCAACCACCAGAGCCGACGGGCGATCGAGAGGCTCGGAGCCAAGCTGGACGGCGTCCTGCGGAGCCACCAGCGCAGCCGCGACGGCCTGCTGCGGGACACTTGCGTCTATTCGATCCTCGCCTCGGAGTGGCCGACGGTGCGCAAACATCTGGACTTCCAGCTCGCGCGCGATCCAGCCGACATCAAGTCGCGCGGCGCTCGCGTTGCAGGCGAGCACGGCACCGCGTAGGGTCTGGCCAAGCCCTCTTCCGCCCGGGCCAATCAATCGGAGTTCAAAAGGTCGGTGGTCGATTTCGTAGAAGAGGTCGAGGAGCGCCTGCGCGCGGAGCGCTATGCGAACTTCGCCAACCGATGGCTGCCTCTGATCGTTGCTGCGCTCGTCGCGATCGTGATCGGCTGGCTGGGCGTCTGGGGATGGCGCACCTGGCAGGACCGCAACATCGGTCGCGCGTCGGTGTCCTATGATTCGGCGATGAACGAGCTGGCCGCTGGCGATCAGACCGGCGCGTTCACCGCCCTGACGCCGCTCGCGAAGAGCGGACCGGCCGGGTACCGCACTCTCGCCCTGATCGCGCAGGCCGACATCCGACTGGGAGCTGACAAGTCGACCGAGGCCGCCGCCCTTTTCGATCAGGCCGCAAAGGTCGCGCCTAACGGCATCATGCGCGACCTGGCCCGCCTGCGCGCGGCCCAGGCCTTGATGGACACTGCGCCCTACGCCCAGGTTCAGGCTCGCCTGCAGCCGTTGACCGGAGAGAAGAAACCCTTCGATCTCCTGGCGCGCGAAGCCCTGGCCATGGCCAAGATCGAGGCCGGGAAGCTTCAGGAGGCGCGCGGCGATCTCAACGCCCTCAGCCTTACGCTTGGCGTGTCTTCCGCCATGCGCCAGCGGGCCACGGCGGCGATCCAGCTGATCGACAGCGGCCAGGCCGCAGCTGTCGGTGCGATCGTCCATCAGGCCGCCACAATCACGCCCTCCGCCGCGAATATTCCGCCTGAGCTTCTGGGCGGAGCGGCCCCGAATGCGGGCGGGCCTGGCGAGAGCGGCGGTGCGCCCGATCCGGCGCCGCCACCGTCGGGAGAAACTCCCGCCCCCGCGCCGCAAAGCTAGTTCCGGACTCCTAAATGACCACCCGAAGGACGCTCAGCGTCGCCCTGATGGCTTCGGTCGCCCTGACCGCCTGTTCGACCGTCAGCAAAGTCAATCCGTTCCACGGTCACGAAAATCCCAACAAAGAAGTTGGGACGCGCGCCGACACGCGGGCGAATCGGATTCCCGTCGTCTCTCTGAACGAGCAGCTAAAGGTGTCCGACACCCTCAGGGGGCAGGATTTCTTCATTCCGCTGCCCGCGCCGATGACGAGCTGGCCTGTGCCTGGGGGCACGCTGGAGCAATCGGTCGAGAACGTCGCCGCTGCTCCGGACTTCAAGGTCGCCTGGCGCAAATCTATCGGCGTCTCCTCGACCCGAAGGCGTCACGTCACATCTCCGCCGATCGCCGCAGGCGGGCGAATCTTCGCTATGGACGGCGTGGCCACCGTCTCGGCGCACGACGCCAAGACCGGCGCCACCCTCTGGCGGCGCAACATCATGCCGAAGTCGCGCCGGAACCATGAAGGCTGGGGCGGCGGCCTCGCCTGGGCCGACGGTAAGATCTACGCCAGCTCGGGCTTCCGTGAAGTGGTGCAGCTTGACGCCCAGACCGGGCAGATCGGCTGGCGCACCCTCACCGAGGCGCCTGTTCATTCCGCGCCGACAGTCTCCGGCGGCCGGGTCTATGTATCTGATGTCAATGACGAGCTGCTCTCGTTCAACACGGCTGACGGGAACCAGGTGTGGACCTATCAGGCGCTGACCGAGCCGGCGCGCATGCTCGCGGCCAGCAGTCCCGCCGTGTCCGGGGAGACCGTCGTGACCTCGTTCGCATCGGGTGAACTGGTGGCCGTGCAGGCGGCGAACGGCTCGGAGCTGTGGAACACCAGCCTCTCGCGGACCAGCCGCACCAATGCGCTGTCCGAGATCCGCGACATCGCCGGGCGGCCGGTGATCTACCAGACGGACGTTTTCGCGATCAGCCATGCCGATGTGATGGCCGCGGTAGACTTCCGCACCGGCTCGCCGCGCTGGACCATTCCGCTGTCCGGCATTACCTCGCCCTGGGCGGCGGGAGACGTCGTCTACGCGGTGGATCTGTCCGGGAGAGTCGCGTGTATCTCGCGCGAGAGCGGCCAAGTCTACTGGATCCACGAGCTTGATCCCGACTCGTCGGTCAAGAAACCAAAGAAACGTCAGCGGCTCTACTGGTCCAGCCCCGTGCTGGCTTCGAACCGCCTCATCGTCGCCGACAATTTCGGAGACGCGGTGGCGCTCGATCCCAAGAAGGGGACCGTGATAGAGAAGCTGAAACTCGGCTCCGACGACCTGATCGGTCCGATCGCGGTGGACGGCATGGTCTACTTCGTCACCGACAAGGCCGAGCTCGTGGCGATACGCTGATGACCCGAGCGCTTTCCGCCGAAGTGTGCGCTGGTTCGGCGATGAGAAAGCGCTCCAAGTGTATAATTCTAGTGCAAATAATCTCCGTTCAGGTGGTCCCACCTGAACGGAGTTTGCTCTAGGGCGGGCAGGTCTCGCCGTGCTGAAGCTCGCAATCGTCGGGCGGCCGAACGTCGGCAAGTCCACGTTGTTCAATCGCCTTGCGGGCAAGAAGCTCGCGATCGTGAACGACCTGCCTGGCGTCACCCGGGATCGGCGCTTCGGCGTCGGCCGGCTGGGTGATCTCGATCTCGAGCTGATCGACACAGCAGGCTTCGAGGATGTCCAGGACCAGAGCCTGGAAGCGCGCATGCGCGCCCAGACCGAGCGTGCGGTGGATGAGGCGCAGGTTGTCGTCTTCGTGATCGACGCGCGCGAAGGCGTGACGCCTCTCGATGAGGCTTTTGGCGAACTGCTCCGGCGCAGCGGAAAGCCCGTGGTCGTCGTGGCCAACAAGACCGAGGGGCGCGCCGGAGAGGCCGGCGCGCTGGAAGCCTTCGCCCTTGGACTGGGCGATCCAGTGGCTATTTCGGCCGAGCACGGCGAGGGCCTGGGCGATCTCTACATGGCGTTGATCGCTGCTGCGCCAGCGGACGAGGAGCCGGCGGAGGAGGACGAGGACGAGGCGGGCAGCGACGACAAGCCGATCCGGATCGCCGTGATCGGCCGGCCGAACGCTGGCAAGTCGACCCTCGTGAACCGGCTGATCGGCGAGGACCGGATGCTCACCGGCCCCGAGGCCGGGATCACCCGCGACGCCATTGGCGTCGAATGGGCCTTCGACGGACGGCGCGTGAGGCTGGTGGACACCGCCGGTCTGCGCCGCAAGGCGAAGGTTGAGGAGGGGCTCGAGCACCTCTCGACCCGCGACACCCTACGGGCGATCACCTTCGCCGAAGTGGTGCTGCTGGTGATGGACGCGACCCACGCCTTCGAGACCCAGGACCTGACAATCGCCGACCTCGTCGAGCGCGAGGGCCGGGCGCTTGTCTTCGTCCTAGCCAAGTGGGACCTGGTGGAGAACCGGCAGGCGGCGCTGGCTGCGTTTCTCGAAACGGCCGAACGCATGTTGCCTCAGGTGCGCGGCGCGCCCCTGGTGGCTCTCTCGGCCGAGACGGGCGCAGGACTGGACCGGCTGATGCCGGCGGTGCTGGAGGCGCACGGGCACTGGTCCACCAAGATCAAGACGCGGGATCTCAACGACTGGCTGCGAATGGCGGTCGAGCGCCATCCGCCGCCGGCGGTGAACGGCCTTCGCGTGAGGCCCAAATACATGGCGCAGACCAAGGCGCGTCCGCCGACCTTCGTGCTGTTCGCAAGCCGGTCGGATCGCCTTGCGGACAGCTATCGGCGCTATCTGGTCAACTCACTGCGGCACAGCTTCGACCTGCCCGGCGTGCCGATCCGCATCACCGTCAAGTCGGGGAAGAACCCCTATGCCGACGGGGACGAGGGCAGGGTCAGACAGTCGTCGCCGGGGCGGAGCGCGCCGCACGCCAGGCGCGGAAGTCGATCGTCTCGCCCGGCGCCCCGGGATCGGGGCTGAGGCAGATCTCAAGGATCAGGGGCGCAATCTCCGAGGGGGCGGGCAGGGTCTGCGGGTCCTCGCCGGGGTAGGCCTCGGCGCGCATGCGCGTGCGCATCGGCCCTGGATTGACGATCGCCACGCGCAGTGGGGACACGTCGACCTCGTCGGCCCAGGATCGCGCCAGAGCCTCGACCGCAGCTTTGGTCGCGGCGTAGGAGCCCCAGAAGGCCTTTGGCTTTGCGGCGACGCTCGAGCTGAGGAATATCGCGCGACCGGCCTCGCTTGCCCGCATCAGGGGCTCGAGCGAACGGATCAGGCGGAAAACGCTGGTGAAGTTAACCGAGACGATCCGGTCCCACAGTTCCGGCGGGATGTGGGCGACGGGCCGCAGTCCCCCCAGCATGCCGGCGGCATGAACGAGGATGTCCAGCTTGCCATGGCGCTGGAAGATGACCCCGCCGAGGGCGTCGAGTGCCGGACCGTCGCTGAGATCGAGCGGAACGAGCGTCGCCCCGCGTCCCGTGCGCGTGCGCAATTCGTCGTCGAGTTCTTCGAGGGCGCCCTGAGTGCGGCCAAGGGCGATCACGTGGGCTCCGGCCTCACCGAGAGCCACGGCGCAGGCCCGGCCGATACCGCGCGTCGCGCCCGTGACCAGGGCGACGCGGCCGGCGAGCGGGCCGGTGTCTCCAGATTCGCTCATCGATTGGATCAGGCGTCTTCGAGGAAGGAGAGCTGAGGTTCAAGAGTGACGTCGCGGCGGGCGGCGTTCTCGCGGTCGAGCAGGCGGGTGGGGTAGTCGCCGGTGAAGTAGTGGTCCGTGAACTGGGGCCGCTTGGGGTCGCGAGGCCCGGCGCCCATGGCCCAGTAGAGGCCTTCAACGGAGAGGAAGCCCAGGCTGTCGACTTCCAGCAGGTCGGCCATCTCCGGCAGGGTGCGGTTCGCCGCCAGCAGGTCGGCGCGGTCGGGCATGTCGATGCCGTAGAAGTCGGGCCACTTGATCTGCGGCGAGGCGGAGCGGAGGTGGACCTCGCGCGCGCCCGCCTCGCGGACCATGCGCACCACGCGCACCGAGTTTGTGCCTCGGACGATCGAATCGTCGATGAGCATGACGCGCTTGCCAGCCAGGACCGACTTGTTGGGGCTCAGCTTCATGCGGACGCTCTGTTCGCGTGCGCCCTGGGAAGGCTGGATGAAGGTCCGGCCCACATAGTGGTTGCGGATGATGCCCATCTCGTAGGGGATGCCGCTCTCCTGGGCGAAACCGAGCGCGGCAGGCACGCCGGAGTCTGGCACAGGCACCACCACATCGATGTCGGCGGGGCTCTCCTGCGCCAGGCGCTGGCCCATGCGCTTGCGCACCTCGTAGACGGAACGGCCGTTCACCACCGAGTCCGGCATGGCGAAATAGACGTACTCGAAGACGCAGGGGCGCGCCTGCGCGGCGGGGAAGGGACGAAGGGACTGCACGCAGCCTTCGGAGACCACCACCATCTCGCCGTGCTCGACGTCGCGGACGAAGCGCGCGCCGATCATGTCCAGGGCCCGTGTCTCCGAGGCGAACACCGGCTTGCCGTTGAGGTCGCCCAGCACGAGCGGCCGGATGCCAAGGGGATCGCGCACGCCGATCAGCTTTTTGTTCGTCAGCGCGACCAGAGCGTAACCGCCCTCGACCTGGCTCAGGGCGTCGATGAACTTGTCGACGATGCGCGCCTTACGCGAGTGGGCGATCAGGTGGAGGATGACTTCAGAGTCGGAGGTGGACTGGAAGATCGCGCCTTCGGCCACGAGGGCGTCGCGCAGAGCCAGGAAGTTGGTCAGGTTGCCGTTGTGGGCGATGGCCACGCCGCCGGTCTTGAGGTCCGCGAACATCGGCTGGCCGTTG
>DASXGQ010000175.1:0-4098 GCA_036488995.1 Caulobacteraceae bacterium
ACCTGTCCTAACGGCCAGAGCCAGCGGCCGAATTTGACCGCTGGCTACCCAGTCATGCCGCCTCAGCGTCTTCCCGTTCGCTGATCGCCCGCAACACCAAGCGCCCTTGAAGCGGGATGGCGTCGCATTGGAGGCTGAAACCCAGGCCGTCCTTGTTCGGCCAGGCCGCGCCGATGGGCGTCCAGATTGCAGAAGAGCCTTCGCCCTGAACCCGGTACAGGCGGTGCGTCGGTTTGCGACGCAGGAGAGGTTGTTGCTGGGCCATGGAATCGTCCTCCAGAGTTGCCGCGGACCATTCCGCGGCTTCATGGGGGAGAGTCGGGAGCAGGCCATCGAGCCGGCGGTCAGACCCCGCGCGCAGCGCGCCCGCAGGGAGCAAGCTGCACGGAGCGCGCAGCGCGGAGGAAGCGCCGCTGGGTTGACCGGGGGCGGGCCTGCTCCATCACGCATCCCACTGAAGACCGCGATCGGTCGAGCCTCATGTCGGTGGACCGGCTCAAGGGCATGTTCGAACGAAAGAAGAGATTGTTGCCTTCTTCGTCCGAGGATCGTCAGCAAAGAAAACGTCTGAGCTGCGCAGAGAATACCGGAAACGAATGCCTGAACTCGAAGGCTCCTGAGTGAGCCTTTGGGTTAACTAGGACACAAGATGACCTTAGTTGATTGGTGAACAATTATGTGTCTCGTGCTTTTAGGTGGCCGGAGGATGCCACCATGACTTGCATACGGTTCATAGTATCGGAGGAATTGTCGGGCTGGTTTGTCGATGGGCACGATAAGTTCGGCCCCTTCTTCTGCAAACAGCGAGCCCTGGACCTGGCCGAAGGAATGGTCTCCGCACTGCGGGCGATTGGCGAAGACGCCGAGATGTGCATCGCAGGTGCCGCGCGACAATCAAGGTGAGACTCAGCGTCAATCAGGATGAGACTCGCCGCAGCTGTCACTTCGTAGGGAGGGCGTAGCCCGACTGGAGAAGTGACAGCTGCGGCGGCGCCGTCCCTTTTTGGGGGACCGCGCCGCCTGGCAGTCGGAGCCGACGGGCTAAGAACGGTTTTTCTTCACGCCAATGAGGAAGCCGTTTTTGCCCGGCCGCCATGTCACCGACAGCCAGAAGAGACTTTACATGACCCACCGACAGACCAACACGGCGCGGATCGCTGCGGCCAAGTCCGGCTTCAGCGGCGCGAGCGCTTACCGTCTTGAGAAGGATGCCTGCCTGCCTTCAGGCAAGACGCCCGCCCGGGAGCGGCGGCGTCCCGATCCGCTATTGGCCATCTGGGACAGCGAGATCGTACCGATGCTGCAGGCCGCGCCCGGCCTTCGCTCGGTCGCCATCTTCGAGGAGATGGGCCGGCGCCATCCCGAGCTCCAAGCCGGTGTGCGCCGCACGATGGAGCGGCGGATCCGCACCTGGCGCGCCGCGCACGGCCCCGAGCAGGAGGTGATCTTCCGCCAGACCCACGAGCCGGGGCGGATGGGATTGTCGGACTTCACCGACATGGCCGATCTGGCGATCACCATCGCCGGCCAGCCGCTCGATCACCGGCTCTATCACTTCCGCCTGGTCTATTCGGGCTTCGAGCATTCCCACGTCATCCTCGGCGGCGAGAGCTACGTCGCCTTGGCCGAAGGCCTGCAGAACGCCCTGTGGTCCCTGGGCGGGGCGCCCAGCGAGCACCGCAGCGACAGCCTGTCGGCCGCGTTCCGCAACCTGGACCGCGGCGCCCGCGAGGACCTGACCACCCGCTACGACGCGCTGTGCGCCCACTACGGCATGGAGCCCACCCGCAACAACACCGGCGTCGCCCACGAGAACGGCTCGATCGAGAGCTCCCACGGACACCTCAAGAAAACCGTCGAGGACGCCGTGCTGATGCGCGGCGCTCGCGACTTCTGCGACCTGGCCGCCTATCGCCGGTTCATCGACGAGGTGAGCGGACGCCACAACGCCAAGTTCGGGCCGCGCATCGATCTCGAGCGAGCGAGCCTGCAAGCGCTGCCCGCGCGCCGCACGGTCGACTTCGAAGAGACGCTGGTCACCGTCACCTCCTCCAGCGGCTTTGTCCTGCGCAAGGTGTTCTACACCACGCCCTCGCGGCTGATCGGTCACCGCCTGCGCGCGCGGCTCTACGACGATCGTCTGGATCTCTATCTCGGCTCGACCTTGCAGATGACCCTGCCGCGGGGCCGCGCCAAGGCCAACGGTGCGCATGACCACGTCATCGACTACCGCCACATCATCCATTCGCTGAGGCGCAAACCCATGGCGCTGATGGGTCTCGTCTACCGCGATAAGCTGTTTCCCCGCCAAGCCTACAGCCGCGCCTTCGACGCGCTGGTCGCCGCCTTGCCCGCCCGGATGGCTTGCCGCATCACCGTCGAGCTGCTGGCCCTGGCCCATGACCGGGCCTGCGAGGCCGAGCTCGCCGAGCGCCTCACCCAGGACCTCGACGCCGGTCTCCTGCCGGACATGAAGGCCCTGCGCGAGCTGTTCACGCCCGACATCCAGGCCCTGCCCGACGTCGTCGTCACCATGACCGCGCTCAGCGCCTACGACGAGCTGGCCTGCGTGTTCGTCGGAGAAGCCGCATGACCTCCGCCGATCCGATCGACGCCGGGCGCCTCACCCTGGCGCTCCATGATCTGAGGCTGCCGACCATCAAGACCATCTGGCCGGACTTCGCCGCCAGGGCCGACAAGGAGGGCTGGCCGGCGGCCAGGTTCCTGGCCGCACTCACCGAGCACGAGATGGCCGAGCGCGCCAACCGGCGCATTCACCGCAACATCGAAGAAGCCCGCCTTCCGGTCGGCAAAACCCTCGACAGCTTCGACTTCGACGCCACACCCATGGTCAGCAAGGCCCAGATCATGGCCCTGGCGGCCGGCGACAGCTGGCTCGATCAAGGCGCCAACCTGATGTTCTTTGGCCCGCCGGGCGGCGGGAAGTCCCACCTCGGGGCCGCCCTCGGCCTGGCGCTCGTGGAGAACGGCTGGCGCGTGCTCTACACCCGCACCACCGACCTGGTCCAAAAACTCCAGACCGCGCGGCGGGCGCTGCAGCTCGAGGCGGCCATCGCCAAGCTCGACAAGTATCACCTGCTGATCCTCGACGACCTGGCCTACGTCACCAAGGACCAGGCCGAGACCAGCGTCCTCTTCGAGCTGATCAGCGCCCGCTACGAGCGCCGAAGCATGCTGATCACCGCCAACCAGCCCTTCGGCGAATGGGGCCGGATCTTTCCCGACCAAGCCATGACCCTGGCCGCCGTCGACAGGCTCGTCCACCACGCCACGATCTTCGAGATGAACGTCGAGAGCTACCGAAGGCGCGCCGCCATCGACCGCAAACGCGGGCCCGGCCGGCCGCCGATCCACGCCACAGCCAACGCCTCAACCTGATCGCCGCGCCGCGTCACACAAGGCCCCTTGCGCTCGTGTCGCGGCGCGTCAATCATCACTCCGCCGCGACTGTCATGTCTCATCCTGATTGACGCGCGAGTCTCATCCGGTTTGTCGCGCCACAGTCGCCGGCGCTCCAAGCTTTGGCGTCCGCGGCGGTGACCTTAAGCGCCAGGCTGGCCGTGATCGTCTCGGGCGCGCCGCCCAGCGCCGCCATGACGCCCGTGTCCCAATAGGCGTGCACGTTCGTACTGCCGCCGACATGGGGCGAGAGGCCAATGCAGTTGCCGCCGGCGTCGTGGTCGTCCGAGGCGTGCAGCGGCTGATGCACGTCGCCCAGCAAGTGGATCAGGAACTTCAGCGCTAGGATCTGCTCGGGCTGCGGAGTCGCCGGTGATTTCAGCTCTGCTTCGAATTCCGCGATCTTGTCGACGATGCAGTCATTCGCCGGCCCGGTGCTAGCTGATTGGCCATTGAGGGGCGGGAAGCCGCTGCAGGCGGACTGCAGGTCCGGTCCGTTCAGCTCCAGGTCGACGAAGTGCCAGTTGACCGTCTCCCGGTGGTTGACGCGGTACTTGTCGGCCCAGGTCGCCCGGCTCGGAAAGTCCGGCGGGGTCAGGGTGTCGGAGTCGGCGGCGAGAAGTGCGTCCACCCGCGCCTTCGCCTTGGGCGTGAGCCTAGCGTAGGCGATCATTGCCG
>DASXGQ010000179.1:0-2420 GCA_036488995.1 Caulobacteraceae bacterium
CTGCGAAACCACCACCGACGATCACCACGCGGGGACGTACTTCACGGCCAGCACGAGCGGGCGCGTCTGCAGCGAGACCTGACACCTGGTCCATCAGCCTGTCTCCTATTCCGACGGTTCACGCAGCCGCGCGCACCTTCAGCAGGCCCATCACTTCGCGGTCGCGCTGCTTTTCGAGGGATTCGATCGAGCGGCTGGCGACCTCGTCCATGACGCCGGCCGTCACCTTGGCGCGCAGGTCGGGCGTGATCTGCGGATTGCCCAGAACGCTCCACCAAGCGGTGAGCGGTCCGGTGAACTGGTCGAAAAAGTGCTCGATGCCGCCGGCGCCGCCGCCGAGATGGTAAAGCATCATCGGGCCCATCACGCCCCAGCGCAGACCCGGCCCGTAGGAGACAGCCGCGTCGACGTCGGCGACGCTGATGACGTCCTCGGCCACAAGGTACATGACCTCGCGTAGAAGCGCCGCCGCCAGTCGGTTGGCGACGTGGCCCGGGACCTCCTTGTTCAGCCGGACCGTCTTCTTGCCCAGCCCGTCGTAGAAGGCTGCGGCGCGGTCGATGGTCTCCGCCGATGTCTGGGCGCCGCTAACGAGCTCGACGAGCGGAATCAAATGCGGAGGGTTGAAGGGGTGACCGATGAAGCAGCGCTCGGGATGGTCGGCGCAGGCCTTCTGGATTTCGCTCATCGTCAGGCCGGAAGAGCTCGAGGCGATCAGGGTCGAAGCCGGGAGTAGTTTGTCCAGCTTGCTGTAAAGATCGCGCTTGAACTCGATCCGCTCGGGCCCGTTCTCCTGCACCAGCTCTGCGCCTTTCACGGCGTCCTCAAGTCTTGGCTCAAACTTCAGCCGCTCACGCGAAGCGCCTGGCGCGAGGCCCAGCTCCTCGAGTGCGGGCCAGCACTGATCGACGAAGGCCCGCAAGTGCGCCTCGGCGTCGGGCGCCACGTCGGTGGCGACAACGTCGAGTCCCTTGGCCAGGAAGAGCGCGGACCAACTGGCGCCGATCACCCCCGTTCCAATGATGGCGACACGGCGGATGGGAGGATGGTCAGACATGGCGGGTACTCCTTCAGGAGAATCTCAGCTCTGCGGGTGCGGACGAGCCGGGGTTGGTCCAGGCGAATTGGGCGAAGTCCGGCGGGCGCTTCTCGAAGAAGGCTTCATCGCTTCCACGGCTTCGGGCGAACGGAGCTACCCTCTTTCAGCTCCGTGATGGTCTCCATGGCGGCGCTACCTTTCGCGCGCGCCGGCGTAGGCGACGCCGGTCAGATTCCCCTGCCCCATCGCAAGTGTCTGCACGCCCGACCCGTCCAGGCGCGCCGTGTAGATCGAGCCTGCAAGATCGGTGACGAACAGCCGCCCGCCTGCCACGTCGAGGGCGAGGCCAATGGCCTCCTCCAGGTGATCGATCAGGATGGTCGGCGGCTCGGACGCGGGCTCATCCACGGCGGCGCGGTTCAGTGTGTTGCCGGCCGGCGGGTCGCCGCGGTCTGTCCAGTACAGAATCCGGCTCGCCGGATCGAACTCCAGGTCGATCGGCTCCGGCAGCCCCTCGCGCCAGACTTCGACGTCGCTGCGGCTCGCCGCCGTCTGGCCCGCCGGGATCTCGATCCCGGCGCGCAGAATGCGGCCCTGACCCCCGTTTGGCGAGCCTTTCTGCGTCCAGTAGAGCTTGCCACGGGCATGGTCGAGGGCCACGCCCACGCATTGCCTGGTGGCGTCGCCGCGGTGGGCCTGCGGGTCGCCGGCGACCACCAGGGTCTCGACCTTCGAGCCGTCGAGGTTGGCGCGCATCATGCGCATGCCCTCGCGATCGGCCCAGTAGAGCTTGCCGTTCTTCAGGTCCAAGAGCATCTGCTTTGGCGTGTGGGTCCCACCCTGGGGAACGATGGTTACGCGGTTCTTCCCGTCGAAATCGCACCGCTCGATGGAGCCGTCGTTGAGGTCCGGGACCCCCATGTTGGTCCAGTAGATGTGGCCGGCCTTCAGATCGACCGCCACGCCGTCCGGCACGCGGCCACCCGAGGCGATCGTCACCTTGTCGGAGCCATCCGCATCCATCGACAGCACCTGGCCTGTGCTGGCGCTGAGGAAGAACAGGCGCCCGCCGGGGCTCTTGGCGTCGTGGGTGGCCGAGTTTGCGTCAGATCGAGTGTCCATGGTCAGGGTTTCCTGCTGGTGTTGGGGCTTAGGCGGCGTTGCGGCGTCCGCCGGAGATCACGTTGCGCTCGGCGAACCCCGCGATCTCGAAATCGGCTTCAACGCCGGCGAAGCGCAAGCGCGTCAGACGAAGGCGCCAAGACCCGTGACCGCCTTGCCGACGATCAGGTTCTGCATCTGGAAGGTGCCCTCGTAGGAGTAGAGCGCCTCGGCGTCGGCGAAGTACCGCGCGACGTTGTAGTCGACGACGATGCCGTTG
>DASXGQ010000014.1:0-11520 GCA_036488995.1 Caulobacteraceae bacterium
CCCTGGTGATCCCGGCCATCTCCAGGGCCTTGGAGTTGTAGAAGGAGGTGTGGCCGCCGCGGTGGCGCACGGCGACGGGGTGGTTGGTCGAGACCTGGTCCAGGTCGTGGCGGTCGATCAGCCGGCCGTCCTTCACCTTGGTGTCGTCGTAGAAGTAGCCCTCGACCCAGGTCCCCGGCGGGACGGTCCGCGCCTTGGCCTTCAGCTTGTCGACGATCGAGGCGATGGTGACGAACTCGACCTCGTAGGGATTGCCGACCAGCACCTCGTAGAGAAGTGTCTGGCCTGACGCGTGGTTGTGGCAATCGATGAAACCGGGCGTGATCGACATGCCCTTGGCGTCGTACACTTCGGTTCCCTTGCCGATCAGGCTCCGGACATCTTCGTTCGACCCGACGGCAAGGAAGCGGCCGCTCCTGACGGCGAAGGCCTGGGCGCGCGGCAGGCGGTCGTCCACGGTCCACACCCTGGCGTTGATCACCACCAGCTCGGGCGCTGTCGATTGGGCGAGGGCGCGCGAGAGAGGTGAGGCCGCGGCAAGGCCGGCGCCCGCAGCGCCCAGGATGTCGCGACGCGTGTGGCGTGATCTCATGGCGTATTTCCCCCTTGGCCGATTATCTGTTTGGGCCAACTCTTGGCCCTGCGCCCCTGAACGGTCAACGCGTCCTGGGCGAGACCCTGGAGGCAGCCATGTGCAGGAACATCAAGACCCTCTTCAATTTCGACCCTCCCGCTGCGGACGAGGAAATCCGAGCGGCGTCGCTCCAGTTCGTGCGCAAGATCAGCGGCTTCACCGCGCCCTCGAAGGCCAACGCGCCGGCGTTCGACGCCGCCGTGGAAGAGGTGGCGGAGGCGGCGCGGCGATTGCTCGAGTCGCTGGAGACCCGCGCTCCGCCCCGCGACCGCGAGGTCGAGGCACAAAGGGCGAGGGCCGCCGGAGCAGCGCGCTTCGGCCGCGCCCCAGCGTAAGGGTGCGCCTCAGATCCGCTCGGGGATCACGACCTCCATCTTGCGGATGGCGCGCAGGAAGTTGGACTTCAGCCGGGTGGGCTCGCCGATCACCTCGATGTGCGGGAAGCGCTTCATGATCTCTTCCCACAACATCTTCAGCTGCATCTCGGCCAGGCGCATGCCCACGCAGCGATGGATGCCAAATCCGAAGGAGACGTGATGGCGCGGCCGCTCGCGGCCGATGATGAAGTCCGACGCGTTGACGATCTGGCTCTCGTCGCGATTGCCCGAGACGTACCACATCACGACCTTTTCACCCTTGCGGATGGTCTTGCCGTGGAAGTCAATGTCCGCCTTGGCTGTCCGGCGCATGTGCGCCACGGGCGTCTGCCAGCGGATGATCTCCGGCACCATGTCGGGGATCACGGACTGATCGGCCCGCAGCCGATCGTACTGCTCGGGAAAGCGGTTGAGCCCCAGCACGCCGCCGCTGATCGAGTTGCGCGTCGTGTCGTTGCCGCCGACGATCAGCAGCAGGATGTTCCCCAGGAACTCCATGAACGGCATGTCCTTGGTGGACTCGCCATGGGCCATCATCGAGATCAGGTCGTGGGTGGGCGGAGCGGCTTTGGCCTTGTTCCACAGCTCCATGAAGTACATGCCGCAACCGATCAGCTCGGCGCGCGCCTCCTCCATGGTCATGGTCTCGCTCATGTCCGTGGTGGTGAGGTCCGACCAGTAGATGAGCTTGCGCCGCTCCTCGAAGGGGAAGCCGAACAGGGTCGCCAGCATCTGGCTGGTGAGCTCCACCGCCACGCGGTCGACCCAGTCGAAGGGCTCGCCGATCGGCAGCTCGTCCAGGATGCGGCCGGCGCGCTCGCGGATCACGGTCTCGAGGTATTTGAGATGTTCGTGTGAGACGATGGGGCTGACGGTCTTGCGCTGCTGGTCATGCCGAGGCGGGTCCATGGCGATGAACATCGGCATCTGGAAGTCTTCGGCCTGCTCGTAGATCGAGATGCTGCCCTCGGACGAGAAGACCTCGTGGTTCACCTCCACGTCCACGATGTCGTCGAAGCGGGTGATCGACCAATAGGGACCGACGCCGACTTCCATGCCGTCTGGGCAGCCGTTGGGACAGTAGTGAACCGGGTCCTCCGCCCGCAGGCGCTCGAAGAACGGCCACATGGTATCGTTCTCGAAGCGGGAAGATACGCTGACATCGATCTCTTCGAGCGGCGTGGACCACGCCTCTTCGCGCGCAGCCTGGAGGGCCGTGACGGCGCCGTCGGCCATGAAAGCCTCCCTTTTGGTTCGTTGCCGTGCAGCAGACACCCGCCCGCCAGACGAGGCAAGTGACAGCCCCGTCATCTTTCGTGTTGCGACGCTCTTGTTTCGTGTTGCGACGCTCTTGGCGGGCATGGCCCTCGGCGCCTAACCTTCCGTCAGAGAAGAGAAACGGGAGATGACGACCATGGGCCATATGACGGCCGTCGACGAGATGACCGGCCGCAAGTTCTACGTAGACGAGCCGGACGACCTGCAGCCGGGGGAGGAGGTCACCTTCATCCTCAACCTGCACGGGGGCGGTTCGGTGGGCGCCTGGCAGCGCCTCTACTTCCCGGCCGCGGACTACTGCAATGCGCACCGACTGGTGATTGCCACGCCCTCGGCTGCGACCAAGGAGCCGGCGCGCCGGTGGGTGGGCGAGGCGGACGACGCGCACCTACGCAGTATCGTCGCCTACATGTTCGACCGCTACGGGGCGCAGGCCATCCGAGCCTTCTGGCTCGCGGGCCACTCCCAGGGCGGCATGACCTCGAGCCGGTTGCTGCGCGAGGACCCGTTCTTCCAGGAGCGGGTCGATGGCTGGCTGAGCCTCTCGGGCGGCCGGATCGGCCCGGCCGAGCGGGCGTCGGACGCCGGGCCGCCACCCGCGCCGGGCCGGCCGCCGATGACCTTTCCCCGCATGCCGCCCGCCGGACCGCCGCCTTGCGACTTCTCGTTCATTTTCGCCGTGGGCGAACATGAGATCGCCAGCCTCCCCGAGACCTCGCCCTGGGCGGAGAAGTACGGCGCCGGTCCCCGAGAGAGGCGACCGGACATCGTGGACACCGAGCCCGGCCAGATCCACGACACGACCCGCGAGGCCTATTCAACGAAGGCGTGGGGGCTGAAGCCCGGTCCGGGGACGGCCCAGGTCTGGGTCTATCCTGGCGCCAAAGACGGACGGGTCGTCGCCGACGTGGTGCGTCTGGGCAAGGGACACACCGAGGGCCTCGAGCGGCGCGTCACCGAGGAGATCGTCCGCCTCATGGTGTCGGCGCCCGGCGGCAAGGTGCGGAAGTCAGGCTGAAATCGGATTTCCCGCTGAGCCGCCCGACGGGCCGTCCTTCGCGGGCGCGCCGCCAATGGCCTCTCGGCGGGCCCTGGCGAGGATCGCTTGGGCGAGGGCCCGCGCCAGGTCCGTCGCCGCATAGGGCTTCATCAGGAACACTGCGCCTAGGAGTGCCTTGTCGGGAACGGCCGTCGCCTCGCCGGTGGCGAACACGATCTCCAGTCCCGGCTGCAGGTCGAGCGCCTTCTGGGCGAGGGCGTCGCCGGAGAGGCCCGGCAGGCCCCGGTCGGCGACGATCACGTCGAATTCGGCCTCCACCAGCGCGCCCAGGGCGCTCTCGGCGTCAGCGTACTCGGCGACGGAGTGACCAAGATCGGCGAGCATCTCCGCGGTGTTCGCACGGATCAGCTCGTCATCCTCGACCAGAAGCACGCGCAGCCCGCGATCGCGCGTCTCGGTCTTCGCGCCGTCAATGACCCCGCCGCTCCCCGAGCGCGCCGTCCGATCGCCAAGCACATGCCGGATCTTCCAGGCGAGCGCCTCGCGCGTATAGGGCTTCGAGAGCAGCTCCACCCCAGGGTCGAGCCGTCCGCCGTGGACGATGGCGTTTTCGGTGTAGCCCGAGGTGAACAGCACCGACACGCCAGGGATCCGCTCGCGCGCCCGCTCGGCGAGTTCCGGGCTGCGCATCGGCCCGGGCATCACCACGTCGGTGAAGATCAGATCGATCGGCGCGCCGCTCTCCACGATGCTGAGCGCGCTCATCGCGTCGCGCGCCTTGAGGACGCGGTAGCCCAGCTCCTGGAGCATGGCCACGGCGGTCTCGCAGACCTGCTCGTCGTCTTCGACCACCAGGATGGTCTCGTGGCCGCCGCCCACGGCCGCGCCGGGAGCTTCCGGCAGTGGCTCCTCCGGCTGGAGGGCCCGGGGAAGGTAGAGCTTGATCGTCGTGCCTTCGCCCGGTTCGCTGTAGATCTTCACGTGGCCCTTGGACTGTTTGATCAGTCCGTACACCATCGAAAGGCCGAGCCCTGTGCCCCGTCCTTCCGGCTTTGTGCTGAAGAACGGATCGAACACGCGCTCCATGACTTCGCGGGTCATGCCGCAACCGGTGTCGGTCACCGCCACCATCACATACTGCCCGGGCGTCACGTCTTCGTGGCGGCGGCAATATTCGTCATCGAGGAGGGCGTTTCCCGCCTCGAGCGTGAGGCGGCCCACGCCTTCCATGGCGTCGCGCGCATTGATCGCGAGGTTCAGGATGGCGTTCTCGAGCTGGCCCGCGTCGATCAGGGTGTTCCACAGGCCCCCGGAGACGACCGTCTCGAGTTCGACCTCCTCGCCAAGGGTTCGCCGCAGCATGTCGTCCATGCCCTGCAGGAAGCGCGCGAGGTTGCACACACGCGGCTCAAGAGCCTGTCGACGGCCGAAGGCGAGCAGCTGGGCGGCCAGTTTTGTTCCCCGCGCGACGCCCGCCAGGGCGTTGCGGACCCGCACCTCCGCCCGTTCGTTGCCTGACATCTCCTTCGACAGAAGCTGCAGATTGCCGCTGATCACCTGAAGGAGGTTGTTGAAGTCGTGGGCCACTCCGCCGGTGAGCTGGCCGAGCGCCTCCATCTTCTGCACCCGTTGCAGCGCCGCCTGGGTCTCGCGCAGCCGAAGCTGCGCACGTACGCGCCCCGTCACATCCCGTGAATACTGGTATGCGCCAATGATCACCCCATGCCGGCGCAGGGGCGACATCTTGATATCAAAGAAGGTTCCGGAGGGATCGCCCTCGCCGGAACGCGGGATCTCGAACACCTCGCCGGCGAGCGCCCGACGCCAGAGGCTCACCGCCGCATCCCTCGCGCCGGGCAGATGGGCCAGGGTCTCGTCGATCCTGCCGCCGACCTCGAACCGCACGCCGAACAGCCGCTCGCAGATCCTGACATAGGCCTCGTTCATGGCGATGAAGCGCAGGTCCTTGTCGAGCGCGGCCACAGGGTCGTCCGAGCCCTCGAACATGTCCGCCCACAGTTGGCGTTCGGCGACCGCCTCGGCGACCCGCCGCTCCAGGGACTCGTTCATATGGCGCAGGTCCTCGGCCATCCTGCGCTCGGCGGTGATGTCGCGCGCGGCGCCGATGACGCGCAGGCTCCCGTCCGCATTGGACATGCAGAGTCCCTGAAGGATCGTCCAGGTCACCCGCCGGGTCAGGCGTCCGACCACGCGGCATTCGACGGAGAGGCGCCCGTCGTCGCCCTGCGCCACAAGCTTCGCGATGGCCTCCCGGACCGGCTCGCGGTCGTCCGGATGGAAGGCCGGGAGGAAGTGACCGCTCCAGGTGGGCTCGACGTCAGGGTCGACCTCCGTCACCTCGCGCATTCGCTCGTCCAGGGTCAGGCGCTCGCTGGCGAGGTCGTATTCCCACACGCCGACAGCCGCGGCTTCCAGAGCCAGGCGCACCCGCAGATCCGCCTCGCGACGCGCGTATTCGGCGCCTGAGGTCAGGCTGCCTGATCGCTGAGGGGTCCCCCCGGACGCGCCCCGCGAGGCGTCCGTGGCTCGGTTCGGCATTCCGGCGTTCCTCAATTGAACGCCTATTACCCGCCTCCCAGCAGGTCGTCCAACCGCTTTCACCATCGGATTCCGTACGATAGCGTCCGTCCGAATGACCAAAACGGTTTGTCTTGGTGACGCCGCGTGAGGCGAAGTAGGTTGGCCGCAGGCGGCGTGAATGGCCAAGGTCCCGCGCCCCCGTCGACGACCAACAAATGGGAGGGAGATGCGCGATGTTCTCGCACGTCATGATCGGAACCAACGACCTGGAGAGGGCGAAGAGCTTCTACGATGCTCTCCTCGGGACCCTGGGGGTGCCGCCAGCGCTCCGCGACGGCGACCGCATCTTCTACATGACTCCAACCGGCGTGTTCTCCGTGACCAAGCCGATCAATGGCGAGCCGGCGTCCTGCGCGAACGGCGGAACGATCGGCTTCGCCTGCAGCTCGCCGGATCAGGCGGACGCCTGGCACGCCGCGGGCGTCGCAAACGGGGGCGTGACCTGCGAAGAGCCGCCTGGCGTGCGGGCAGGCGGGCTGGGAAAGATGTATCTCGCCTATCTGCGTGACCCGGACGGCAACAAGCTCTGCGCCCTGCACCGACTGGGCTGAAGCGCGGGAGCTGGCGGGCGACATATCGGGGGCGCCGCGGTGGCGGCCCCCCGAGCCCTGCGGCGCCGTGACCGCTAGTCTTGTGCGAATGCGAACTATAATGGATCTCGCGGACGCGACCTCCGAGAAGGCGTGAGCGCCACTACGGCGCGGAAGCGCACATAATGGTCAAGTTTTTGACAAAGTGTAACTAAGTGCGACCTAATTGCGCGTTGCACTTTGCCTAAAACGCGAACTAATTGAGGCGAAGTTGCGTCGTACCTGACACATTTTAGCGAGATGACGATGAAGATGTATTTCCGCGCGGCGGGCGTCCTCGCCCTGACCTTGGCCCTCGGCGGCGCTGCGCATGCGAGCAATCTCGTTACCGACGGGAACTTCGATTCACCGTCGGGCGGCGGCTCCTTCACCACCTATTTTGCAAGCCAGAGCTTCAGCGCCTGGACCGTCGACAGCGGCAGCGTCGACCTGATCGGCGGCTACTGGCAGGCCCCGGCCGGCGCCGGGAGCGTGGATCTGGACGGCAATTCGCCCGGCGCCATCAGCCAGTCGATCACGACGGGCAAGGGCGCCTATGAGCTGACCTTCGACCTCTCGGGCAACCCGGACGGCGGGCCCGTGACCAAGACGGTCCAGGTCACCGTCGGCAACGCCACGCAGACCTTCACCTACGATCTCGCCGGCAACAGCCACAGCGACATGATGTACGTGCCCGAGAGCCTGAAGTTCACGACTTCCGGTCCCACGACCCTGACCTTCACCAGCCTGGATGTCGGCACGCCCTATGGCCCCGTCATCGGCAATGTGAGCGTCGCGGGCGTGCCCGAGCCGGCCTCCTGGGCCCTGATGCTGCTGGGCGCAGGCGCGCTGGGCGGGGCGCTCCGCGCGCGTCGCTCGCGCACGGCGGGCCTGGCCTAAGCCTTAAGGTCTCCGGCCGGGTTCACCGGCCGCGATCTAATCGCCTCGTGGGGGGGCGGACAACGCCGCCGGCGGACAGCCGGCGGCGTTTGGCGTTTTTGGCAGAACTATTCTATCCAGATTCGTATTGTCGAAATCTGGATGCACACAGACCTGGTTCCATTAAAGTACGAATCCGACCTTTTGTAGAATTCATACACATATGAACCGGCGCCACGTCGCCGCGTTCCGGCCTTCATTGGCTGGCGGGGCGAGACGACAACTCCGTCTCCTTTTGCCGTGTTTTACAAAACTTGGAGTAAGAGTATGAGGAAAACCGGCGCGCTGGCGACTGGAGCGATAGTCTTGGGCTTGGCGTTAGGGGGGGCCGCACACGCGGCGACGAACCTGGTCGCCGACGGTGACTTCAACACCCCATATGGCGGCAACGCCTTCAAGCTTTTCTTCTCGGGATCGAGCTTCGGTCCCTGGACGGTCACCAGCGGCAGCGTCGATCTGGTCGGCGGCTACTGGCAGGAACCGACCCCTGGCGTGGGCAGTGTAGACTTGGACGGCAATACGAATGGCTCTATCGACCAGTCGATCGCCACGAGTGCAGGCGACACGTACACGCTAACCTTCGATCTTTCAGGTAACCCGGGCGGCCGCGCCGGGACAAAGACCCTCGAGGTCTCGGTCGGGAACGTCACGCAGACCTTTACCTACAACACCGCGGCGAACAGCAAGAAGAATATGATGTACGTTCCCGAGAGCCTGACGTTCAAGGCGACGGGTCCAACGACGACCCTGACCTTCGCTAGCCTCGACCATGCGCACTCGGCCTTTGGTCCGGTGGTCGCAGATGTCGCCATCGATGCGGTTCCCGAACCCGCCGGGTGGGCCTTGCTGATGCTTGGCCTTGGAACCATGGGCGCCGCCCTCCGCTCGCGACGCTCGCGCGCGACGGCCCTCGCCGGAGCCTGAAGTCGCCGGCCGGGACCCAAAGGCCACGATCAAATCGCCTCGTAAGAGGCGCAACAGCGCCGCCGGCGAACAGCCGGCGGCGCTCGACGTTCGTGGCGGGATCTTCTCCATCCAGCGACCGTTGCGAACCGGGGGAAAGAAGAAAGAGGTCTGCGAACCTCGCAACAGGTCCGCGTGTCGCGACGTTTTCCAGCCCGACCAATGACAGGTGGCCACCAAAATGTACGAAAACGGTCTTTCGTACATTTCGGACACATCTGAACCCACTTCCTCGCAGCCGCGTTTCCGACCTCATTAGCAAGCGGAGCGAGACGTCGACCCCGTCTCCTTCCGCGTGTGATTAACAAAACTGGAGCGACACCATGTCGAAAACCGGCGCGCTGGCGACTGGGGCTATAGTCTTGGCCTTGGCCGCAGGGGGGGCCGCACATGCGGCGAACCTCGTAGTCGACCCCGAATTCAATTCGCCCTCCGGCGGCGCCACTTTCATCGATGAAGCGGATGGCACGAGCTTCGGCGGGTGGACCGTCACGAGCGGCACCGTCGACCTGATCGGCGCCTACTGGCAGGCTCCGGAAGCTGGTGGCGGCAGCGTCGACCTCGACGGAATCTCGGCCGGCGCCATCACCCAGACGCTCGCCACCGGGACCGGAGAGTATACGCTCAGCTTCGATCTGTCGGGCAACCCGGATGGGCCCCCACAGGTCAAGTCACTCGCGGTCCTGGTAGGGAACGTCGTCAAGACATTCACCTACACCATCGGTGGCAACACCCACGCCAACATGATGTACACGCCAGAGACGTTTACGTTTAACGCCTCCGGACCGACGACGCTGACCTTCGCGAGCCTCGACCAAGCCAGTTCGCCCTTCGGACCGGTCATCGGGGACATCAACGTCTCCGCGGTTCCCGAGCCGGCCTCGTGGGCGCTGATGCTGCTTGGCCTTGGGGCCATGGGCGGAGCCCTCCGGTCGAGCCGCCTGCGGACAAGTCAGATCCGCGCCTGATCCGTCAGTCGGCCGTCTGCGGCCGAATTCGACGAGCCGCCCGGCCGAGAGGCCGGGCGGGAGCGCCGCCAGGTACACGCTGGCGGCGCTCTGCTGTTTCAGGTGAGGTTGGTCCGGATCACTTGGGGATCTCGACGATCGTCCAGTCTTCCTCGCCCGTGAGGGTGCGGTACTTGGCGCGCTCCGCCTGAAGAGTCGGGACCTGGTCCTTGGGCGTGATGGCGCGGGACTGGGCCATCAGATCGCGAGAAAGCGCCTCGTCGGGGTCCATCTTCGCCCTCGACGGATACCACTCGACCAGCACCACATTGGGCCCGGGCCCAACCTGGTCCTCGCGGAACTGGACCTCCCAGCGGGTGATCACGCCCCGTTTCTTGAGGGATTCCTCCCCCGGAACCCAGGTCTTCTTGATCGCCGTCAGATAGTCGTCCAGGTGACCGGGCTCGACCCGGACATAGGTGCGGTGGACCACCTGCTTGGTCGGCTTCCAGTCCGTCCAGGGTTCTGCGCGAACCGCAGAGGCGCCCAGCGCGAGCAGGGCCACGGCGCCCAGCGCCGCCGAGATCGTCTTCATCGAGGTCATCTCTTTTGGCTGGTGCGAGGCGCTCATTTGGAGAACTCCACCGTGCGCCAGGTCTCGTCGGCGACGCGCTTGCGATAGGTCCCGTACTGAGCCTGCATCTCGTCGGATTGCGCCTTGGACAGCTGGGCGCGGTATTCGCTCTCGATCGCCATGTCGCGCGTGCGGTCGGGGTCCATGGCCGCCCCGCTCGGATAGACCGTGATGAGGCAGATCTGGTCGTCCGGGCTGTCGCGATGGTCGCGCAGCAGGATGACGTAGTCGGTGATGACGCCGTGCTTCTTGCGGATTTCCTGTTGCGGAACCCAGGTCTTGCGCAGGCCGGTCATATAATCGTCCAGGTGACCGGGGGCGACGCTGATGTACTGCTTTTCGGTGACGCCCTTTCCGGGGCTCCAGTCCACCCAGGTCTCCGCCGCCGCCGCGCCGGCGCCGAGAGCGAGCGCGGCGAGCGCCGCCGCTGCGGTTTTCGCGATTGGTATCATGTTTCCCCTCCATGCTGCGGCAGCCCGGATTACTTCCGGGTCTTCTCGCTCGATCGTAATCGTACATACAATCGAGGGCAGAGCAACAGCAAAGCCTGATGACACATTGGGCGTCTGGCGAGGCAAGGGCGGATGGAATGACTGCAATCGATGACGGGCCGTCGCAGGGATCCCGCGCCGCCCCAGTTCTGGAGCGCGTCTTCCCCAAGGCCCTCGACAACCGCTATCGAGGCCACGCCGTCGCCCTGTGGATCTTCGGCCTGCTCGTTGTCTTCAAGGCGATGATCAGCCTGGTGTCTCTCGCCGACCCCGCCCGCGGCTACGCGGCGGACGGCATCCCGTTGAACACCTACTCACCCGCGGCCGCGCAGGCGGTGATCGGCGTGGGCGCCTACCTCGACGTCGAGCTTCTCATGCTGGTCCTGCTCTTCGTCCTCGCGCTCGTCCGCTACCGCGCCATGGTCCCGTTGATGTACGTGGTGCTGGCGATCGAGTTCCTGGCCCACAGAGGGGCAGGGCTCTGGCGACCGATCGCCCGGATAGGCGGGTCGTCGGCAAGCTTCACCACGCTGGGGGTGTTCGCGCTGACCTTGATCGGCCTGGCGCTCGCGGTGACGGGGAGGGGGTATCGCGCCAAGGCGGACGAGGTGTCGTCCAGCGCCTGAGTTCGGCCTGAGCCTCCGCCCGCAGCGTCCTGGCGGATGCCCGCACCGAAGCGCATCATTGCCGCCGTCCCGAGGGGCTCGCCCACAGGGAGGCGAAGCGATGGAGGCTGGTTCGGCCGCTACCCGTGAGGGGCCGGCGCCGCGCTTGCGGGGCGCTTCGGTTCTGGAGCGCATCCTGCCGAGGTCGCTCGACAACCGCTACCGAGGGCAGGCGGCGGCCCTGTGGATCTTCGCATTCCTGGCTGTCATGAAGGGGATCATCGACCTCACCGGGATCGTCGCCCCCGAGGGCGGCGCCAAGGCCGTCGGCATTCCCCTGGCAGGCGGTGATTGGCGTCGGCGCCTTCCTGGGCGTCGAAGGCCTCATGCTTGGCCTGCTCTTCCTGTTGGCGCTTGTCCGCTACCGAGCCATGATCCCGCTGATGTACCTCGTCCTGGCGATCGAGTTCCTGGCCCACAAG
>DASXGQ010000049.1:0-18561 GCA_036488995.1 Caulobacteraceae bacterium
CCCCCGCGCCGGCGGGGCTCCGATCGGGCGTGGAATCGTCCGTGTGCTGATCCTCGGCGCCCTGGCGATGGCGGTGACCACCGGAATCGGGGCGGCCGTCGGACGAGCCGTCTGATGGCGCCCATTCAGCATGATCCGCCAAGCGGGACCGGGGGCTTTCGTGGACGGTTGAGAAACCTCCGACCTGATCCGAAGCTTGCCTGTACGCTTTGGAGCGGAGTGGTGTAACGAAGTCCTCATCGCAGTCGAGGTTCTTGTGCGAAAGTGGGCCTCGCAGGTGCTGTTCTCAGTCAACTGCTTCGCCGCGGCTACGCTGGCGCTCTACCTCGCGTTCCAGATCGGCCTGCCGCGACCGTACTGGGCGGTCGCCACCGTCTATATCGTCAGTCAGCCGCTGACCGGAGCGATGCAATCGAAGGCGGTCTACCGCTTGATCGGCACGCTCGCCGGGGGCGTCGCCGCCATAGTGATCGTCCCGACCACGGCGACCGAACCGTGGCTGCTGTCCATCACCATGGCGACCTGGGTGGCCTTCTGCCTGTTCGTCTCGCTCCTCGATCGGACGCCCAGAAGCTACGTCTTCATCCTTGCCGGCTATACGGCCGCGATCATCGGCTTCACCTCCGCCACGGCGCCCGAAGAGATCTTCCCAACGGCCGTAGCTCGGATGGAGGAGATCGCCCTCGGCGTGGTGTGTTCCACCGTCATCCATACGCTCGTCGTTCCAAGGCCCATCGGGCCGGTGATCGAGCAGCGAATTGCAGCCTGGCTGCGCGAAGCGGAAGCGTGGATCGTCGATGCGATCACTGGGCTCGACAGCCCCGATCGGGAGGCGGCTCGCCGACAGCTGGCCACCGAGGCGACAGACATCCGCATCCTCTCGACACACCTGCCATTCGACACGTCGAATCTGCGCGATACGGTTCAGACAGTGCAGGCGCTCCAGGACAAGATGACGTTCCTGACGCCCGTCATCCCCACGCTAGAGGATCGACTCCAGGTCCTGAGGGCCGAAGGGCCGCTTCCCAGGCCGATCGCATCCGACCTCGACCGGGTAAGGTCGTGGATTCTTCGGGAAGAGGCGTCGGACGACGAGGCGGCGAGTCTGATCGCGGAGCTGCGCTCCAGGGCGCCTGCCGTCGACGAAACGGTCTCATGGCGCGACATCGTGCTCAACAACCTGATCGATCGCGTGAGTCTCATCGTGCGGACGCTCGATGACATCCGCCATCTGCAGAGAGCCATGGAAACAGGGAGCCGTCGGCTCCCGCGCGCGCTGGCGGCCGAAGTGCGGGAGCGACAGACGAGACCGTTGCATCGTGACGCCTACCTCGGCCTCTTGTCGGCATTCGCGGCCTTCGTCGCCGTTATCGCGTGCTGCGCGGGCTGGATCGGGTTCGGCTGGATCGAAGGGACGGTGGCGGCGATGAACGCCGCCGTCTTCTGTTCCTTCTTCGCCAGTCAGGACGATCCGGCGCCCGCGATAGCCACCTTCCTCTGGTTTACGTTGCTCTCGATTCCGGTGGTGGCTGTCTACCAGTTCGCGATCCTGCCCTCGATCGACGGCTTCACCTTGCTGGCGGCGAGCCTTGCCCCGACGCTGCTGGTGGTCGGTTTTTTCGTCGGCGATCCGGCGACGTCGAGCCGCGGGATTCCTGTCGCCCTGGGGATCAGCAACGGCCTGGCCCTCGCCGAGATCTTCAGTCCCGATTTCGCGGGTTTCGCGAACACAAACATCGCGCTGGTGCTCGGCCTGCTCGCCGCTCTCCTGATCACCCGTCTCTTCCGGTCAGTGGGCGCCGACTGGAGCGCCCGACGCCTGCTGCAAGGTGGCTGGCGGGAACTGGCCCGCGTTGCGGCGTCCCCCAGCGGCGTCGATCGCCCCGCCTTCACCATCGCCATGCTCGACCGCGCCGGCCTGCTCATACCCAGGCTCGCGGTGGCGGCGCCGGTGGACGCCCCGGCCGCAGAGACGCTCCAGGATTTGCGCATAGGCCTCAATCTCGACACCCTGCAGAAGGCGCGGCCGGCGCTGACGTCCGCCGGAGGCGCCGACGCCTTGCGTCGCCTGCTGACGGGGCTGGAACGCCATTACCGGACACTTGCCGCCCGGATCGGCTCTGACGCGTCAGGGTTGCGAACGATCCCCGGGCCGCCTGCGGCCCTGCTGGGCGAGCTTGATGAGACGATCTCGGCCTCGACACGCGTCGCCTCGGCCAGTCCCGAGGCCCATGAAGCGCTTCTGGCGCTGGTGAGCCTGCGCCGCAGCCTCTTCCCCTTGGCGCCGACCTGGCGGAATCTCGCCGAGGCCGGCGCATGAGGGCGGAACTCGACATCAACGGCGTGTTCGTCTCCGCGCTCCTGGTCTTCGCGGTGGCCGCCTGGCTCTTGACTGCGATCGCGATCCGGATCCTGGCGTGGGCAGGATTCTACCGGCTCGTCTGGCACCGCGCCCTCTTCGATCTGGCGCTGTTCATCTCGATCTGGGGCGCGGTCGCGGGGCTGGCGGGAGCAGCGCACTTCGGCCGTTACCACCCGTGAAACGCTGGCTTTCCTTCGCCGGACAAATGGTCATCACTCTGGCGATGGTCGCGGTGGCCGCGCTCGCGGGCCGGTGGCTGTGGCTCCGCTATCAGGTGGATCCGTGGACACGCGATGGAAAGATCCGCGCCGATGTCGCTCAGGTCGCCCCGGACGTGCCTGGCCTCGTGACCGAGGTGGATGTGCGTGACAACCAGGTCGTGCGTCGCGGACAGCTCCTCTTCGTCGTCGACGAGCCGCGCTACCGTTTCGCAGCCCATCAGGCCGCTGCCAATGTCGCCAGCCAGGAGGCGACCCTGGCGGAAGCCCAGCGCGAGGCGGCGCGGGACATTGCGCTGGGCGAGCTCGTCTCGGTCGAGCAACGCCAGCAGAGCGACTCGCGGGTGAGAGAGGACGCGGCCGCGCTCGCCCAGGCGCGGGCGATCCTCGACACAGCCAGGCTGAACCTGGTCCGCACGCGTGTGCTGGCCCCGGTGGACGGGATCATCACCAACCTCGAACTCGAGCCGGGAGACTACCTGCTGGCGGGCCGGCAGGCGCTCGCGCTGGTCGACACGGACAGCCTCCGGATCGAAGGCTATTTCGAGGAGACCAAGCTTCCGCGGATCCACATCGGGGATCCGGTGCGCGTGCACATCATGGGTGAGCCGGGAACGATGCCTGGGCATGTGGTCAGCATCGCCGGGGCCATCGCCGACCGCGAGCGCACGCCAACGCCCGATCTCGTCGCGAACATCAGCCCGACCTTCAGCTGGGTTCGCCTTGCCCAGCGCATTCCCGTGCGCATCGTCCTGGACAATCCTCCTCCAGACATCCGCCTCATCTCGGGACGCACCGTCACTGTCACGATCCTGGGGCCCGGCCACCAACCCCGGCGCGAGGCGCTGTGGCCGTGGCGGTCGCCCTTCGGCTGGCTCGGAGGTCAGCGATGAAACGCCGGCTCATCGTTGCTGCGGGTGCCGTCACTATGGCCCTGGCCGCCGGATGTACGGTGGGGCCGCGATACAGGGGTCCGCCTGCGAGTTCGGTCGTGCACGCGCCAGAGGCCAAGGGGCCGTTCGTGAGCGCCCAGGGAACAGCGTTTTCAGCCGATCCGGCGCCGGGAGATTGGTGGCGGCTGTACGCCGATCCTCGCCTCGACCAGTTGATTTCCGAGGCCTTCGCCGCCAACACCGACCTTAGGGTCGCCGAAGCCAATCTGGAGAAGACCGCAGCCCTGGTGCGCGAAGCGCGCGCTCGCCGGCAGCCGAACGTCACGTTCAACGTCAACCCCAGCTTCCAGCAGCTTTCCGCCCAGAGCTATTTTCAGCCAGGCGTCTTCCCGCCTTTTGGGCTGATCGATACGGGCTTCGCCATCAGCTACGAGGCGGACCTGTTTGGCCAACTTCACCGCGGCGTGCAGGCGGCCCGTGCGGAGGAGGAGGCGGCGCGAGCCGCGCGGGACCTCGTGAAGGTCAATGTGGCGGCCGCGACCGCACGGGCCTATGCCGAGGCTTGCGGCGCGGGCGAGGAGCTGGTCGAGGCGCGTCGCGCCGTCTCCCTGCAGCAGGAGACGGAACGGCTCACCGTCCGACTCGTCCGTGCCGGGCGCGGCACCGCCCTCGACCTGACGCGGGTCAGCGCCCAGGTCTCCCAGTTCGAGGCCGACGTGCCGGCCCTCCTCGCGACCCAGCGCAACGCCCTCTACCGCCTGGCGGTGCTGACCGGCCGACCCCCGGCTGACTATCCGAAGGATCTCGAGGTCTGCGCGACCGCGCCACGCCTTGTCAGGGCCATCCCGGTCGGCGACGGCGCCGCTCTCATCCGTCGCCGTCCGGACATCCGCGAGGCTGAACGGATGCTCGCCGCGTCGACCTACAGGATCGGCGTGGCCATCGGCGATCTCTACCCAACCGTCACCCTCAGCGCGACCGTGGGCTCGACCGGCTTGATCCAGGACACGTTCACGCCCGAGGCGGCCCGAGCCGGCATCGGATCGGGCCTAGTCTGGCAACTCAACCAGAACGCCGCGCGGGCCCGGATTGCGGCCGCGCGGGCGGACGACCGCGCCGCCCTGGCCAGCTTCGAAGGTGTCGTGCTCAACGCCCTGCGTGAGACCGAGACCGCGCTCACGGACTATTCGCACGATCTGGACCGACACTCGGCCCTCGTGGCGGTGAACGCCCAGGCGCAGACAGCGGTCGGCCAGGCCCAGTCGCTCTATGTGGCCGGCCGGGTGGGATCGCTGTCACTTCTGGACGCGCAACGGACCGCGGCCGCTGCGGCGCGCGGCGTCGCCTCTTCGGACGCTCAGCTGGCCGCCGACCAGGTGGCGCTGTTCCTGGCGCTCGGCGGTGGCTGGGAGTCCGCCGCCGTGCGCGCGGGACCGTAGCGGGCTGGGCCTCAGGCCGCCCGAAGCCGGAACTCGATGGACGGCCGGCGCCCGCTGAGATCGTCCGGGCCCAGGGCGCCGATGACAGCCTGGGGCTCATAGGGCGCCTCGAGCTTGGCGATCTCCTCCAGGCTCAGTGGCGAGGCGAGGGCCGCCAGCGGGGCGTCGAGATGCGAGAGCTTGGTCGCGCCGACGATCGGCGCCGTGACCGCCGCTTTCGACAGCAGCCAGGCGATGGCGACCTGGGCGCGGCTCTCGCCCCGGGCCTCGGCGACCTCGCGCAGCGCATCGATTACTGCCTGGTCGGCTGGGCGGTGGTACCGGTCCCGCCCGAAGGCCGAGTTGGCGCGGGTGGTGCCCGCCTCGCGCGATCCGGCCAGAACGCCGCCGGCCAGCGGGCTCCAGGGAATGAGGCCGACGCCTTCGTCGAGGCACAGCGGATTCATCTCCCGCTCTTCCTCGCGATAGAGCAGGTTGTAATGGTTCTGCATCATCGAGAAGCGCGTACGCCCGGTCTGGTCGGCGCGGTTCAGATACTTCGAGAACTGGTAGCCGAACATCGAACTGGCGCCGATGTACATGGCCTTGCCGGACTTCACGACGTCGTCGAGAGCCTCGATGGTCTCCTCGATCGGGGTCTCATAGTCGAAGCGATGGATCTGGTAGAGGTCGACATAGTCCATGCCAAGCCGTTGCAGGCTCGCGTCGATCGACTGATGGATGTGCTTGCGGGAGAGCCCGCCTCGATTGGGGCCGCGCCCCATGATGTTGAACACCTTGGTCGCGACGACAGCCTCGTCCCGACGCACGTTGAGCGCCTTGAGCGACCGTCCGAGGATCTCTTCGCTTTGACCACGCGAATAGACGTCAGCGGTGTCGAAGAAGTTGACGCCGGCTTCGATGGCCTTTCTGACGATGGAGCGGCTGTCGTCTTCGCCGAGCATCCAGTCGGCTCCGCCGCCGAAGCTCATGCATCCCAGGCAGAGGCGCGAGACTTGCGCGCCAGTGGATCCCATGCGGACGTATTGCATCTCTGTTCCCTCCTGCTGCTGATTTGGGCCATCTAGGCCCGGAGGCGAGGGAGGAACAGCCGCCGCGGCCCACAGCGCGCGGGAACGGACCGATTTTCGGAGCCCGTTCGCGCGTGGGGCTTTCCGTCGAAGTGCGGCGCGCCGGAGGGAGGGGAGAGCGAATGGGCATCATCTACGTCATTGGCGCAGTGGCCGCCTGCGCGGGGCTTCTATTCGGTTTCGACACAGGAGCCATCTCCGGCGCTCTGCTGTTCATCCGCCCCGAATTCCGCCTCTCGCCGCTCCAGGTGGGCGTGGTCACGAGCGCCGCACTTGCGGGTGCGACCGCGGGATCCGTCATCGGCGGCGCGCTCGCCGACAGGATTGGACGCCGAAGCGTGATCCTCATTACCGGAGTTCTGTTCTGCGTCGGTTCGATCCTCTCCGCCCTCTCTGCGTCCGCCGGCTGGCTGGCGCTCAGCCGGCTGATCATCGGCGTGGCGATCGGCATCGCCTCGTTCGTTGCGCCGATGTATCTGTCCGAGATCTCTCCGCCGCGTAACCGCGGACTGATCGTGGCGCTCAACCAGCTCGCGATCACCCTAGGAATCCTCGCTTCCTATGTCGTCGCCTACGTTTTCGAGCCGGGTGGGCGCTGGCGATGGATGCTCGGCGTGGGCGTTTTCCCCGCGCTCATCCTGCTCGCGGGCATGCTGGCCATGCCGGAGTCGCCTCGCTGGCTCGCCCGGTCGGGTCGGCGCGAGCAGGCCTTGGCTGTCCTTCGACGCGTCCGGCCGCCGGCTCAGGCGCCGGTCGAACTGGCGGACATCCTCAGCGCCGCAGACGCCCCCGAGGGGCGATTGCGCGGTCTGCTGGCCCCGACGCTTCGGACTCCCCTGGTGATCGGGGTGGGGCTCGCCGTCCTGCAGCAGATCACCGGCATCAACACCGTCATCTACTACGCCCCCATCATTTTCCAGCGGGCCGGGATGCCCGGCGCAGCGGCCTCGATCCTGGCGACCATGGGGGTCGGTGTCGCCAACGTCATCATGACGGTCGTCGCCCTGATGCTGCTCGACCGTGCGGGGCGGCGACCCCTGCTGCTCGTGGGCGAAGCCGGGATGGTCGCGAGCCTGGCCTTGCTGGCCGCCGGTTTCGCCGCAGGTTCGCAGGGCGCGACAGCCACGATCACGACGGTCTCGCTCGTCGCCTATGTCGGCTTCTTCGCGATCGGCCTGGGGCCGGTGTTCTGGGTGATGATCTCGGAGATCTACCCCTTGAGGGTGCGAGGCGCGGCGATGAGCGTCGCGACCTTCGCCAACTGGTTCTCCAACCTCGTGGTCGCCCTGGTCTTCCCCTCCCTCATCGCAGGCCTGGGCCCGGTGGTCGCCTTTTCCGGTTTCGCGGTAATCGGAGTGCTGGGCTTCCTGTTCAGCTTCCGCGTGGTTCCGGAGACTCGCCGCCGCACCCTGGAGGAGATCGAGCGTCAGTGGGATCGCGCTGCCGGAGGCGCCCTCACGCCCTAACGGGGATGATTTTTTCTAGATCACCGTTTGCATCTGTTCCGCGCAAACGCATCAGGCTCTGAGCGCGGAGTCCTCGTCCCAGGTCACGCCGTCGCGGCTCAGGCGCTCGCGGAGCGCGCTTTCATTGGTGAACACTTCGGCCTGGAAACCGGCAGCGCGGGCGCCCTCGACGTTGTCGGCTCGGTCGTCGAAGAAGATGGATCGCCGGGGATCCACCGCGGCGGCGCGGGCGACGTGGAGGAACGCGTCGACCGAAGGCTTCACCCGCCCGATCTCGTGACTGAGATAGGACTCGAACACGGCGAGGCGGCCGTTCGTGGCGCGGACCAGGAAATCCCAGTGGCCGGCGTTGGTGTTCGAGAAGATCAGCACACGGTTTCGCCGGCCCAGCGCTTCGGCGTAGTCCAGCATCGACGGATCGACCGCCAGATGACAGCACCAGTCCTCGGAGAAGGTTTTCCAGTCGGCGCGATAGCCAAGCTCCTGAACGAGCCGCCGGTGGAGCGTCCTGATCGGGGTCCCGGTCGCGTAGGCGTCGGACTCGGCGATGGCGCGCAGGGCCGCGGTCCGGGTTCCCGGCGCGCATCGCGAGAGCAGGCGCTCCCCCAGGACGGCGTTGTCGTGGCTCACGATCACGCCGCCGAGGTCGAAGACGAGCGCCTCGAAGGGCGGGGTGGGAGTCAGGCGAACACCTCCGCCAGAAGGTCGCTCATCTGTTTCCATGAGCGGCGATCGGCGGACGCGTCGTAGCGGGCGAATTCCGGCCGGCCAAAGCGGTCGGCCTGCTCATTGGTGAAGCTGTGGACGACGCCGCCGTAGAGGGTCATCTGCCAGTCGACGCCGCCCTCGCGCATCGTGGCTTCGAACGCCGCGCGCTGGTCCGCTGTGATGCCCGGATCGTCCGCGCCAAGCAGGGCCATCACCTTGCCCTTGATCTGCTTCGCATCGCCCGGCGAGGTGACCTGTAAACCGCTGTGGAAGCCGATCGCCGCGCGCAGATCCGCGCCGCTGAGCGCCAGTTCGAACGACATCGTTCCACCGAAGCAGAATCCGATGGCCGCCACTCGGCGAGCGTCGACCTCGGGACGCGCGGTCAGGGCCTCGAGCGCCTTGGCCGTTCGCGCGCGGACCTTCGAGGCGTCAGAACGTAGGGGACCGAGCAGCGGCATGACCTGGGCAAGGTCCGAGATCACCTTCTGTTCGCCGTGAAGGTCGCACGCGAGGGCGGCGTAGCCGAGTTCCGAGGCCAGCCGCTCCGCCTTCTGCTTTGCGTGCTCTCCAAGGCCGAACGCCTCGGGGAACACCAGCACTGCCGGACGCGGACCCGCTGCGCGGTCGTCCCAGGCGAAGTGGCCGATCATCTCCAGGCCGTCCGCCTGATAGCGAATGCTCTCGGTCTTCATCTGCAAAGATCCTTCTTTCCGGACGGGGGACCTATGGAACGCCGACAGGCGGCGCGGCAAGCCCGCATGGTTCGCCGTCCGGAAAAGGCTGGCGGATCAATACTCGCCGTATCGTCCGGCGACGGAGCGGATCAGGGCCTGAGGATCGTAGCCGACGCCGTCCTTGAAGACGATTTCGACATTGGCGAGATCGTCGATCGTCTTGGACGGATCACCGCGCACGATCAGCAGGTCGGCGTCCTTGCCCGGCGCCACCGACCCGATGCGGTCCTGCAGGCCCAGAAAGGTCGCGCCATTCAGGGTGGCGACGCGAACCGCCTGCTCCAGAGGAAACCCGCCTGCGACCAGCAGCTCGATCTCTCGCAGGTCTCCGAAGCCCGGGACGATCCCGCCGGTCGAGGTCGGGTCCGGACCGGCGAGAAGCAGGCCCCCAGCGTCGAAGAAGCGCTTCTCCATGGCCACGCCGTGCCGGTACATCGTCTCGCGCTGACCCCGCCGCTCCGCCGGGGCGGCGAGGGCCGCGCCTCGGACATAGAGGTAGGACTCGCGCGCCTCCGGGCTCATGGCGGCCAGGGACTCTGCATACAGCCGCGACTGTTGGGAGAACTCAGGCTCGAAGGCAGGCAGGGTGGACGTCAGAGCGACGTGATGGTCGATCAGCAAGCGGATCAGGCCCGTCGCCTCGGCGCCGTCCGGATCCATCGCGGTCAGGGTGGCCGAACCGTCGCCGGCGGTGCAGACGTCCGGCGCCTTGCCGGGGTCGTTCATGGTGTTGACGAAGAAGCCGTGCTCCAGGTCGTCGATGCCCAGGCCCACAGCCTCGGGATAGGTGACCGAACAGAGGTGGCCGGTGAGCTTCAGCCCACGCCGGTGGGCCTCGTCGATGGCCGCCTTCAACTCGGCGCGGGTGATGTTCATGTAGGCCTTGAAGGAGGTGGCGCCCTGATCGGCCCAGAACGCCACCGTGCGGCGCGCGTCGTCGGCGTCCTTCAGGTGATGCATCTGGATGAAGATGCTGGTCGGCCCCTCGAGATAGGGACCTGTGACGTCCATGTGCGGACCCGGCTCCTCGCCGGCGTCCACCGCCACCTTGATGTTCAGGTCGGTGTAGGGTTCGACGCTGCCGGTGGTGCGGATCGTGGTCACGCCGTTGGCGAGGTAGAGACGCGGGGCGGAGAAGGTCATCTGCGGGACGATCACCGGCGGGTCGCTGTGGCCGCTGGCGTCGATGTTCGGCCGAGCAATGTGGAACAGGTGGTCGTGCATCCCGACCAGGCCCGGGAGCAGGGTCGAGCCGGTCAGGTCGACCACCGAGACTCCCGGCGGCAGGGGAGCATCGCCAGGCTGGATCGCAGCGATCCTGGCGCCGTCGAGGATCACCGTTCGGTCCGCCTGGGTCGGCGCGCCCGTGCCGTCGATGAGCTTCACGTGCGTGAGTGCGACCCGTCCTGGGCTCACCAGTACGAACGGCTTTACCGTCGCGCCGGGCGAGGTCGGAGGCGGCAGAACGGTCTGCTCGAAGGAGTTGGCTGTCGCGGCGCCTGCGATCAGCGCGAGAACACCTCCCAAGGCGATCTCGAGGATTTTCAGAGGCATGATGAATCGTCTCCCCCTTTGGGCGGGGAGATATCGCACGGGCCAAGCGGCGGCGAGTCACGGCGCGCTCCGCGTGGCAACGGTTCCAGACCTTCGGCGTTATCCCGGAAAGTGCGTTTCCGTTTGATTGAACATCAGGATTTAGCGCAGGGGATCAGAGAGATGATCGGTAACGCCCTAAGGCTCACGGCGATCGCGCTGGGAGCATCGGCTCTATGTCTGACGTCCATCGCGGCTCAGGCCCAATCGACAACCAGGGCAAGGCTAGATGTGCGTTCGCCTGCCTGGTGGAAACCTCAGGTTCGCGACAAGGTCGTTTCGTACTCAGATCTCGATCTGAATACGACCGCAGGCCAGACGACGATGTTCAACCGCCTGAAGGTGGCGAGCCGCCACGTCTGCGGGCCGAAGTCGGCCGCGAGCGTCGCCCGCGCCCAGTACAAGAGGTGCTATGACGAGGCGATGACCACTGCACTTTCGAACCTGGGGAACAGCCAGATCACGGCGATGTATCACAAGTGAACTTCTGACGACCGGGAGAAGGAGAGGCGCGCCCATTCCTGACCGCTTCGACCCACCCGCTTTTCTCGTTGTATTAAATGTGCGTTATCGTATCTTTTCTGCCTCGTTGTCTAAGTAGGGGCATTCACATGAGTTCTCGATATCTGCGGTTCGTCGCCGCCGCGGCCGGGATGCTGCTGGCCTGTCCGATCCCCGCGGCTGTTGTGGCCCAGACCTCGGTGCAGGAGATCGTGGTCCACCCGAAGAACGTTCCTCTCAACGCTGAAACGCGCCAGAAGAAGGTGTCCTACGCCGACCTCAACCTGAGTACGGAGTCGGGCCAGAAGGCTATCATCGGGCGCATAAAGGCGGCGGGACGGGTGGTCTGCTCGCCCCAGCCAAACAGGCGGACGAAGGAACAGCAGGACTATACGAACTGCTATGATGGAGCCGTCAGCGGCGCCCTGGCGGACCTGGGGAACAGCGACGTCTCGGCAATGTACGCCAAGATGAAGTGATCCTGGCCCCCGGCTTCGACTAGACGCTTCTCATCGCCTCAGGGGACCGTCGATCGGGTCTCGTCCGACGGTCGCGCGCGCATGCCTCACGGTTTCTCGATCTTAGGTGCAGAGCCCACCCCGGCTAGGCCGAACTGTGGATCGAAGCTAAGCGGAGGGAAAAGCCGCGAGGGGTAGAAGCCGATGAATCTTCGTTTGATGGGCGCCGCAGCGGCGGCGCTGTTGCTGGCTGGCGCTCCGGCTTTCGCTCAACCCGCGGTTCAGGTCCCAGGCGGCGGCGATATCCCTGCCCACGTCGAAAAGCCCACGGCCCAGAACGACTACGTCAAGCGCGTGGAGATGATCCCCATGCGCGATGGCGTGAAGCTCTACACCGTCATCGTCATCCCCAAGGGCGCGCACGACGCGCCGATCATGCTCACGCGCACCCCCTACAACGCCAAGAAACGCGCCGAGCGGTTGGACAGCCCACACATGATCGACCTGCTGCCGACGGGCGACCAGGATTTTGTGCGCGCCGGCTACATCCGCGTGTTCCAGGACATCCGCGGCAAGTACGGCTCAGAGGGCGACTACATCATGACCCGGCCGCCGATCGGGCCGCTGAACCACACCGACACAGACGACACGACTGACGCCTACGACACCATCGACTGGCTGGTGAAGCACGTCCCGGAGTCGAACGGACGCGTGGGGATGATCGGCTCTTCCTACGAGGGTTGGACGGTCGTCATGGCGCTCCTGGGCCCGCATCCGGCGCTGATGGCCGCAGCGCCCGAAAGCCCGATGGTGGACGGCTGGATGGGCGACGACTGGTTCCACTACGGCGCCTTCCGCAATCCCAACTTCGACTACGTTACCGGCCAGACCAGCGTCCGGGGCGAGGGCGAGCGCGTGCAGCGCGCGGCCTATGACGACTACGAGAACTTCATGAGCGCGGGCTCGAGCGGCGACTACGCCAGGCTCCATGGCCTGGACCAGTATCCGTTCTGGCGAGACCTGCACGACCATCCCGCCTACGACGGGTTCTGGCAGGGCCAGGCCCTGGACAAGCTGCTCGCCGCCAAGGGGAGCAAGGTGCCCACCTTGTGGGAGCAAGGCCTCTGGGACCAGGAGGACGAGTGGGGCGCCGTCCACGCCTTCGAGGCGCTGAAGGCCGCCGGTTATGGCGAGAACAACTATCTCGTCATGGGCCCCTGGCGGCACAGCGGGGCGAACTACAACGGTTCGACCTTGGGGCCGCTCTCCTTCGAGGGCGACACCGGGGAACAGTGGCGACGCGATGTCCTGCTGCCCTTCTTCAACCAGCACCTCAAGCCCGGCTCACCCGACGCCCACACGCCGCGCGCCTTCGTCTACGACGCGGGCGAGAATCGCTGGGACCGCTTCGACCAATGGCCCGCCGCCTGCGATCACGGCTGCGCCAGGCCGATGACCGCCCTCTATCTGCAGCCGGGCCGCGCCTTGAGCTGGACGGCGCCCGCGGGCGGGGAAGACCCCTACGTCTCCGACCCGGCCCATCCGGTGACCTATCTCACCCGGCCCGTCGCCTTCTCGGACAGCAAGCGGTGGCAGACCTGGCTGGTCACCGACCAGCGCACAGTGGCCGACGGACGGCCCGACGTCCTCGTCTACGAGACCCCTGTCCTCGACCATCCGGTGCAACTCGCCGGCTCGCCGGTCGCCGACCTCTATGCGACCACCACCGGCACGGACGGCGACTTCATCGTCAAGGTGATCGACGTCTGGCCGGAGCAGGACGCCGACGATCCCGACATGGGCGGCTACGAGATGAACGTCTCGATGGACATCTTCCGGGGCCGCTATCGCGAAAGCTTCGAACACCCCACGCCGATCCCGGCCGGCAAGGTCCAGCGCTACCGCTTCGCCCTGCCGCCCACCAACCACGTCTTCCTGCCGGGACACCGCATCATGGTGCAGGTCCAGTCCAGCTGGTTTCCCCTCTACGACCGCAACCCCCAGACCTTCGTGTCCAACATCTTCGACGCCAAGCCCGATGACTATCGCGCGGCGACCGTGACGATCCTCCACAAGCCGGGGTCGGAGAGTAAGGTGTGGTTGCCTGTGGTCGGGAAGTAGGGGCGGAAGGCGGGACGTTTGGACGCCGGCGATCGACGCCTCAGCCGGCGTCCGCCGCCGTGGTTTCGGCCCAGGCCTTCATCATCGCGAGCTCATCCTCGAGCCACCGGCGCGAGACGGTTTCCGTTCCCCACAGGGGAATGTGGGCGGCGCATTCGCCGAGATACCAGGCCTGGCGAATAGGGACGAAGAGGTCGATGGCGGCGAAGTCGGCGTCCGGAATGGGCCGCACGGCCTGATATCCGCCGAGGAAAGCGCTCCACAGGGCGGCGCCGATCTCGTCCAGCGTCGCCTTTCGGACCCGGCGCAGCAGGCCCCAGCGAAATGTCGCGAGGTCGTAGGCGAGATAGCCCGGCCCCGCATCGTCGAAATCGAACCACGCGGCCACCGGCGATCCTGCCGCTGGGCGGACGATGAAGGTGTTTCCGCCGTGATTGTCGCCATGACAGCCGACGATCGAGAGCTTGGGCGCGAGCACGCTCAGTCTCTCGTCGAGAGTGGCGCGGATTTCGTCGATGGTCGCCGCCATCGGCGCGTCGGTTACAGGCGCTGCGAAGACTTCGGTAAGCGGCCGACGCAAGAGGTGGTCGGCGTCGAGCCGATAGAGGCTGGAAGGTCCGCGATAGGTTTCCGCCGCTGCATGGATGGCGGCGCAGCTTTCGCCCAGCAGCCGGATCTCGTCTTCCAGGCCGGGTTTCAGCTTACCCGTGAGCCAGAGGGTTCGCACCGGCGCGGCGCCGTCGAGATATTCGAAGAGGGCGAAGGCGCGAGGCCCTTCCGGGGCGTCCAACTCGGTCCACAGCGGCCCGACCCGCGATGGGATGGCGGAGGCAACGGCGACGCCGCTGCGGCGGAGGTGGGCGAGGAAGGCGGTCTCGTACGCCATGTTGGCGGGGCCTCGAAATCGAGGCCCGCTCAGACGGGCGACGTGCCGCCGGCCGTCCGCGCCGGATAGTTCATAGAGGTCGTTGAAACCGCGGTTCAGCAGGGTGCAGCCGGCGATCACGCCGATGTCGTACGCCGCCTCGACGTGGCGTGCGATCGCGTCCGCCGCGATGGTCGAATAGATGGCTGGGAGAGGCATCGGTGGATTCGTTCCGTGTTTCGTATTGTCTGTGGCTGAAAGGTTCTCGGCGCGGAACGCCATGACAGTCGACGGCGCGTAACGGTCGGCAAAGCTTTTGGTCGGACGATCGACATCGAGGAGAAAGCCGATGAAGACAGCTTGCCTGGCGGCTCTGGTCGCGTTCGCCGCCTTTTCGTGCCCCGTCGCCGGCTTGGCTCAGACCACCGCGCCGCCGCGTGCACCCCCGCCCAGTGAGCGGAACGGAGTGACCGAGCAGCTCCACAGGCTGAGCATCACGATCGACCGTCGCCTGGCGCACGGCCACATCTCGAAGGACGACGCCGCCGCCGCCCACCGGGACGTCGATGACATCCAGTCGGATCTCGCGGACGTGCAGCTGCGCAATGGCGGCCAGGTGCCTTCCGACGAACACTTCAGACTCCAGGATCGGGTCAACAAGTTGAAGGAAAAGATCGACAGCGAGCGCATAGGCGCCCCGTCGCACTAAACTCGTTGTGACCGCGGCCCTTCGCCGCCGAAATCGTCGGGCACGGCCGCGCCCACGCAGCCGATGGCGGACGCTTTACCGCTTGGATCTATAGGAAGCGAACTTCGCGTCGCGCCGGGCCTTGGCGTCGGCGTTTGAGAGCGCCTTGCGCTGCTTGCGCTCTCCGCGTTTTGCTTCGAGCGCGCTCGCCTCGGCCTGGGCCAGGGCTTGTACGGCGGCTTCGGCCGCCACACTCGCCGCCTCCTTCCTTGCCGCCCTCTCTTGCATTCGGGCCAGGCGCACGGCCGCCAGTTCCGCGTCGCGGATCGAGGCGCGATCGACCGGGGCTTCGGCGATCCGGGTGGGCTTGGGGCGCAGCTGGGCGAGGAGAGCCGCCTTGGCCGCCGCGGCGGTCTTCAGGCGCTCGCTATAGCCCGTCTTCTGGTCTTCCTTCATCGCGATCTCGGTCTTTCGGGGACGGGCGCCATTCGCGCCATTGCAGGGCCGGCTTCGTCGCGGGATGCGGCTTGCGCGTGGCAGAGCGGACCGCTCTCAGGGGATCACGGATAGTGCGTGCCGACAATGGCCGACGTTGATCGGTGCGTTCCTGGCGGCCCCTTACCAATCTCCGCCGCGGACCTTAGATGCGGTCACAAAGCGACGCCAATACCGGAGCCGACATGAGCGAAGCGCCTGCCTACGAGCCCCCCAAGGTCTGGACCTGGAACAAGGAAAACGGCGGTCAGTTCGCCAGCATCAACCGCCCGGTCGCCGGGCCGACCCAGGACAAGGAGCTGCCGGTTGGGCGCCATCCCCTGCAGCTCTATTCCCTGGCCACGCCGAACGGCGTGAAGGTGACGGTGATGCTCGAGGAGTTGCTGGCCCTCGGCAAGACAGGCGCCGAGTACGACGCCTGGCTAATCCGCATCAATCAGGGCGATCAGTTCGGCAGCGGCTTCGTCGCCGCGAACCCCAATTCGAAGATTCCGGCCTTGGTGGACCACAGCGGTCCTGCGCCGATCCGGGTGTTCGAGTCCGGCGCGATCCTGGTCTACCTGGCCGAGAAGTTCGGCGCCTTCCTGCCGACCGAGCCGGCCAAGCGCGCCGAGACCCTGTCGTGGCTGTTCTGGCAGATGGGCAGCGCGCCCTATCTCGGCGGCGGCTTCGGCCACTTCTACGCCTACGCTCCGACCAAGATCGAATACGCGATCGACCGGTTCGCGATGGAGGTTAAGCGCCAACTCGATGTCCTGAACCGCCGGCTCGGCGAAGCGCGGTATCTGGGCGGCGACGAGTACACGGTCGCCGACATGGCCGTGTGGCCCTGGTACGGCGCCCTGGCCAAAGGTCATGTCTACGGGGCCGGCGAGTTCCTCTCGGTCCACGAGTACACGAACGTGATCCGTTGGACCGATGAGATCGCCGAGCGTCCGGCGGTCAAACGCGGGCGGATGGTCAACCGGGTCTACGGCGACCCGGCCAGCCAACTGCACGAACGCCACGACGCGAGCGACTTCGAGACCCGCACCGCCGACAAGCTGGAAGCCGCGGCGGCGCAATAGGTCGGCGTCCTCAACCGGCGAGCTGGCGAGGATCGTAGAAGAAAGTCTCTTCTGCGATCCGCTCGCCTTCCCAACGCTGCCAGGCAATCTCCTCGAGGGTGCGCGTCGCGCCGTCGGCGCCGGTGAAGGCGAAACGCCAGGGGATGGCGACGCGGTCGCCGTCGGCGATGACCGGACCGGCGAGCCCCGCAACGATGGACTTGAAGTTGTCCATCACCCGGCGTTCGCTTTCCACGAGGACATTGCGTCCTACCCGCGGCGCGTCGAGGTTCTCGCGCATCGACGCGCCTTCCAGATAAAAGCTCTCGATCGCGTCGAGGAAGTCGCCGGCGAGGACGGTGTCGACGAAGCGGTCTAGCGTCGCGCGGGTGGGCATGGAGCTCCCTCCGTGGCCGGCGTCCGCGGAGGCGGGCATAGAAAAACCGACCGCAAGTCGGTAACATACCGACCGACGGTCGGTAGATCAAGGGGTGCAGGTCGCTTGAGGCAGGTGGAGCGACGGGAGGCCAGTCGGCAGGCCATCGTGGCGGCGGCGCGCCAGCTCTTCGGCGGCCAAGGCTTTGCGGCCACGACCGTGGACCAGGTCGCGGCCGCAGCCAACCTCGCCAAGGGCGCGGTCTACCATCACTTTCCCGGCAAGGAGGCGCTGTTCGAAGCGGTGTTCGAAGCCGCGTGCGCCGATGTGGTCGGCCAGGTGAGGGTGGTCGCAGCCCAGACCCAGGATATTCTCGAGGCGATGGCTGCGGGGGCGGCGGCCTATTTCGACGCCTGTTCTGAGGGCGAATTCCGCCGGATCATCCTGCAGGACGGCCCAGCGGTTCTGGGGTGGGAACGCTGGCGACAGATCGACGCCGAGCACTTCGGCCGCATGGCGCCGGCGGTCCTCGCCACGGCGATGGAACAGGGCCTGATCGCGCGTCAGCCCGTCGAGCCCCTGGCGCGTCTGTTGCTGGGGGCCATGACCGAAGCGGCGGCGGCATGTGCGGCCAGCGAGGCGCCACGCCTGACGGGGGCGGAGCACGTCGCGGCCTTCCGCACGATCCTCGAGGGATTGCGCGTGAGGGATGGCAAAGCTGGGGTCTAGCCGCGGGATGTCCTCGACGCCGACAACCACTTGCCCGGACTGGGCCATTGGGCCGTTCTCGCCACCCCGCCGCATCCTCGACGACAGGCGCGCCGTCGCGTTCGACTGTCCTGTCTCCAGGACCCGCGTGGCCTGGGCGGCCAAGGACTTGTTCAATCCCGGGGCTGTTGTGAGGGACGAAAAGGTCGCCCTGCTGGCGCGAGGCGAGGACGAAGTCGGCCGCTACGCCGGCGTGTCGAGGATAGGTCTGGCGGTCAGTGACGACGGGACCGCTTTCGATCTCGAACCGTCGCCGGTGATCGCGCCGGGCGACGACGCGTGGCAGGCGTGGGAGTGGCCGGGCGGCTGCGAGGATCCGCGGGTGGTGGAGGCGCCGGACAGGAGCTACGTCTGCACTTACACGGCCTTCGACGGCAAGGTCGGTTGCCTCTTCGTCGCCACCTCGCCGGACATGCGAGCCTGGACCAAGCGTGGTCCGGCCTTCGCCGGAACGCCCTATGTGCGACGGCCGAGCAAGTCCGGCGCGATCCTCACCGAGCTTCGGGACGGCCGGCTCGTGACGGCGCGCGTAGATGGTCGCTTCTGGATGTACTGGGGGGAGGGGATGATCTACGCCGCGACCTCCGAGGACCTCGTGCGCTGGACGCCGGTAGAGACCGAAACCGCGCCCGAGCGCTACCTCGCCTTCGAAGCCGGTGCGCCAGGCGCGTCAGGGCGCTGGCGCGTGGAGCGCGTGGCGGGACCGCGTGGGCTGCTGCCCATCGCCAGCCCGCGGCGAGGACGGTTCGATTCCCTG
>DASXGQ010000092.1:0-6076 GCA_036488995.1 Caulobacteraceae bacterium
CGCGAACGTCTACTCCGCCACGCGTTCGGAAACGATCGTCGGCAAGGCGGTGAAGGACCGCCGCGACAACGTCGTCATCGCCACCAAGGCGTCCTCTCCCCTCGGCGCCGGCCCCTTCGAGTCTGGCTCCAGCCGCAAGCACGTGGTCAAGGCCTGCGAGGACAGCCTGCGGCGCCTGGGGACCGACTACATCGACCTCTACCAGATGCATCGCTACGACGACGCGACGCCGCTGGAGGATACGCTCAGCACGCTCAACGACCTCGTCCGCCAGGGCAAGGTCCGCTACATCGGGGTCTCCAACTGGACCGCCTCGCAGGTCGTCGAGGCGTGCCTCACCATCGAGGCGAAGGGGTGGGAGCCGCTGGTCAGCCTGCAGCCGCAGTACAGCATCCTCACCCGCGACATCGAGGTGGAGATCCTGCCGGCGTGCCGGAAGTTCGGTCTCGGCGTGATCCCGTGGAGCCCGCTGGGCGGCGGCATGCTGACCGGCAAGTACAAACCCGGAGAGGAGCCGCAGCAGGGAACGCGGTTCGCCGCGCCGGGTCCGTTCCAGAGCATCTGGCGGACGCGCGCGCTCAACGAGCGCAATCACGAGATCGTCGGCGTGGTGCTCGAGGAGGCCCGCCAGCTCAACGTCTCGCCGATCGCCTTGTCCCTGGCCTGGAACCTGGCCCGGCCTGGCGTCGTCGCGCCGATCATCGGGCCGAAGACCACCGTGCAGCTGAAGGACAATCTGGCCGCGCTGGAGGTCGACCTCCCCGCCGAGGCGGTCGAACGGATCGATGCGGCGAGCGAGCCCTACCTCCCCTATCCGCACGACTTCATGCGAATGGCGCGACAGCTGACGGCGATGATGGTGCAGCAGAATGCGTCGCCGGGGCGGGCCGCCGGGGCGAGGTAGCGAGGGGTTGGAGTCACGTGCTCGAAACCACGCCGCGGTGAGGGAGCCGGAAAGCTGACGCTGCCAACCACCGCCAAGGGGGTGCGGACCTGACGATGAGCGCACCCCGCGGAGCAGCGAAACCGAGGCGATCTCGCGCCGGGGCGGCGGCGCTTAAGCCGTGAGCGTCCGTTCATGAGAGCGGGACGCCGAGAGATCGCGGATGGCGAGCCTCGTTAACATCGGCAGCCAGGCGCCCCAGCTCGCCGCAAGGATCGCGACGAACACGGCCGCTGTTCGCAGGCCCCCGGCCAGGATGAGGGCGACCATGGGCGCGACGAGGGCATAGGCGATCATGCGCACCGCCGTCGGGAAGATGTTGTCGCCGCGCGCCCGCAGTATCGCGTCCGTCGCGCCCTGCCCCCCGTCCGAGACCATGAGAAGGGCGACGAAGCCCATCACCGCAGCTAGCGAGGCTCGGACCGCAGGGTCCGTCGTGAACAAGGTAACCACCCAGGGAGCCAGAAGAGCGGAGGCCACGCCGCATGCGGACATGGCGGCTACCGTCAGGCCGATGGAGAGCCATCCGGTCTCACGCGCCGCGCGGGCGTCGCCGGCGCCGACCGCCTCGGAGACCAGCACGACCCCAGCCGTCGACAGGCCCTGCGCGAGCAGGAAGACAAGGGTGACGAGCCCGCCAGTGGCGATCGACCACACAGCCACTGCCGTTGCCCCTCCGCTGCGAGCGGCGATCACGCTCATCGAAGCGAACGCCGCCGCCTCGGTTAGGCCGCTGAGCGCTGCGGCGACGCCGATCCGTAGCAAAGGGCCGTAGCCTTCCACCGGCGACTCGCCTCCACGGAAACGGCGCAAGGACGGCGCCGCGACGACGAAGGCTGCCATGCCGATCGCCAGGGCCAGCCGCGACAGGACTGTCGCCCAGGCCGATCCGACCGCACCGCAGCTAGGCGTGAGCGCAAGGTTGAGCGCCAGGTTGACGGCGTTGGCGATCCACATCGCGACCGCTCCGGGTACCGGCTGCTCGAGCGCTTCGAGCATCTTCGCCGAAGCCATGAACACGAGATGAAACGGAATGGAGAGGGTCAGCACCGCCGCAACGCGAGCGCCCCGGGCAGCCAGGCCGCCAGGGACGCCCAGGCCGCCGAGCAAGCGCGGCCCCACGCCCCAGACGATGGCACAAACCAGGACGCCCGCGACGACCCCAACCACCAGGCCCCGCTTCCATATCGCCAGCGCGGTCCCTTCATTCCCCGACCCGGCTGCGCGCGCCGTGAGGATCTGCACGCCCAGCAGAAGACCAAGTCCGCCGATGAGGGCCGGTCCATTGATAACCCAGCCTAGCGACTGGGCGGCCAGATCGCGCGGCGCGAGCTGGCCGACTGCAACGGTGTCCACGACTCCCATGGCGACGATGCCCAGCCGCCCGGCGGCGATCGGCAGACCGAGCCTCAACAGGCGCGCGCTTTTCCTCAGCGATGCGCTCACGAGCTCGCTACGCGGGTGTCGACGTGCGCACCCGGGCGGCGCGCCACCACGTTTCGAGCACGGCGAGGTCCGGCGGGAGGATCACGTAAAGCCGGGGCGCCGAACCCGTTCCAGCGAAGCATTTCCTGCAGCAGGGACCCGGCCGCTTCCTGGACGACGGCGATGGACCTAACCCCGTCCATGGGGACCTCGCTCCAAGAGCGAGGCAACATACCAGCTGGGCCGAGGCGGAGGAATGTTCGCCCACGGCCCGCAAGCGGACGTCCATGACGTCCGCTTGCGGTTGCCAGGGCAATGGCCCCGGTTGCCGCCTTTTTCTTGAGTGCGACGTTAGAGAAGATCGGCGAACCTGGGCCGCGCGCCTGTGCTGCTCGTCGAAACTCGAAGGATCGCCATGCATACCCCCCTCCCCCGATCCGGCGCCGGCTGGGCGGAGCTGAAGCCACGGATGCTGGACTACGCCGTGGGCGACGTCCGCTGGCGGGACGGCAAGACCGCCGTCTATGTGTTCAATGCCGGGCCTGACGTCGAGCAGGTGCAGAAGGAGGCCTACGCCCTCTTCCAGTCGGAGAACGGCCTTGGCCCCACGGCCTTTCCCAGCCTCAAGCGGATGGAGGCCGAGGTGGTGGGCTTTGGCCTGTCGCTGCTGCACGGGCCGCAAGACGCAGCGGGGACCCTCACGTCCGGCGGCACCGACTCGATCACCATGGCGATGAAGGCCGCGCGCGATTTCGCCCGTCGGGAAAAGGGCCTCGCCGGTCCGCTCAACATCGTCCTGCCCAGGTCCGCCCACCCCGCCTTCGACAAGGCCGCGGCGTTGATGGAGATCGAGGTGCGGCGCACGCCGCTGCGCGATTTCCTGGCCGATCCGCAGGTCATGGCCAGCGCAGCGGATGCGTCGACGGTCATGATCGTCGGCTCGGCGCCCTGTTTTCCCTATGGGCTGATCGACCCGATCGAGGCCCTTTCCGACCTGGCCCTCAAGCGCGGCCTCTGGTTGCACGTGGACGCCTGCGTCGGCGGCTACATCGCCCCGTTCGTGCGCATGAACGGCGGCGACGTGCGGCCGTTCGACTTCGAGCTGCCGGGCGTCAGCTCCATGTCCGCGGATCTGCACAAGTATGGCTACTGCGCCAAGGGCGCTTCGACTGTGTTCTTCCGCTCGGCGGCCCTGCAGGCGTTCATGGGATTCGACTTCAAGGACTGGCCCGGCGGGCGGATGGTCACCCCCACCCTCGCCGGCACGCGGCCCGGCGGCGCCATCTCGGCTGCCTGGGCGGTGATGAATTTCCTCGGCGTCGACGGCTACCGCGCCAAGCAGGCGCTGGTGACCGGCGCGCGAGAACGGATCGAAGCGGGCGTGGCGGCCCTTGGCTTCGAGGTGCTTGGCGCCCCCCGGCTCGGCATCACCGCCTTCCGCCATCGCGAAGCGAACAGCATGGCGCTCTGGGCGAAGCTGCGCGAGCGCGGCTGGTTCACCAGCGTGGCGACCGAACCACCCGCCCTGCACCTGATGCTGTCGCCCTTCCACGCCGAGGTGGCGGACGTCTACCTCGCCGACCTGGCCTGGGCGCTCGAGACCGTGCGCGCGTCCGCCCCGATCGCGCAGGCCGAGGCGCGCTATTGATCATCGCTGCAGGATAGGGCGGCGACGCTCAGGCTTACGCTGCGGCGAACGGATCGACGTGGCGAGCGAGTCCTACCTCCCCTGAAAAGTTCAACGCAGAGACAGGCGGCGCTGCGTTTAAACCTTCACCGCCTGGGACGCCAGCGGACCGAAGGAGGCCCTGGGGCGCCACAGACCGGCGCTCAGGCCGTTAGACTGTCAGCATCGTCTTTGAAGCCATGAGCCAGGTGTTGATCGATCGTCGTTCGCTAATCGCCGGCGGGATGCTGCTGGCCGGCGCAGGCGCTGGCGCGGCGGCCGCACAGCCGCGATGGCCGAAGGGGTTCCTCTGGGGGACGGCGGGCGCCGCCTATCAGGTCGAGGGCGGCAACGTCGCAAGCGATGTCTGGGTGCTGGAGCACGTGAAGCCTACCCCGTTCAAGGAGCCCTCCGGCGACGCCGACGACGTCTACAACCGTGTCGAGGGCGACCTCGCCTTGGCGGCCTCGCTGGGCTTCAATTGCCATCGGTTCTCGATCGAATGGTCGCGCATCGAACCTGAACCTGGCCAGATCTCGCTCGCCGCTCTCGCCTATTACCGGCGCGTGCTGGAATCCTGCCGGCGGCGCGGGCTGGCGCCGGTGGTCACCTACAACCACACCACCGTGCCGCGCTGGTTCGCGGCTGGCGGCGGTTTCGAGACCCGGGACGGGATCGCGCCCTTCGTGCGCTACTGCGAACTGGTGACCCGCCACATGGGCGACCTGATCGCCGTCGCGGCCACGTTCAACGAGCCCAACGTGAACGCGCTCCTTCACTGGATTCCGACGGTCCGCCAGTCCGAAGACCAACAGCCGCGGTTCCGCCAGGCCGTCGCCGCCTGGGCAGGTGCGCCGAATTGGTCGAGCCCAATCTTCGGCGATTTCCGCGTGCAGCAGCCGATCATGATCGAGGCGCACGCGCGCGCCTTCGACGCGATCAAGGCCGCCTCCAGCGATCGTTACCCGGTCGGCGTCACGCTGGCGCTCAACGACGACCAGGCGGTGGGGCCAGACAGCGGGCTCGCCGCCAAGCATGCCCAGATCCTCACCCCCTGGTTGGGAGCGCCGGGAGACATGGTGGGTGTCCAGACCTACACGATTTCCGAGGTTGGCCCGGACGTGGACCTGCCGCCCAGGCCGGGCGTCGAGTTGACCCAGATGGGCTATCCCTATGCGCCCGAGGCGCTGGAGGCGGTGATCCGCACGGTCGCGAGCGTTACCAAGCGACCGATCTATGTGACCGAGAACGGCATCGCCACCGAAGACGACAGCCGCCGCGTCGACTTCATCCGCCGGGCAGTCGCGGGCGTGGGGCATTGTCTCGCCGACGGCCTGGACGTGCGCAGCTACATCCACTGGTCCCTGCTCGACAACTGGGAGTGGACCAGAGGCTTTGGGCCGAAGTTCGGGCTGGTGGCCGTGGACCGAACGACCTTCGAGCGCAGGCCAAAGCCCAGCGCGGCCTATTTCGGCCGCATCGCCCGGACCGGCAGTCTGGACTGAGCGCGGGCGCTCAGGGTCTGAGCTACCGAGCCCTCAGATCACGCCGCGTTTACGCAACCCCGCAATCTCATCTTCGGCGTAGCCGATCTCGGCCAGGATCGCATCGGTGTGCTCGCCGAGCGTGGGCGCCCGGGCGCGGATCTCGGCCGGCGTTTCCGAGAGGCGCACCGGGGTGCGGGCCAGGGGTGCGGGCCTGGGCAGGCCGGGATAGTCGACCGCCTGAAAGAACCCCATCGCCTTCACATGCGGGTCGTCGAGCGTCTGCTGCGGCTTCAGCACGGGGCCCGCGGGAATGCTCGCCTTGCCGAGGATCTCCAGGGCCTGCGCCGATGTCCGGTCCGCGCACCAGGCGGCCATGCGCTCGGAGATCAGCGTCCCGTGTTCACCGCGCGAGATGTCGTCCTTGAAGCGCGGGTCGGTGAGCCAGTGGTCCTCGCCCATCAGCCCCGCCCAGCGCCGGAACAGGGGCTGGCCGATCACCTGCACGAGGATCCACCCGTCGCGGGTCTTGAAAATGTCGACCGGGCCGGAGGTCTG
>DASXGQ010000103.1:0-6912 GCA_036488995.1 Caulobacteraceae bacterium
CGAGCGAGAAGATGGTGGCGCCGGCCAGCACTTCGGGAACGTCGTGATTGACGATCTTGCGGGCGAGGCCCTCGGCGATGGCGGTCTTGCCGACCCCCGGATCGCCGACCAGGAGGGGGTTGTTCTTGGTGCGCCGGCAAAGGATCTGGATGCAGCGCTCGACCTCGTTGGCGCGGCCGATCAGTGGATCGACCTTTCCCTGCCGCGCCTTCTCGTTGAGGTTGATGCAGTAGGATTCCAGCGCCTCGCCGCCCGTCTTCACCGCGGGCTTCTCGTCGTCCTCGCCGGCGCCCTTGGCTGGACGGACCTCCGAGGCCCCCGCCTTCTTGGCGATGCCGTGGGCGATGAAATTGACGGCGTCGTACCGCGTCATCTCCTGCTGCTGCAGGAAGTAGGCGGCGTGGCTCTCCCGTTCGGAGAAGATGGCGACCAGGACGTTTGCCCCGGTCACATCATCGCGACCGGAGGATTGGACATGAATCACCGCCCGCTGGATGACGCGCTGGAAGCCCGCCGTGGGCTTGGCGTCCTCACCGTCCTCAACCACGAGCGATTTCAGATCGGTATCGACGTAGTTGGTGAGGGCCTTCTTGAGCGCCGCGAGGTCAACATCGCAGGCTTTCATCACAGCTGAGGCGTCGGCGTCGTCGGTAAGCGACAGAAGAAGATGCTCTAGTGTCGCGTACTCGTGCTTACGCTGATTAGCGTAAGCGACGGCCCGGTGCAGGGATTCTTCGAGGTTGCGCGAGAACGATGGCAATGAGGGCCTCTCAATCCTTTTCCATAGTGCACTGGAGGGGATGCTGGTGACGCCTGGCGGTTTCAATCACCTGCGCCACCTTTGTTTCAGCCACCTCGTAAGTGAAGACTCCGCAGACACCGACTCCATTCTGGTGCACGTGCAGCATGATACGCAGGGCCGTCTCGCGCGACTTGTTGAAAAAGCGCTCAAGTACGTACGTTACGAATTCCATCGGAGTGTAGTCGTCGTTAAGTATCAGGACACGATACATCGACGGCTTCTGGGTCTTGGTCTTCGTCTGCGTGACGACGGCCGTCCCGGTCCCGATGGTCGTATTTCCCTGCTGCTTGTCCGCCACGACAGCTCTCCAACGCGGGGGCGTCTGCCCGCGATCCGATTAGATATGGAAACTGGAGCCGTTTGGAAGCCCCATTCGCCGGCGCGGCCGCGTCTCTGCACAATGAACGCGCGTAAGGCGCGCTCGGTCAGCTTTCAGGCGCAAAACGTGCGGCGGCGTAGCCAAAAGGTCGCGGTGCGCTCGCCAGCGATCGCTCAGTCGAGCGGCCACAGCCAGGCTGCGCCCCTGACCCCGGAGGAGTCTCCGTGCGCGGCGGGAACGATCCGCGTCGCGAAGCTGTCTGAGAACATGCGCCGCTCCACGATCGGCGGCGCCGCTTCATAGAGCCCTGCCACGTTGGACATGCCGCCGCCGCAGACGATGACATCGGGGTCGATGATGTCGCAGATGACGGCGAACGCGCGACCCAGACGGTCGACATACCGATCGAGCGCCGCCCGGGCGTCAGGGTCTCCAGCGTCGGCCGCGGCGACTATGGTGTGGCCGTCGAGAAGGCGCCCGGTCGCCGATTGATAGTCGGCGCGGAAGGCGCTGCCCGAGATCCAGGTCTCCAGGCAATCGATGCGCCCGCACCAGCACGTGTGTGCGCCCCGCTCTTGTTCGCTTGGCCAGGGCAGGGGCGTGTGACCCCATTCGCCTCCGATCCTGTTTACGCCCTCCACGAGCCGCTCGCCGACGACGACGCCGCCCCCGCAACCCGTGCCGAGGATCGCGCCGAACACGACGTTCGCGCCGGCAGCCGCGCCGTCTGTAGCTTCGGAGAGGGCGAAGCAGTTGGCGTCGTTCTGAGCCCGGATCGGCCTTCCCAGCGCCTCGGCGAGGTCGCGGTCGAAGGGCGTGCCATTTAGCCACACGCTGTTGGCGTTCCGCACGAGCCCCGTGCGCGGAGAGATCGACCCGGGCATGCCGATGCCTACCGTGGACCCGCTGACGCCGGCGTCGCGCTCCGCTTCGGCGACCAGCTGCACGACCGCCTCGACGGCGGCTCGGTATTCTCCCGGGTTCGGGGCGCGCACCCGCGCGACGAAGCGGCCCTCCGGATCCAGCGCGGCGGCCTCGATCTTGGTGCCTCCGAAGTCGACTCCGATCCGGATCATATGTGCGCCTTCATATGCCGAGGCTGGCGGCGATCGCGGGCCCGAGCTCGCTCCATTCGTCCAGTCGGGGATGCCGCTCGGGCGCCGTCGGAGCGAGGGGGCGCAACCTGTGATCCGCCACCATCTGGAACCGCCGCACGAGCGGCGCGTCCGCGGCCACAGACTCGAGATTTGGGAGGAGGTCGTCGACAAAGGCCACGGGTCCGCGCGTGCGCTGGGCGAGGACCGAGACCGGCTTCCCTTTTGGTCCGGCGCTCACGATGAGAGTGTAGGGAAGGCCGTTCTCGATCAGCCACCTCGCTCTGGCGGCTCGGCATTCGGCCGGAGCGTTGGTGAGGATCACGACCGAGGCCCTGCGTGCGAGAGTCTCCAGGGCGGCTGCGGCGCCGGGCGCCACCTCGATGTCGTGCCGGTCCAGGCGGAAGAATGCGTCGAACAGCTGACGGCCGGCCGGCGTGTCCAGCGGCTGGTTCTCCCCCGGACGGTAGATGTTCTGGAACAAGGCGAACCGATCGATCCGCATCTCCAGCCCGTGTGTGTGGAGGAAGCGCTCGAAGCCACGCATGAACAGCGCTAGCACCTCGTCGACATCGACGATCACCAGCGGCGCGATGGGATCCACGCGCAGCTCGAACAACTCTGGCGGCAGCGCGTCTGTCAGCGGACATTCCCCTTTTAAAGCCGGCTTAAGACTCTTGGGGTGTCTAGTGGGCCTTGCGGCGGCGGGGTAGGGGCTGCGTTTCGCTGTGTCGTGTCCCGACGTCGTTCCGGATCCTCAATGGCCAAGACCGTGCTGATTGTCGAGGACAACGAGCTGAACATGAAGCTGTTCGGCGACGTCCTGGAATCCCACGGATATCGAACGCTACGGACAGGCGAAGGCCTGGAGGCGCTTGAGCTGGCGAGGACGCACCTGCCCGATCTGGTGCTCATGGATATCCAGCTGCCGGCGATCTCCGGCCTGGAGGTGACGCGGTGGATCAAGGCCGAGCCGGAGCTGACCGAGATTCCGGTCATCGCGGTGACAGCCTACGCCATGGCGGGCGATGAGGCTCGGATCCGAGAGGGAGGCTGCGAAGCCTATATAGCGAAGCCGATTTCGATCGTCAGTTTTCTTCAGACGATCGACAGTTACCTAGGCGGCCCGCAGGCTACTTGATTTTGCCTTCTACGAATTCGACGTGCTTGCGCGCGACCGGATCGTACTTCTTCACACGCATCTTCTCGGTCATCGTGCGGGCGTTCTTCTTGGTCACGTAGAAATAGCCCGTGTCGGCCGACGAGTTCAGGCGGATCTTGATCGAGGCCGGTTTAGCCATGGCGAGGAACCTGGATGGATGGCGAGCGGCCGCGCGGCCGGATTAAGGAGCGGGGGAAAATACGGTCGCGCGCGCACAAGTCAATCTCTTCGCGCCCGGACGGCCGTATCAGAGATGACTCAACTGCTGCTTGCCGCGGGTGAAGCGAAGGGAAGGAACGGGACGGCGCGCGCCTCCGAGGCGGGCCGGGATTTCGTGAAGGACGAACCGCGTGACGCTGGGCAGGTCCAGTCCGAGCGCTTCATCGAGGGAAAACCAGGCGATTTCATCGAGCTCGCCGCAGTCCGCCTGCCGATCGAGGCTGATCAGCCGGTCGGCGCGAGCCATGAAAAACCTTGCGTCGAAGCGCTTTGGGGACATCGGCGGCGTAACAGCGCGGGCGACGAACTCCATTGCATCGAGGTCGGGCAGGGCGCCCTGAGCAAGAAATTCGCGCCAGGGACCGACGCCTGGTCGGGCTGGCGCGGGCCTGGCAAGCAGCAACCCGGCTTCCTCGAAGGTCTCACGGATCGCCGCCATGGCGAGGGCTCGAGCCCGGGCGGGCGGTGCGGTTTTCTGCAGGCGCTCGGCGGTCTCGGGCCGAAGATCCGTGCCGTGCGGCGCGCGAAAGTCGCTCGGGTCGATCCTTCCGCCAGGAAAAACCCACTTGTCGGGCATGAAGTCGTGGCGCCCGTTGCGGCGACCCATAAGGACCTTTGGGAGATCGGCCACGCGATGATCCACGATGATGAGGGTCGCAGCGTCCCGAGGGCGCACCGGGCGCGGCCGTGGGGATCCGTTCGCCAGCGAGGCCGGACCGATGTCGTCGAATGCGCCGATAGTCATTCCTAGACCTTAGGGGCCCCGTACCTTCCGTCAATCAAGGCCCTGCGTGTGGGGCAAGCGGCGTGACGATGCATTGACAAGCGCGCCAGACCGTCTAGCTGGAACGTGAGTGCGACGCATTCGCATTACCAGCGTATGAGACCAGGCCTTGAGAGATCTGCAGAGCGACACCCCTGCGGCGACGTTCGCGGCCCCGGCCAGGGTCCCAGGCGCTGTGGGCCGGTTCATCGCCGTCCTGGGCCCGGGAGTCGTCGTGATGCTGGCCGACACCGATGTCGGGAGCATCATCACCGCCGGCCAGAGCGGCGTTCAGTGGGGCTATCGCCTGCTGCTCCTCCAGGTCGTGCTGGTCCCGATCCTGTACATGGTCCAGGAGCTCACGGTTCGATTGGGCATCTTCACCGGGCGCGGTCACGGGGAGCTCATACGGGACACCTTCGGGCGGTTCTGGGCCTGGGTCTCCGTGATCGGCCTGGCCATCGCCACGGGTGGGGCGATCCTCACCGAACTCTCCGGGGTGGCAGGCGTGGGCGAACTTTTCGGCGTTCCGCGCATCGTCAGCCTGGGCCTGGCGGGACTCACGCTCCTGCTGATCGTGATGACCGGCTCCTACCGACGGGTCGAACGCGCCGCCATCGCCGTTGGCCTGTTCGAATTCGCCTTCTTCGGCGTCGCCTGGGCCGCACACCCCCATCTGGGAGAGATGCTCACACAGTCGGTGAAAATCCCGCTGGCGGACAAGCAGTACATGTACCTAGTGGCCGCAAACATCGGGGCGGTCATCATGCCCTGGATGGTGTTCTATCAGCAGTCCGCGGTGGCGGATAAACGCCTGCGTCCCGAGCATTTCGCCGCGGCCAGGACGGATACTGCGGTGGGCGCTCTGATCACGCAGCTGGTGATGGCGGCCGTCCTGGTGGCCGCCGCCGCGACTATTGCGGTCAACGGCGCCCATCCCGCCCTCAACACCGTGGGCGAATTGAGTGCGGCGCTCACGCCGTTCCTGGGCGTGACGGTCGGCAAGGTCGTATTCGGCCTGGGGATCATTGGCGCGGGGATGGTGGCGGCGATCGTGTCGTCGCTGGCCCTTGCCTGGGGGCTGGGCGAAGTCACCGGCTACAAGCATTCGCTGGAGCACCGGCCGTTCGAGGCCCGCTGGTTCTACGGCGTCTACGCCTTCTGCGTGCTCGCCGGCTGCATCGTGGTGCGTTTCTCCCCCAACCTCGTCACCCTGAACATCGGGGTGCAGGTGATGAACGCTCTGCTGCTCCCGGTAGTCCTCGGCTTCCTGATCGCTCTTGCGGTGCGGGCGCTTCCGCCGACGGTGCGGCTACGCGGCTGGTATCTGTGGGTCGTCGCGGTCGTAGCGACGGTGACCTGCGCTCTGGGCGTCTTCGGGGGACTGCAGGGCATCGGATTGGTCTGACGCCCGTCCGAAGCGAGGTTATCGCCCGCGCCGGCGATGAGCGCTTCGTCCGCGAGACGATATCCGGCGGCGAGGCGTCGGCTCGTCACCGGGCTCCGGTTCGCCGAGCATCTCAAGCAGCAGGCCTCCGGTGACCGGCGTGGCTTCGCGCAAGCGGACTTCGACGGACCGTCCGAGGCGCCAGCGTCCTCCGGTGTCCTGGCCCACCAGCGCATGGGCCTTCTCGTCGTGGACGAAGAACTCATCGCCAAGGGTCGAGATCGGCACGAAGCCGTCCGCGCCGGTCTCGGTCAGTCGGACGAAGAGGCCAAAACGGGTCACGCCGGTGATCCGACCGGCGAAGTCCGCTCCGACTCGATCGGCGAGGAAGGCGGCGACGTAGCGATCCGTGGCGTCGCGTTCGGCCGCCATCGCGCGCCGTTCCGTCATGGTGATGTGTTCGCTGGTTTCGCCAAGCCCGCGAACGTCCGCGTCGGTCAGGCCGTCACTACCGAGGCCAAGCGCCCGGATGAGGCCCCGATGGACCACGAGATCGGCATAGCGGCGGATGGGTGAGGTGAAGTGGGCGTATCGGTCGAGATTGAGACCGAAGTGGCCAATGTTCTCGGGCGAGTAGATCGCCTGCATCTGGGTGCGCAGGACCACCTCGTTGACGATCTCGCCGTTGGGGCCTTCCCGGCTCCGGGCGAGGAGACGGTTGAAGCGATCCGTACGCGGCGGCTCGCCCTTGCTCCACGGGACGCCGACGCTCTCGAGGAAATCGCCAAGGGCCTCCATCTTGTCGGCGCTGGGCGCATCGTGGACACGATAGACCAGGGGCGTGCGGCGGCGCTCCAGCGTCTCCGCCGCGCACACATTGGCCTGGATCATGAACTCCTCGATCAGGCGGTGCGCCTCGAGCGACGCGCGCGGCGTGATCGAGGCGACCTTTCCATCGGCGCCAAGGACGATACGCCGCTCAGCGGAGGTGATCTCCAGGGGGGAGCGGCGGGCGCGGGCCAAGGCGAGCGTGCGATAGGCCGACCACAGCGGGCCCAGGACGTTGTCCATGAGGGGCGAGGTGTCGGCGTCCGGCGCGCCATCGATCGCGGCCTGCGCCTGGTCGTACGACAGCGACGCGGCCGAGCGCATCAGGCCCCGCTCGA
>DASXGQ010000152.1:0-72001 GCA_036488995.1 Caulobacteraceae bacterium
GTGTCAACCCAGGCAGAAGGAGCCGCGCTGGACGCCCTCACAAGCGACCTCTACTTCGACGACGAGCCCGACCTGGAAGAATTGGAAGAGCTAAAAAGCATGAATCTGTTGGGTTTACTAGACGAGGAAATCGGGAAGGACGCCTTCGACATGGGGCGCATCAAGGTAATCTTTCGAGCCCTGAAGCTCGCTAAGCCCTCGGAGGCCGTGGCCTACCTATGCGCGCACTTCGGAGAACTGGTGGTGTTCGCCAAGGAGGTGACTCTGTTGATGCAGGCGCTCGCAGCGGATGATCGAGGCTGCTTCGACGATCTGAGTGACGCCACCGTCGATGCCATCCTCGCCCCACCCGCGTCCAGTATCCAGCTCCTCAGGACTTGGCTGTTGGAGCTTTTCGTGCGCGGCGTAATTCCGATCAACTCCGCGGGCATGAAAAGGCTGGAGGCGCTTTCGTCGTCGCTTGCCCGCCTGCCATCGGGGCCGACGCGATAACACCGATGTTCTCACCCAGCCGCGCCGCCAATTCAAAATCCTCGGGTAGAACGGCGGGGTAGGACCGGAAGACGCACGGAACCGGATAGTTGAAGTCTTGCTGTTGTCGAACGTCGTACTCACCGTCAATTCGTGCACCCGTAAGCATGACGGGCCGGTGTGCCGGCGCGAATCGGCACGCCAACATCAGGCCGGTATAGAAATTCGACACTTGCCGCATCAACCTTTGGCTTTCGGCATCGAGGACCGCCGGCGATAGCGACGTTGTCTTGCTAATCAAAAAAATGTTGCAGTCTTGGACCTCACCCGCGCGAATGCTGCCCAGCCATTCGAGCCACTGCGTCGGCATCGCAAATCCCGCACCCTCCAGAAGCCAAAGGCTCGGGGCTACCTTGCCGGTGCGAATGTTGCCATCAACCTTCAAGCTAAGTCCGACCAGCGCATACTTCTCGCCGTCTGACAGCCAAGCACGCATCCCTATTGTCGGCGTCACGTTCAAGATTTGTCCGTCAAGGGCATCCACTGTCCGGTCTGAATGACCGCGTTCGGCCATTCCCAGTATAGCTCATTACGACTGGATCGGCGCTTCCAGAAGCCTCAGGCGGCTTCCGACGGGCCACTCGGGGCTTTCGGTGATGGTGTGGACGGTCGCGAGCAGCGGGACCAACTGTGCGCCGGCTCGGGGACCGGAGGTGGGCCGTCCCGGTAGTGTGAGACGTCCGCATAGGCATCGATCATGTTTGCCGACAATGCGTGCCGCCGACCGGGACCCATGACATGTTGGGCCACGTCGTACGCGGCTCGCTAGGTTCCAATCGTGGTTGGGCCGCTCACGTCGGAGTTGTTCAAGAAGTTCACCAGCACCAGGAAGGCCGGGCTGATTGCTCCGGTTCCCGCAATTTTCCCACTATCGCACCGAGGGGTCGATGCCGACCAAACTTTATAAATACCGCGCATTTGGCGTGAAGACGCTGCGCAACCTGACCGAGGCTGAGGTCTTTTACGCGCAACCTAAGACCTTCAATGACCCGATGGATTGTGATCCGACGATTGACGTGGATGTCGGTCGCGAGACGTTAGAGCAGCTCTATTACCGGCTCTTACAACGGCGCAAGGAAAAATCAGAAGCTGCTCGCGAAGTGAATCGTCTTCGGCACATGTCGAGTGAATACGGTGACTTTAGAACAAATAAGGACGTGGATGCATATCTGGTCCAAATACTCGCAAGTCGCATCAAAGACGAGCTCGACGACGAATTCGGTCAATCGGGTGTCCTGTCTTTGTCGGCCACATGGTCCTCTGGGCTGATGTGGAGCCACTATGCCGACGAGCACCGTGGAATTTGTATCGAATACGACACCAGAGACCAGGACCATCCGCACTTGGCACCGGTGAGCTATCGCGCGCCACGTGCGATCAAGACCAGCGATCTCATTCGATGGAAGGCTCGGGACGACGAAGCAGCGAAGAGGCGGGTGATACAGACCTATTTCTACGCCAAGTCCCGCGTGCCGGAGTCCGCCAACATGGCAAAGCTCGTTATAACGCAACGGAAAATCGAGTACAGGAGCAACGTTTCCTCGACCGGCTGGAAGACCGGATCACTTCCCGCCCCCTACGCCTTCACCAAAAACCGCGAATACGTAAACCTCAGCGGCCGCCCCTCGAGACAATCCCGATGCAGCGCCCCCAGCACGTCCTGGCAGCGCCGCACGTCGAAGTCCTCGATCACCCAGGGCACGGCTTTGAGGAAGTAGACCAGCGCGCCGACGTCTAAGAACGTCACCGGGCCGCGCCACGCTCCGGATCGGCGGATCTCGCACCCCAGGGCGGTGAACGCCTCGCAGACGCGGTCCAGGGTGTTCTCCGGATGGGCGAGGGCGGCGTCGACGTAGGGCGTCGGGAAGTGGACAGGTGTGGGATGCTGGGTCCCGGATCTGCGCGCGCGTCGCGCGCTCCGTCCGGGATGACGGAGGATAAGGGGCGGCGGCCAGGCGGGGATGCTGGGTCCCGGATCTTCGCGCTCCGCGAGCGCTCGTCCGGGATTTTTCACCCGTTGCGCGCCCCCACCATCCTTCGTCCCGGACGGAGCGGCCCCGGCCTTGAGCCGGGGGCGCGTGGATCAGTGACCTAGCCTCCACGACCCGGCCGCTGTTCACTCCCGATATTCCACGATGGGTAAGGTAAAGTACCCAGATTCATCAATCTACATCGTAAATTACATCTGCAATAAGGCGTATTTCCCTCGTAATCATAAATATGGACAGTGAAATTGACTTACACGCTCCTGAACTGTTTATTTGCGTTTAGTGACGCCTGATTCACTTGAATTGCCGGAATAGTCTTCTGGCGGGCACAGGCGGTCACTGCCGGAATGAATTCGTCACAGGAGATGCGAAGATGAAGTTTACGCTTATTGGCGCTGCGGCGCTGTCAGCGATGCTGGCCCCTGGGCTCTCCTGGGCGACCACGATCACGAATCCGGTGACGGGGTTCCTGCCGACCTATGTCGGCCCGCATGACGCGGATCTGGACCCCGCGAGCGCCACCGTTGACCTCGTCGGCGGGGACTTCGTCATCAGCGCGACCCTGGACGGCGCGGTAGGCACGACGCCGGGCGCGGCCTACGTGTTCGGCGTCGACACCGGCGGCGCCGGCGCGCCCTTTTCACCGTTCGAGCCGAATGTCCTGTTCAACTCCAAGATCGTGCTCAAGGCCAACGCCCCCAGCACGGTCACGGACGACATTGCCCACCCGACCGTGACGACCCTGGGGAGCGGAGCGGTGAGCGTCGCGGGCGATACGATCACCGCGCTCATACCGATCTCGCTTCTGCCCGGCACGGGGCTTGCGGCCAGTCAGTACCGCTTCTCCTTCTGGTCGGCCGACGGCGTCGGCTTCCCGGAGATCGCCGATTTCACGCCAAATGACGCAACCTTCACGGCCGGCGGCGTGCCGGAACCGGCGAGCTGGGCGATGATGCTCTTGGGCATGGGCGTCCTGGGCGCCAGCCTTCGCGCCTCCGGCGCTTCGGCTCGGCGAGCCGGTGATCTCGAAGCCGCGCCTGGAGCAAACCCCGTTCAGACGGAATCGTCTGAACGGGGAGTTGCCCTAGTTCAGCGTATGCTGGCGCCGATGCAGCGCCGGTCACGGATAGCCACATGACACCGACTGAAGCCGAAGCTTTTGCGCCCGTCGCCACCCTGCTCGAAGGCCTGGCCTCGAAAGACGCCGCCAAGATTCGCGAGGTCTTCGTGCCTGAGGGCGCCGCCACGATCTTTCGCGGAGGCCAGTTCCTCAAAATGAGCAACGCAAGCCTGGCGGAACGACTCGTCCAGATCGTCAGAAGTCCAGATCGACTGGAGGAAAAAATGGATGAGCCGCTTGTGCTCATCGACGGTAACATTGCCGTTGTCTGGGGAAGCTACACGGCTTACCGCAACGGTGTGCCGGATCATTGCGGAAGCAACATAATCAGCCTGATCCATGAGGATGGACGCTGGCTGATCGCCAGCGTCACCGACACGAGCCGTAGTTGCCGCGAAGGCCCAAGGGGCCCGAATACGGGGACAGAGCAACGTTCCCCTGATCGACCGGAAGATTCCTCAGCCGACGCCCCCTACCCCTTCACCACCTCCACCAAAAACAGCGAATAGGTAAACCGCAGCGGCCGCCCCTCAAGACAGTCCCGAAGCAGCGCCTCCAGCACGTCCTGGCAGCGGCGCACGTCCCGGGAACGGCGCGAGCTGGGCGAACACCGGGTCACGAAACCTCGGCCATTCGCCGCGGCGCCCGCGGAACCATATACGGCATTGCCGCATTTCGCTTGCCCAACCATGCGGCGCTGCCGTATGATTCTGCTGATGGCGAAGCCGCTCAACACCGTCGCTTACACCGGAGGCTTCCTCGCGCAGGCGAAGGGCGAGGGGATGACCGAAGGGGAAATGGAGGAGATGGAGAAGTTCCTGGCGGCCAACCCGGAAGCTGGGAACCTCATTGTCGGATCAGGCGGATGCCGGAAGGTTCGCATATCCGGCAAAGGCAAAGGCAAGAGCGGCGGGTATCGGGTTGTGACGTACTTCGCGACCGAAGCGACCCCTGTCTACCTCGTGGCAATGCTCGCCAAGGGCTCCCGCGAGAACTTCTCGGATGATGAGGTCGCCGCGATGGCGGAGTTCTCACGCCGGATCAAGGCGCGGCTGGCGCCTAGGGCAGCGTCCTAGGTCTGGCTGCACACAGTAACGCATACCTCAGCAGCCCCGTCCGCGGAGCAGCAAGTAACAAGGATCAGGTAAGATGAAGAAGAACGATGACACCAACTTCAACCGCATAATGGCGGGACTTGGCGAAGTCGTTGACATCGTCGAGGGCCGCGCCACGGCGGCTCGCGTCTACGTTCCCGAAGACGTCGACGTAAAGGCCATCCGCACCAAGCTGGGCCTCAGTCAGACCGCGTTCGCGATGCGCTTCGGGTTCACCGCCGCCGCCGTGCGCGACTGGGAGCAGCGCCGGCGCCGGCCCGAGGCTTCCGCGCGCGTGCTTCTGAAGGTCATCGACTATGCCCCGCAGACGGTCCAAGAGGCGCTCGAGGCCGTCTGAGCCTATTGATAAAGACCAGTCAGGCAGTCTTCGATCGGCTGGTCTAGATCGGATCAGTTCGCGCCTCTACCCCTTCACCACCTCCACCAAAAACCGCGAATACGTAAACCTCAGTGGCCGCCCCGCGACGCAGTCCCGATGCAGCGCCGCCAGTACGTCCTGGCAGCCCCACACGTCGAAGTCGTTGATCACCCAGGGCACGGCGTTGAGGAAGTAGACCAGCGCGCCGACGTCCAGGAAGGTCACCGGGCCGCGCCGGCCCTAAGCCCAAGGCCGGCGCACTTCGAGAGCTGAGCGGGCGGCGGGCTGTCGCGGAGACAGGGAGGATCCGTCACTCCCAATCAGTGGGCCTTGGGCGCCACCACCGCGCCGTTGGGGCCGGCGCAGCCAGCGCGATAGACGCCGTTGGCGCAATGGACCGCGGGGGCCGGGGCGGCGGCGGCGGGCCGGTGGACGACGGCGGCGCCGTTCGGCCCGGCGCAGCCGGCGCGGTAGACGCCGCTGGCGCAGTGGACCCTAGGGGCGGCGGCGACGGGCTCGCGGACCATAGTGGCGGCGGTCGGCCGGTGGCCGATAGCGGCGCCGTTCGGGCCGACGCAGCCGGCGCGGTTTGGGCCTGAGCCGCAGGTGGCTGCGACTACCGAAGACGCCATCGCAAGGGCGCACAACGGCGCGAGGCAGGTGAGCGGAAGGTTCATGGGGCTGCTCGCGATGCAGGGACCGCATCCGGGCGGTCCGTGCGCGACGCTAGCGGCTGGGCGAGCCGAGGGTATCGGGTCGAACACCGAAGCGCCCGAGCGGCGCCGCCCGGTGCGCCATCTGCGAATACGGGGACAGAGCAACGTTCCCCTGATCGACCGGAAGATTCCTCAGCCGACGCCCCCTACCCCTTCACCACCTCAACCAGGAACCGCGAATAGGTGAACCGCAACGCCCGCCCCTCGAGGCAGTCCCGATGCAGCGCCTCCAGCACGTCCTGGCCGCGCCGTACGTCGAAATCCTTGATCACCCAGGGCACGGCTTTGAGGAAGTAGACCAGCGCGCCGACGTCCAGGAAGGTCACCGGGCCGCGCCACGCTTCGGCTCGGCGGATCTCGCACCCCAGGGCGATGAACGCCTCGCAGACGCGATCCAGGGTGACCTCCGGATAGGACAGGGCGGCGCCGAGCAGCGCGTTGAGGTCGGCCAGGTTGTCGCCGCCGACCTGCTGGTCGAGGAAGACGCCGCCGGGTTTCAGGATCCGGTGCATCTCCGCCGCCTTGAACCCGCCGTGCCGGTTGAGCACGAGGTCGAAGGCGCCAGCCTCGAACGGCATCCCCGAACGGGTGTTGGCCTCGAACACCCGCACCCCCAGGGGCTCCAGCCGGCGACGCGCCAGCGGCAGATTCGGCGCATAGCCCTCCACCGCGGTCGCGCGGCCCGGGAACGGCGCGAGCTGGGCGAACACCTCGCCCCCGCCGGTCGCCACGTCGAGGATGTCGTGCGAGCGGCCGATCGCCGCCTTGGCGAGCGCGGGATACGACCACGGCGGCTCCGCCTCGGTCATCCGCCCGGCGAGGTGGGAGAAGTCCCAGCCGGAGAAGGGAGTGGCGGATTCCTGGAGCCAGGTGGTGAGGAGGGAGTCGGGGTCGTCGGTCATCGGGTGCGAAACATGCAGGTCAAATCCAGTCTCCGCTGACCGCCATGCTCGAGCGGACCTCGCGCTTGTCGGTTCGGCGTGGTTTGCGGCCGTCAGCGGCCTCAGGGCTTGTGAGCCTGGTACAATGCTGTGTCGATTAGTGACCCGGTCAGATCGGGCGGCGCACAGGCCACCCGAACGGCCGCCCGCCTTTTCCCCTTCCAGACAATCTCAAGGACGGCAATTGGCTGATCCGTGCATCCACCGGATCGGCCATTTCTCTCCGCCCACAGCATCTGGTTCTCTAATATGGACGCGATCCTGCGTGATGCCTCAGGACTGATGCTGAAGTCGGCGCGTTGGGTCTTCGGCTTCGGCCGACCCTCGTAAATCGCGTCTTGAGAGACGATCTCTCCGCGGAACTGACTGCCTCCTGATGGCAGGACGTACATCGTGGTCTGGGAAGATGGCAGTCCGCCGAAAAGTGTGACGTTCACAAAATCACCAGACCGAGGTTCTTTCGCGTGCACTTCCCCATACAGCGCGCGGCGTACTTCGCCAGCTTCCACCGTCGACGACCGAACTTCGCCGGCTGAAACGGGAACATCGGCTGCCGAAGAAACGACAGGCGCAGTAATGGCCACTAGCAGTGCAGAAAGAGCAGAAAGCAATCTCATTTACGGCTCTATGAGATCTTGCCTGGCGCCGGGAAAGCCGCGCTGACTCAGAATTTCTATGGCGGCAGACACGCCTTCCGCATCCAGGATTGTCCTGCTGGAGATGGCTTGAGCAGATGTCGCCAACGCGGCAATGAATTTCGAGGCGACCTCGTCATCATTGGCCTCGATCGTCGGCATCTCGGTCCAGGCCTTGGCTACGATGAAATCCGCCGCCACAGGCCCAAGGCGTTTACGGATTGCCCAAAGTGCGCCGCCCCAGATCTCCGAGTTGTCCAACCAGGCCTGTCTGGGGTCGCCGAGCAAAGAATATGCGGTGTCGTTTTCGAGCAACCGGGGCTGGCCGTTGGCTCGGGCGTATCCCGGGGCGAAGGTCGACCGACCCGCATAGCTGCAGACAAAGTAGTCTGCAACGTCACTCTCTAACAGATAGAATGCAGCGTTATTGAAGTCGTCGGCGTCGCCACGGCTCATACGCATGGCGTGATGCGTATACTCTCGACGCACCAAGTCAGGATCACAACTGGCTTTTGGCGTCAGGAGAATCTCGTCATTGGCCGGATTATACGCAGAAATCCACTCGCCATCAGCATCCACCCGCTCGACTGCCCTGATCGTCACTCGCGTCGAAGGTTGTTGGAAGCCGAACCGTTCAAGGTAGGCCGTGTATTCGTCCAGGCTGTTCTGGATGAACTCGGCCTGGGAGGCTGACATCTGGGAACCGAACTGGTAATGCGCATTTGGCGACGGTAGCACCGGTCCGCTGTTGGGGTTCGCCCGGAGGTAGGCCGCCACCCTGATCCCGGTCTCTTCTCCAACCAAACCTGCGTCTAAGAGAAATCCCAGGTTGCGGCGGGCGCTGTCCAGGTCGCCTGTCTTGATCGTCTCGAGAATACGATCGGACTCGGCCTTTTGAGCCTCCAATCCCCGCTGCATCTTTCCGTTCACGAAAGCGACGACAGCGTTGAGTAGGCCTGCGGCAAACGCCGCAAGGATTGCGACGATGATCGGGGCATTCCAGCCCGTCCCTTGCGCCACGCCACAGCTCCTCGCCCAGTCGGTCGTGAGTTGAGAATCATATCAGAGTTCGCCTCGGCCTTCAGATTCCCGCCTGGATCCAGCGGCCAGATCTACGTCCGAGGAGGCTGGAACTCGCCCTTTGGTTAGGCGCCCGGAAGCCGCCGTTCGCGGACGGCCCGTCACGGACGCCCCCGGGCCGCGGCCGCCCCCTCCACCGCGGTCGCACGGGCCGGGAACGGGGCGAGCTGGGCGAACACCTCGCCCCCGCCGGTCAGGCAAACACACGGAGCGCCGGCGTCCTGAGGCTGTGAATTAACCTCACCTCTCCAAACTCCGTCATCGCCGGCCGTCAGTGCCGGCGACCCATCGAGCGTCTGTGCGAGCGGTCGCCGTGGTTGCGCGTGAGCGCGGCCAAGACGGGTGCTGGGTGGTTCTCGCCTATCTGCCCCAGCTACGCAGCTCCCTGCGGGTCAGTGGCGCGAGACTGGGCGTGACCGCGCCGCCCGGCGCGGTCATTGCGGGGCGCCAAGCCCTCGATGGGTGGCCGGCACAAGGCCGGCCATGACGGAATTTAGGGGGAGAGCGGGCGGTAAATTCACAGGCCCTCCTCGCCGGCAAACGGCGAGGACGCCGGCGCTCCGGGCGAGCCTTGCGAGGCGAGGGATCGGCGAAACAGGTTGACTCGGTCATCCGGCCGGCGAGGTGGGAGAAGTCCCAGCCGGAGAAGGGGGTGGCGGCTTCCTCCTTCGCCCTCCGGAAGGTTCGCTTCCCACGGCCAAGCACCGACGGTAAGTAGCGCCAGCGAGAGAAATCGCTGGGGGAATCAAATGAATATCATCCGCTGGGCAGGCGGGTGGACTGGAGTAACGATGATCGGACGAACCCTCGCGGGCTTCCTCATCGCGGCCCTGCTGGCTTCGCCGGCCGCGGCGCAGTCGCATTCGTCGCTGTTCAAGCCGTGGATCAATGGCGTCTCGGCCGACGAGCCGCAGATGCAGGTGCAGCGCTATGACGACGACACCTACGTCATCCGCCAGTCGATCCGCACCAACTTCGAGGGGCCATTCCTCTACCTGCTATTTGGCCGCGACCGCGCCTTCCTGCTCGACAGCGGCGCCGGGGGGCTCAAGATCCGCCCGACCATCGATGCGGTCATCGCCGACTGGCTGGCCAAGCATCACCGCGCCTCGATCCCCCTGGTCGTCGCCCACTCGCACAGCCACGGCGACCACATCCAGGGCGACGCCGAATTCCGCGATCGACCCGACACCACGGTCGTCGGCGTTTATCCCAAACAGGTGGCCGACTTCTTCAAGATCTCCGACTGGCCGCACCAGATCGCGCCTTACGATCTTGGCGGCCGGGTGCTCGACATCATCCCCGCGCCCGGCCATCAGGCGGCGCATATCATGGTGTTCGACCGCAAGACGCGCCTCTTGTTCTCTGGCGACTCGCTCGGCCCCTACCGCCTGTACTTCTGGCAGAACACCGTCCAGGACTATCGCGACAGCATCGACCGCGTCGCCGCCTTCGTGAAGGACAAGCACGTGTCCTGGATCATGGGCGCCCACATAGAGATGACCTCCAAGCCCGGCGAGCTGATCCCGCAGGCGGCGCCCAGTCACCCCGACGAGCATACCCTCGAGATCCCCTATTCCGCCTTGCCCGAACTGCAGGCGGCGCTCCACGCCATGGGCGACAAGCCGGCGCCACAGGCCCACTCCGATTTCGTGATCTTCCCGGAGCCGGCCCGCCAGCAGATGCCGTTCTCGCCGCCGGCGGGCGCCCCGTCGCCTTAGAGCCTGATGGGCTCAGATCCCTTCTAGGCGCACCGTTCCAGGAGCGCGCTCAGGTGGCCGGCCATATGCTGCGGGGCCTCGATCGGCGGAAGGTGACCACAGTCTGGAATGATGTGGAACTCCGAGCCAGCGACGGCGCGGTGGATTTTCGACGAGAATCCGGCCGGGGTCAGACGGTCTTCAGCGCCCACTATGACTTGGGTCGGGATCGTGATCGTCGGGAGGATCAGGCGCTGGTCTTCACGATCCGCCACGGCCAGGTACTGCCTGGCATAGGCCGCCGCGCCAACCCTCACCATCATCTCGACGACTTCATCGCGAACGTCCTGCGGCGCGTTCGGATGGACCAGGCCGGCGAGGCTGGACTGGGCGAACGCCCTCATATCCCGGCCCGCAAACGCGGCGGCGTTAGCCTTGTGAAATCGCGCCGCCCCTTCTTCGCTTACGGGACGCGCGCGATGCGCGCTGGTGTCTACAAGCGCAAGGCCGCGGACCCGTTCGGGCGCAAGGCGGATGATCTCGAGCGCCACCATCCCCCCCATGGAGACGCCGGCCAGGCAAAAGGTCTGCGGCGCACCGGCCAGGATCCGTCGGGCCATGCCTGCCAGAGTATCGTCCTCGAGGGTGTTTCCGACCTGCGCGGCAACCCCATCCAGAGCTGCGATGGTTCGGTCCCAGACGGCCGCGTCGCCACCCTGGTGAGGGATCAATACGAGGTTCTTCATGCTGGCCTCTGCGGTCGGCCCGATCGCAGACGACAATGAACCGGGTCTGGGGCAGAGCAAAGCACAGGTCGTTTCCCTCCGCTTCACACGACCCGAGCAAGCACAGGGACGGTCAGCTCGGCGGGCGAGAGCCCGCCTCTGGCGCAGCGGACTTGGGTCAAGCCGTTGCGAGGCTGTCGTTGATGCTCGGGGGACCGGTTCGCGCGTCCTTGCGAGTCGCCTTCAGGAAACGGCGCCATGTGACCACCCAGATCGGCAGCCCGACGACAAGGATCGCGACCGTGGCGTAAAAGCCGGCGTCCGCGCCGCCTTGGCTGATCAGGCGCCGGTGCGCGTCTTGCGACCAGACCAGGGTGAAGAAGGCAAGGTCGCCCATCGAATGCACGACCATCGCCGGCAGCAGCGATCCCGTCCGCATCACGATCGCCCCAAGACCGAGGCCGACCAGCAGGTAGACGATCAGTTTCGGCGCCACGAGACCCTGGGTCAGGTGGGCGGCGGCGAACATCAGCGATGAGAGGACGAGCACGCCGGCGGGGCCGAACTCGCGGCGCAGAATGCCCATCGCGTAGCCGCGAAAGGCGATCTCCTCGGTGAGCGGCGCGGCGGCGATGGCGACCAGCAGGAATGCGGCCTGCGTCCAGATCGGCACGCCGCTGAGGTCCGTGAGGAGGTTCGGCGGGACGCGCACGATCCTGGCCGCCACCGTCCAGAAGGCGGCGAGCACGGCGATGCCGACGGCGCCCGAGACGATCGCCCAGATCCACGCCTGCGCCGGGACCGGCGCGAGTGGGACGAGGGCCCGGCGCGCGTCCGCCCCCCAGTGGGGCCAGCTGCGGCCGGCGAGGAAGGCGACGAGGCCCGCGAGCACGAACGGCATCATCAGCGCCGCCCACGGGATGGCCGGCGAAACCTTCAGGTTGACGCTCACCATGACGCCCCAGAGCGCCTGGCCGATGGCGGTGATCGCGAAGGCGACGAGCGCAGCAAGCGCAACTGTCGTAATGCGTCTTAGAAGCAGTCTCATGTTACGGCTCCTCTGGTTAGAGCAGGCGCAGCGATCAATCCTCGCGGGCCGCGATGCGGGCCGAATAGACCGCCCCCGCAACCACTGGTCCGGCGGCGGCGAGCACGAGGGTGGCGATGAGCAGCCCGTGGTTGGGCGCAAAGGCGCAGAAGGCCGCGAGCGCGAGCGCGCCCAGCACCATGACGCGGCCGGTGAAGCGATGGGTCTTGTCCCACACCCGCGCGTCGCTCAGCGTCCAATAGGTGCGCACGCCGAGCGCGAAGTTGTGGCGCACCTTGCCGAGCGCGTTGCCCACGAGCAGCAGCAGCAACGCCGCGGCCATGAAGATCCAGCGGAAGGCGTCAAAGCGGGGGTTGAGGCCCTGGGCGATGAGCGCGCCCTCGGCGACGAGGAACAGGGCGGCGAGCGTGGTGACCAGCAGGCCACGAACCTCCGCGGTCCCTTCCCATCGCCGGCGGCCGAGGACGCGGGTGGAGGTCGCCACAGAGATCAGCACGATCGCGGAGACCGCGGGCAGCAGCGCCAGCCCGGGGCCCTTGGGCATGTTGGGATGGGACCGACCGTCGAGGCCCGTGTAGTGGATGGCGATGGTCGCGTCGGCAGGCAGGACGACATAGCCCCAGACGGCGAGCGCCACAGTGAAGGCGACGAGCCCGAGGCTGATCGCCACCGGCAGCGTGACCTTCATGGTTTTTTCTCCCTGGATTCGCCCAGCCGGAAACCATCCATGAGCGCCATCAGCGCCTCCTCGAGCACCGAGACGTTGAGGCGATAGGTGATGGTCGTGCCCGACTTCTCCTGCGAGACCAGCTTCGCCTCCCGAAGCACCGCGAAGTGTCCGGAGAGGGTGGGCTTGGCCAGGTCGAAGTTGCTGGCGATCTCGCCGGCGGTCATCTCCCGCTCCCGAAGCAGCTGCAGGATCCGCCGACGGGTCGGGTCGGCCAGGGCCCTGTAGATTTCCGACAATGGTCGTTCCTTATTTCGCTAACTAGCAAAATACCGAAATAGGCCGGCAAGGCAAGCCCTATTTCGGTGATCGGCGAAATAGCCGTCCGAGCCGCGGTCGCCCCCTCCCCCGCTTCGTGGTCCACCTCCCCGCGCGGGCTATGGCGTTCACACATCTCGCCGCCAAGACGCCGATGCGCCGCCTGCCCTGATCATTAGTCTTTACTGAGGATGCACAGCGCTCCCTTCTCTCCTCGCGGGAGAAGGTGGCCGCCGAAGGCGGACGGATGAGGGGTCCCCCCAACCCTCCGCAGAACGGCGCCGCGCTCCGCCCGACAGGTGCGTCGACCCCTCATCCGACCTCGCTCCGCGAGGCCACCTTCTCCCGCAAGGGGAGAAGGGCGATGACAACGGCCACGCTTCAAAACGCCGACGATGTGTGAATCCGCTAGGCAACGTCGCGGAGGAGGATCCATCCTGCGCGCCGGCCGTGTGAGCGCGCTACAGGGTTTCGTATCCTGACCCGTTCAGGGCGGTCGATGTCGCGTACTTCAGGGGAAGCGTCGCCGACACGATGGTCCCTGGCGCGCCGTTCTCGATTTCGAGGCGCCCGCCAAGCTGTTCGATCCTGGCGCGCATGCCGGGAATCCCCACGCCGAGCGGAATTTCGGCAGGCTGCGAGATCAGTGGCGCGATGCCCTGGCCGTCGTCTTCGACACGCAAGGTGAGTTGGCCGGAGACGTTCGCCAGGGCCACGTCCACCCGGGTGGCGCGGGCGTGGCGATGGACGTTGGTCAGCGCCTCCTGGATCACGCGAAAGACGGCGTGGTGCGTGGCGCCGCACACCTCATCCACCGGACCCTTCGTCTCGCACGTCGCCTTCAGCCCGGTCCGGCGGCCGAAGCCTTCGACAAACCGGCGGGCCGACGCCTCCAGCCCCTCCGACTCTCGACCCGACGCATTCAGAAGATAGGCGAGCACCCGCATCTCATGCCCGGCTTCCTGAACGAGCTTGTCCATGTCGTCGATCAGGGCCTGCGCGGCGGGGTCGTTGACGCGTCGCCGAAGGCTGCCAACGCCCAGCCCCAGAGCAGCCAGGTGCTGGCTCATCGAGTCATGCAGCTCGACCGCAATCCGCTGGCGCTCTTTCTCCTGAGCATGAAGCAGTTGGTCGGATGTCTCATGCAGAGCCGCGAGCACGCGCGCGCGCTCCGTGAGATCCTCGTGCATGGCGATGTAGTAGGTCTGGCGGCCGACGTGCATCGGCGCAATCCGAACCTGCCGACGCGTGGATCCCTCTCGCGTCGCCTGGCTGAAGGTGGCTTCGAACGTGGGCACGCGGCCGGAGAAGAGCTGCGCCAGTCGCCCCGCAAACGTGGCTTCGTCGGTCTTGGGAACGACCGCCTTGGCGACTTTGGCGTAGCATGCCCCGACGCCCACGTCGGCCTGGTTCAGGCCAAGCGCCGCGATGCCGGCGCGCCACGCAGCGTTGGTCGCGACGATGACGCCCTGCTCATCCAGGAGGACGATCTCAGCAGGTCCGACGCCGAGCGCGACAGGCGCAGAGTCCTCGGACGACTCCGCCAGCCGCCTCGCCGCCACCTCGGATGTGATGTCTTCGAACTGAATGCGGACGCCCTCGCCGAGCGGCCCGATCTCGATCCTGACCCAGCGTCCTGGCACATGGCTGGAGGGTTGCTCAGAGGTGGAGACCGCCCCAGTGGCGAGCGCGGCCTCCACGCGGTCGGCGAGAATCTCGGTCGCCAGCGGGTTCAGGTCCCGGCCGTCGCGTCCAATGAGGTTCTCGACGCTGGACCCTGCCCAGGCGGCGGCGCTTGGGGTGATCGAGGTGATGCGCCACCTGCGATCGAGCGTGAACTCAAATCCCTCGGCGTGCGGACGGGCGTCCCCACGCGAGAGTTTCTCGTCCCGGCTCACTGTTCGGTCGATACTCATCGAGCCGCACGGGGCGATCAGAAGAGACGCAGAAGCCCCGACCCCTCAGTTGATACGTCCCGTCAGCTGGAGCGCATTTCAGCGTCAAGTCAACGAATAACAGGCGCGAGGTCAGGCGGCGCTCCGTGCCGTGGCGCAGAAACCCTGCCGCTCAACCGGCCAAGGCCGCGAGCGCTGCTTCCACACAGCTCTCGAGTGTCTTGTGGGCTGTATCCACGACCAGGTGGTCTTTGTCCCAGGGGTGATACTCGCGCGTCGCGACGGCTTGCCAGTCGGGGAGCTTGAGCCCTTCGATCTCGGCGCGTCTCGTCTCGACCCTTCGGCGATGCTCGACGGGATCACTGCATTGTATCTCCAACCAGGTGATGTCGGCCCCGGCGCGCCGCGCGCACGCCTCCCAGCCGGTCCTCGCCGCCTGCCAGTCGTTGACGCAGTCGGCGATAACGTCTCGACCAAGAGCGAGGTTATCGACCGCCACCGCCTGGGCGGCTCGATAGGTCCAGTCCTGAAGGTCGTCAGGCGCCGTGCCGGAGGACCAGATCGCCTGGTCCATCGAGTCGACGCGGAGCCATACGGCGCCGCACCTCTTCGCCAGCTCGCGCGCGATGCTCGACTTTCCGCTGGCGGGCAGTCCGGCCAGAACGATGAGTCTTGCCATGATCCTCTATCGCGGAAAGGGGTTTCGTATCCTGTCACCGACGCCCCAAGTGAACCGTCTATTGGTCTGACGCCTCGCCCGAGGTTATTTCGGCGTCAGCCCCAGGCGGCCCGCAATCATGCGGTCCACCATGCGCCTGGGCAGATTGGCCATCATGAAGGTCTGAACCGCGTCGGGCGCAACGGTGTAGCGCGCCTTGGGCCTTTCGGTGGTCAGGGCCCTGGCCACCACTTCGCCGAGCCGTTCCGGCGCCAGGCCGCCTGCGCCATTCATAAAGGCGCGGATCTTTTCAAGCGCCGGATAGAAGGGGGTGTCGCGATAGGGGGTCATGTCGGCCATATCGGCCTTGCCCCAGATCGCGGTGGCGACCGTGCCTGGCGCGACGACGATGACGTCGACGCCCAGCAGCATCAATTCGCGGCGCAGAGATTCAGACAGGCCTTCCAGAGCGAATTTCGAGGCGATGTAGGGCGCCAGGAACGGCATGCCGTTCTTGCCGCCAACCGAACTGATGTTGACGATGCGACCGGACTTCCCGCCGGCGTCTGACGCGGGCGACAGCAGCGGCGCGAAAGCCTGGGTCACGATGACGACGCCCACCAGATTGATCTCGATCTGCTGGCGAAATTCGGCGACCGGCAAGTGCAGCAGCGGGCCTGCAATGGCGACGCCGGCGTTGTTGACCAGCCCCATCAGGGGCTCCCCTGCGAGAGCCTCACGCACCTGGGCGGCGGCGGCGCGCACGGCGGCTTCGTCGGTGACGTCGAAGATCAGGGGGACGTAACGCTCGCCGAACTCCTGGCGCAACCGATCGGCGTCCTCGCTCTTGCGAACGCTGCCAAACACCCGGTAGCCCTGACCGATCAGAACCTTTGTGATGCCCCAGCCGATGCCGGTCGAGACCCCGGTGACGACGACGCTTCTCATCTTCGCATCTCCAATTGGGCGAACCCACGCCGGCTCTTCTTTGCTTACTCGACGTTTACTGTGGTCGCGCCTTTTGGCGGCGAAATAGTGGATGGGAGCTCAAGAAGAAAAGAGCCGGCGGGACGCCGGCGCAGTGAGCTGTCCCTTCTTCACGCTGGCCATGGTCGGGATGATATGCGCTCGCCCCTCGCGACGCCATGTCCGGGGTCTCGTGTCGTGTAACGGAAACCCTCATCGCTGTTGTCAGTTTCTCTTCGATGAATGGCCGTTTCGCCTCATCGGCGACGGATCGCACCTTTTCACCAGCACTGACGCTCTCAATCCAAACAGCGAGAAGGATCAATGCCATGCCTGCGATCACCACCAAGGACGGCGTCGAGATCTTCTACAAGGATTGGGGCAGCGGGCAGCCCATCGTCTTCAGCCATGGCTGGCCGCTTTCGGCGGATGACTGGGACACGCAGATGCTGTTCTTCATGAGCCGCGGCTATCGCGTCATCGCGCATGACCGGCGTGGCCACGGCCGCTCGAGCCAGGTCGGGAGCGGCCACGACATGGATCACTACGCCGATGATCTCGCGGCGCTCACCGCGCATCTCGACCTGAAGGGCGCGGTGCATGTCGGTCACTCCACGGGCGGCGGCGAGGTCGTGCATTACCTTGCTCGCCATGGCGAAAGTCGCGTGGCGAAGGCGGCGATCCTCAGCGCCGTGCCCCCGCTGATGGTGAAGACCGACGCCAATCCGAACGGAACGCCCAAGAAGGCGTTCGACGACTTGCAGGCGGCGCTCGCAGCCAACCGCGCGCAGTTCTTCTACGACGTGCCGGCCGGACCCTTCTATGGCTACAACCGGCCCGGCGCGAAACCCTCGCAAGGCGTCATCTGGAACTGGTGGCGCCAGGGGATGATGGGAAGCGCCAAAGCGCACTACGACGGTATCGTCGCCTTCTCCCAGACCGACTTCACCGAGGACCTGAAGAAGATCACCGTGCCGGTCTTTGTCATGCACGGCGACGACGACCAGATCGTGCCCTATCCAGACTCTGCCCCGCTGTCGTCAAAGCTGCTGAGGAACGGCACGCTGAAGACCTACAAGGGCTTTCCGCACGGCATGCCGACGACCGAGGCCGACACCATCAACGCCGATCTGCTGGCCTTCATCAAAGGGTAGAGACGGCGCGGCGCGCCTGAGTGACCTTGCCGAGTGCGCCGTCAGGCGCCCGTGACGAGCCAGAATGTGCGCGAGCGGGGGTCCTCAACCAGGGCGCGCCCGATCTGGCGCCGCGGTGTGGAGAGGCCGCTTGCCGGCGAAGTCGCCGTCCGCCGATCTGGCGAGATGTCACGCGCGCCCGGAGCTTCAGCGCAGTTGATTGAGCCAAGCTTGTCGGTCGATCCGCTTGGTTCTGCGGGTTTTCCCTGAGTGAAGCCTTGGTATTAGCATATGATAAGTCACCAGTCCCTCAGCCGAGACAGGGGTGGGGTCAGGACTGAGTGAGGTAACCCGTGCAGAGACCAGACGGCGCAGTCGCGCCTGCCCGGCGTAGGCCCGGCAAGGTGGCAGAGGCCATCATTGGGACGTCCGTTCTTTCACCAAGGCCGGAAGTTTTTTTGCCGAGGTCAACAAAAGCCTCGCTTGCGCAGGTTTCCGCGGCCCCGGACGAGGGTGACTCGCTCTTCTGCCTGCGGGTTTGCGGAGCGGATTTCGTCTTCGAGTCCGTCAATTCAGTGTTCGCCCGGGGATTGGGGCTCTCGGAGTCGGCGATCGTCGGCAAAGGCGCTGCGGATGCGCTGCCTCGCGAACTCGCCGGCTTGCTGATCGAAGCCTGCCGCCAGTGTCTGGCGGCGTCCGCCACGACCAAGATCATTCATACCACTCAGACACCCGCCGGCCCCTGCCGCTGGCAGGCCACGCTGACGCCATTGCCCGGGGGCGCGACGCTCATCGCAGGCAGCACACGCAAACTGCTGGATCCCCCCGCCCCGGTAGCGGAAACCAGGGGGAAGGCGACGTCACAGGCTGCGCCCCTCGAGCTTTCCCGGCCCGGCAATCTCACCTTCACCATCGGTCGGGACTGGCGCATCTCGAGCGTTACTCCTGAGTGCGCGATCTGGTGGCGCTTCGAGGAAGTCGAGATCGTGGGGCTGGACTGCCGAGGCGATCTTATCTTCCCCAGTCCCGCCTTCGCGGCGATTCAGGCAACCCTTACGACGGGGCAGGCTTCGCGCGCGGAATTCAGATCACGCCTGCATCCGGGCCTCTGGATGGAGATGGAGTCGCTGCCCATCGTCGATGGCGTCCTCGTCCGCTTCTGGGACGTGACCGCGCAGAAGGTCGCCTCCCACGGAAGCGTGCTGGCGTCAGAGACGCCGCCCAGCCTGCCGACGGACGAGACGGTCGAGACGGTGCTGCTCGACCAGCAAGGCGTCATCGTCATCTGCAACATCGCATGGCGCGACATGCTCAGAGAGCTTGGCCTCGAAACCTCTCACTATGGGAAGGGCGAGGCCTATGTGGATGTCTGCAGCAAGCTGATTCCCGAGCTGAACAAGGAAGAGCTGCTGCAAGGGCTGAACGACGTCGCCGCCTCGCGAACGGCGGACTTCGTGAAGTCCTACATGGTCTCGACGCCGATGGGTCTGCGCTGGCGGCAGGTTCGGATCGCGCGGATCGACGTCGCAGGCGCCGCCTATCTCATCGCCCTCCACGAGGACCTGTCGGACGCCGTCCGCGCCCAAGCCGAAGCGCGCAAGGCCCTCGAGCGCGCGGCGGCGGCTCGCGAACAGGAGCGCGAACACCTGGCGGCGGAGCTGCATGACTCGACCGGCCAGCACCTGGCCGTGCTGAGCCTCAATCTTCACCGGCTTCGGCGCGCCATTGGCGAACAGCCGGGCGTCAAGGACATCCTCGACGACATGTCCGAGTCGGTGCAGGCGGCCGCCAAGGAGATCCGCCTCCTGTCATACCTGATGAAGCCCCCGAGCCTTGACCTGCACGGGCTTGCAGAGACCACGCGTCGACTGGTCAGCGGCATCGGCGTGAGAGCCGGCATCGCATCGGCGTTCAAGGCTGACGGCGAGGTCGACGCCGCCAGCCCAAAGACCCAGCGCGCCGCCTTCCGCTTCATTCAGGAGGCGTTGTCGAACGTCTTTCGTCACGCGGCTGCGAGACGCGTCGACGTCGAGCTCGTGGCTGGCGGGGGCGTGTTGACGATGCGGGTGGCCGACGACGGTAAAGGCATAGAGGCGCTTCGGTCAGCCTGTGCGGATGAGTCGTGGCAGGGCGCCGGGCTCGCCAGCATGCGCTCGCGCATGCATGAGCTCGGCGGAACATTCGACGTCGTGACGGATCATTCGGGAACGGTGGTCACGGGCTCTGTGCCGCTGATGTGACGTTGAGACGGCCCCGCATCGGGGCCTCTTCCGCCGCATAGGGGCTCGCCACGCGGCGCCGGTGACGAAAGCCAACTTGCCCGCCGAATGCTTCATTCGTCCCTCGGGGCGCCCTATCGGCGCCAGGTCGAACGCACCGCGGCTCGGGCGGCGTCGCCATCCATCAGCCTTGCATCCGACACAGGGAAGGCGTACTCTAACTTAACAATTGTTGACGCCCTTGAGTTTGCGAGGCGAGATCCGACTTCGCGGCAGCGTCAGTACGTCCCTTAGTCGTTAATCGGCATAGACACGGACGCGGTATAGACACGAACGCTCTGTACCGCCTCATACGGCAGGAAGACACCTAATATCATCGAGTATAGGGAGATCCCAAGTGGCTCAAGAAAGCGATAAGGTCTCTGATGATGGTTTCTCTGCGCTCAACCGCTCCGCCATCGAATACCTGCAAGGCAAGTACGGTCAAAACCTGCAGGTGAATTCTACGACCGCCGCGCTCAAGTCGGTCATCGATATCATCGCGCGCGACAATATAAATGAATCCGGCATCACCTTGGTCAACGCCGATGGTGAGTATTGCAAGCAATCGTTCGATCGCACGATGCCCGGATATGGCAGAGCATATGATAAATGCTCCGACACATTCACTTTCGAAGCCGTTGATCCGGCAGCTATCGCCGCGCAGGCGGCCGGGCTCGCAGGGGGCGAGGGCGGCGGCTAAGCGGCGCGCCCGTGGATTATCCGTCGAGCACTAGTTCGACAGATTTTCCGGTGCGACAATGATTAATCTGCGCAATGCAGATGTACTCACTGATGTCGGCGTCATCCCCGATAACGCTCGACTCTTCACCTATACATTAATAAAACTAGCTATGCGGTGCAATCTCGATTGCACCTACTGCTATTGGTTCAGGGACAAGAGCGTTTACGAGCGCCCTGCCCTTTTGACCCTGGCAGCCGAAGACGCCTACGTCGGTCGATTGACAGAGCATATCCGACGTTATGGCCTCAAGACTTTTTCCATCATTTTCCACGGGGGTGAGCCCCTCCTGTTCGGGAAAAGGCGCTTCGATTCGTTCTGTCGGAAACTCCGACAAGTTGAACGCGAAGAGAACATAGCGCTAAAGCTCAGCCTGACCAGCAACGGGGTGCTGGTGGACCGTGAGTGGGCGGATTTGTTCAAGCGCCACAATGTGAGAATGACCATCAGCATCGATGGACCGAAAAATGTCCACGATGCCGTGAGGAAAGATCTTCGCGGCCGTGGCACGCTTCAGAAGACCGTCGATGCATTCCATCTGCTGCGAGAAATGGACGTCAGCGTGGGCGTGCTCGCAGTTTGCGACCCTCAATCAGACCCTTTCGAGACCTGCGAATATTTTGTCGAAGAGCTCGAAATACGAAATTTCGATATCCTGATCCCGGACGCCAACCACGAGTCGCCGCCTCCATCTATCGCAGCGTACTACAAGCGCCTGTTCGAGCTTTGGTATGACCGTTATGCGCCCCAGGGCGTCGAAATTCGCCTGATGGAAAGCATAACAAAGGGACTCCTTGGCGCTAACAGCCGTTCGGAGTCGCTTGGCTATGGACCGGCGACGACAGCTACGCTTCTGACCGATGGAAGCCTGGAACCGTTGGATGTTTTACGGACCGCTGGTTATCAGTTCACGAAGACGAACCTGAATGTCTTCGAGCACGACCTACAAGCGCTGGCGGACGACCCGCTGTATCAGGAAGTCTTGAGGGCGTCGCTTCGCCTGGCGCCGGAATGCAGGGCGTGCCAGTACCATTTCGCCTGCGGTGGCGGCCACATCGCTTCGCGGTGGTCGACAGAAAATCGCTTCGACAACCCCAGCGTGTACTGCGACGACTTCAAACAAATTTTTGACTATGCGTGGCGCCGCATCAGGAGCGACCTGCAGATCGAGACGGGAGACGGCTTGCTTCCGCTGACGACAGCCCTTTCGGAAAATCGGCCGACATAGCTGTGCGCGCGCGAATGGCTGCCTCCGCAATTGATGAGAACAGCTCCATCTTGTTGGACGCCAAAGTCAGCGAAACACCCTACCCTTTCTTCACATCTGCCCGGTGCCTGAACCCCGGATTGGCAAATTCACTTTTGGATTGGCTCGAAAATGGAATTGAGTGGAATCTAGCTGAGCGTGAATTCTACAGCCAATGGGAGGTTCGTTTACTTCCCCAGGGCGCTCCCAGCGACTGTGCGGTTCTCTTTGCTCCCGAGACGCTGGCATGCCTTCGGCAGCGCGTTGGGGAGCTTTTGGGCGCGTCGCTTTCCGACCGAATGTCGATCACGGCTCATAAGCTTACGACCGGCCAGTTCATCGACGTCCACAACGACGCGCCGTCGCCTGGTATGGAGACGCATAGGCTCGTCATCCACCTTGGCCGCAGCAGCAGCGTTCAAGGCTGTGGGGGTGAATTGCGAATTCATAATAGCGCCGACGCTGCTGATATCTTCAAGGTCCTGCCTCCGGCGCACAACTCGGCTGTTGGACTTTGCCTTTCACATAGATCTTATCATTCCGTGTCCCGTATGGGCGATTGGGTTCGTTACACGATCATCTTTTCGTTCTGGTCACAGCCGCCGCTAAAGAGCGCGTCAGAGATCGTGGAGAGTCTCAGCCCGCCAGAAGTGGCCCATCTTGCCCAGATGACCGCGTTTCTAGAGAGTCTAGGCGCGGGAAAGCGGGACCATTCCGGCGGATCGCTTCTGAAACATCTGGTGCACACGTATTTGATTGTGCGCAGCTGGGGCGTGTCGGCGGACCTGGCGACTGCGGGCTTGTTCCATAGTGTCTATGGAACAGCCGGATACCCGTCCGCCCTGATTGGCTTCGATGACCGCGACGCGTTGAGGCAGCTCATCGGGCGCGAAGCGGAAGCTGTTGCGTACCTGTTCTGCGCCAGCGACCGCGAGTCTATTTTTGAAAACGTGATCAATCGGGAACCCTATCATCTCTATGATAGGCGCCTGGAGGTGCGTGTTCCGGTCTCGAGGAATACGCTGTCCGCGCTACTCACGATCGATCTGGCCAATTCGCTTGAACAATTACCGACGCATCTGGACTCAATAAGCGCCAACACTGAAGATAAAGACAGATACAGTCTGGCGAGTTCGTTCCTGCCCGAAGCGGCGGCCGCCGCCATGCGGAACGCATACTCTATTTATTGACGATCGCAGCGCCGTTGCGCGAACGGTGGCGGCTTGCAGATTTACGCGGCCAACTAAGGTGGGCCCGTATTGGACAACAGCGCGTTGCTGTCCTCTTTCAGCCAGGTTCGCCAGGACGACTCCTCATCGACCAAAAAGGCGCAGTTGCCCCTCTCCACGATTTGCCTGTCCTCGCCGAACAGACGCAGCAGTCGATGGTCGTTTGTCCGGTCCGCGTGAGTCAAAACAGACCGAGCGACAGACCCGCCAAAGTTGAAGGTGCTCTTCAGCCAACTGTGATTGTAGAGGACGCTCAAATGAAATCGCGAGACGCCGGCCTCACCGGGCGTGCGGGAATGCACCAGGTTATTATGGAGGACGACAACATCGCCCGCCCGAAGTGACAAAAGTCTCTCGTCCGGGTGTGGCGTTCGGCGCTCCGCTTCCGACATCGTCAGTGGCGTTCGATGGGATCCTGGAATGACGCGCAATGGGCCGACGTCGTCGGTGAGATCCTGCAAATAAACGATCGCGTTTACCGCGCGAGGCCGCTCATATCGGTCGGACCCCGGAATGCTTCCCCAAGGGTCGCGATGCCAATCCAGCTCCTTGCCTGTGTCAGTCGAGGATCTGGAACCCACCAACGACATGCCGTCCAGCTGGACAAACGGCCCCATGAGCGCCTCGACAAAGCTCAGAATGGTAGGGTTTGTTATGACACCAAGGGCTAAGGCGGGGTGAAGTTCGAGAAGCCCGCCAACGATCCAGAATTTCCTGTCCTGGCGGTGTAGCTCGGCAAGCTCTCTCCACATTGCGAGACTGTTTGCGTCATATACTTCCGGAAATATTGTATATCCAGTCTTGGCAAAGTTGTCTTTGTGACCGTCTAAGTCGTCCACGGCAGGCGGACCTCAGCAACAATTGGAGTCAGTGACGCGCCAGTTGGCTGACCCGTACGCGTCAAGCAACAACTGCAAAAGCTTTTGCCCTTGAGTCGTAAGCCTGTGCGCATTGTCTTTAAGCACGTCGAGACCCATGTCGACATCGGTCTCGTGCCGGATAAGCGCCGCTCGGATATCGGGGCCGGGCCAGGAAGAGTTCAGGGCGGCACGGTATAAGCCCACGATCGCGACGAAGGCGTGGACACCATAGAGGACTCCGCTCAAGGGGCGAAGATCGGGGCGCCAGGGATGGTGGAAAGAGTTAGGACCGTCGTCACAAATCAAATCGACTTCTCGGCTCAGTATATCAAGTTTCAGGTGCGACGTCTCATGCAGGATCAATTCTGCCTGTAAGAGTGAGTTGCCCGGATGAACCGTCGTTCCGATGAAGAACGGTGTGTCTGGACTGCTTACCGAGCAAGCGTTCTCGGTATCCAGGCGAGAGAGCGGTACAATTCCCCGACAAAACAGGCGCACGTCTGCAAGAGCCGCCGGCCATACGGTTCCCATCGCTTCGAGGCCCGCGGCCAAGGCCGCGATCGTTTGTGGGCCAGGCGGCAAACCAATCCAGTTCGACCTATCGACGCCACCCAGTACGCCCGGAACTCGATCGAGAGATGGAAACTCTGGATTGCTGCTCCCGGCATCCAAAAGACCGGGTTCAGTTGTCGGATACGCGAAGTGGACTATGAGCGACTCCAGCACCGCACTTTGGTCTGGTAGCGTCATCTGGTGTCTTCCTGACACACGCGGACTATCATAGCCGCGCTGGCGTGACGTCATTGCGAAGCTGCAAGAGTGCAGGTGGCGTGCCGATCCGGAAGTGTCTCACATCGAATTTCGGGTGTCGCGCCTTTTCGTGGGCGAGATAGGGGACACCGACGCCGGCGCTCCGGGTGAGCCTCGCGAGGCCAAGGGAGCCCTTCTTGGAGGAAGATCACCGCGCCTCAGCGATGGGTTACCGCCCAGGCGCAATAGGCGGCGCAGAGCACCAGGAAGGCGCCAAAGATCAGCCAGTGGCGCAGGTGGGTCCGCGCGGGCTGTACGACGAGGGCCGAGACACGCGGATTCGCCGGATCGTATCTGACCAGGACTTCCCCGCCCGACCGGTATCCTTGGATCGCGGCGCTCGCCGAGGCGTCGTCGTAGTAGATCGTCTTGCCCCCGACATGCAGACGATCGCCAGTATAGGGCCTCCCCGCGACTTCATAGACATAGCTGATCACGGGTATGAACTCGTCCACCGCGTCGCTGTCGCGCTTGTGGCGCACTTTGGCGATCTGCATCCGGCCGCGAACCGTGGGCCAGCTCTGCGCACGTTCCACGAGCCTGACGCGATGCGACCAGGCAAGCCAGACCCACAGGATGAAGCCAAGTCCCGCGCCGAATATCGCGCCGATGACCGCCAGATCCGACTGTGTGACTGGACGCAATCAAGCCTCCGCCCGCATCAAGCCACCGTGGAGTCACGGCGGCAGCGTAGCTGCATATTGAAACAGGGTGAAACAAGGATGAAAGAGGGGTGACAGGAGCAACGTTTCCCCGATCGACGAGATGATCGGATCACCTCCCGCTCTCTACGTCTTCACCTCCTCGATCAGAAACCGCGAACAGGTGAGTCTCAGCAGCCGATGTCGCCAGCGGGATGGGAAGCGCTCGAACAGTGGGGTGACGACGCCGTTCGCATCGAGCCGTTGGCTGGCGGCCTCGCCAACGACGTGTGGAGCGTGCGCGTCCAAGGGCGCCTCGCGGTCGCTCGTCTGGGCGCCAGGAGCAATGCTGATCTCGCGTGGGAAACCCAGCTCCTCCAACACCTCGACCGCGAAGGTCTGGCCGCGCCAATGCCAATCCCGACGATCGACGGACGGCTGTTCGCCGACGGGCTGATGGTGATGACGTATGTGGAGGGCGGACCGCCCGAGACGGTGGCCGACTGGCGTCGCGTGGCCGACACGCTCCGCCGGCTGCATCGGTCGACCCAGGGCTGGCCGCAGCGCCCGGGTTGGCGATCCTCGAGCGACCTCCTGCACGTCGAGACCGGGACGAAGATCAACCTTGGCGCGATGCCGCCTGAGAGTGTTGCTCGATGCCGGGCAGTGTGGGCGCGGCTCATTGGACGTCAGACATGCGTCGTCCACGGCAACCCCAACAACCCTGGCAACGTCCGCATCACCGCGACCCGGGTGGCGCTGATCGACTGGGACGAGTCTCACGTCGACGTCCCCGACCTTGACCTGGCGCTACCCTACAACGCCGCCGGTCTCGACGGCGACGCGCACGACATCGCTGCGCAAGCATCAGCCGCATAGGAAGCCGCTGTCTGCTGGGGCGATGGGTACGCAATCAAGCGGCTTGCCGAAGTTCGAGCGGTCTGAGCAGCGGCAGTGCTTTGGACGAGCCAAGCTCTGGCGTGGGGCGTTCACTTGCCGACGACGATGACGACGAACGTGCCCGGCAACACATTGCGGAAAGTCGAGCCGTGGCCGCGGCGGGCGGTCACGAGGAAGATCTCGTGGGCCTTCTCATCGAGCGCCATGGTGCGCGCGTTGGGCTGCGTCGGCAGGTCCTCCAGGACGCGAAACTGGTTCGGCGAGTCCTCATGGACGATGGTCAGCGTCCCGGCCCCGCCGGCCGAGGCGAACGCATTTCCCGAGGCGGGGTCGAAGGCGCTGGCGTCGGTCCCCGCGCCCGTCGGCAGGGCGGCGACGACCTTGCCGGTATCGGCGTCCATCACGATCATCGTCTGGTTGTCGCAGACCGAAAACAGCCGCCGGTTCTTTCGATCCATCGAGAGCCCTGAGGGACCGAGGCAAGGCGCCAGCGACCAGCGGTTGCGCACCTTGAGGGTCCTGGCGTCGGCTTCGACGATCTCGTTCTTGTCGGTGATGTTGATGAAGACGCTGCCCCGGCCGTCGGCGACGACGAACTCGGGTTGTCCCTCGAGGTCGATCGTTCCGGCGATAGTCCCGTCCGCGGCGTTGATGGCGGTCGCATCGCCGCCGCCGCTGTTCATGATGAAGACGCGCTTTGTCACCGGATCATAGGCGAAGGAATCGGGATCCTTGCCGGCTTTGACCTCTCCGACTTTCGCGAGGGTCTTCAGGTCCACGATAACGATCTTGCCGGCGCCGCCGCTGGTGGCGAAGCCGCGACCCAGTTCGGGAATCGGCAGAAGTCCGGAAGAGTCCGCAAGGCCGGTCACCTGGCCGACGAGGGCGCCCGTGTCGACGTCCACCACGTCGACGCGATCACCCCGACCGACATAGAGGCGCCGGGCGCCGCTATCGATCGTCACGTAGTCCCAGGATCCCGTTCCTTCGACCGGAATCCGCCTGAGAATCCGGTACCCGGACGGACCGGCCGCAGAGGCGCCCGGAACTCCCGGCCAAAGGGCCAAGATCAGAGCCGCCGCGACCGGCGCGATTTTCCTCCTACGCATCGATCAGGCCCTTTCCTCGAGCTGTTCGATACCGGCTCGAACGACAAGAAACACTGGCCTCACCGGTCACGCTCCGCAAGTCGCAGAGGGACACGAGCAATCATCACGGCAATTTGGGTGAATGTTGCGCCTGGCCCTGTGTTCTAACATCCCTTCGCCGAGACAAGCCGGATGTTGGCGTCGTTCATCGGGACGTTTCGCTCAGCGTCATTGTTCCACACGCGAGCATGGCCCTTGAAGGTCGCAGGACGCACCCCTCTGCCATCTGCAAAGCGGACGTCATTGGGCTGGACGGGGCCGGAGAGCGTTACCAGGACAAACGACTGAAGGTCCCGCGGGTTCGGCTTGTCGAACCAGGTGATCCCGTTGGAGCCGGATCCTTCGAGCACGCCCCCAGGCTCGGCGCCGCTCCCCGCCTTGATCGTCCAGCCATAGGGAATGTGGCAGACGGCTTTGAACCGCACGCCCCAGGTCGCGATCGAGAACGCCCTTATTTTGTCGGCCGGCTTGAGGGGAATGCTTACGACCGAAAGCAGATAGGTCTTCGGATGTTCGATCGAGACCGAAATCGCTGCTGGCGCCGCGGGTGGGATCATCAGATGATGATCAACGCGGGATGAGAGGTCTGCAACGGTTCAAGTGTGACCTGGCGACCGCCGTCCTAAAGCGGCGCGCTCCTCTCGGGCGAACCCTTCGCGATCGCCGTGGCGCGGAGGGACCGCTGGCCGGCGAGGGCGCCGGCGCTCCGGGTAAGCCTTGTGAGTGGGGGAGAGCCCGAAGGGTCGCAATCGGCCGCCGCCCCTCCCCTCGCGGTGTCGGCAAGGCCCGCCACCAGCGCCGCGGCGCCAAGGGCCAGGGCGAGCGAAACGATCCAGAGGAAGCGGTAGCCGCCGCTGCCGTCGAAGACCAACCCTCCCACCCACGCCCCGGCGGCCCCGCCCACCGCATGGCCGGCCGACAGCAGGCCCATGGAGAGACCAAGGACGGCCTTGCCCATCCGGCTGGCGATGAAGCTCGCCGTCACGGGTACGGTTGAATAGTCGAAGAGGCCGAACAGGATCGCGAAGATGATCAGCAACGTGTAGTTGCCGCCTACGACCATCAGCAGGACGAAGGCGCCGGCCCTGGCCAGGTAGATCATGGCCAGCAGCATGGGCCGGTGAACGCGATCCGAGAGCCATCCGGCGCCGATCATGCCGATCAGATTGACAGCAGACATCAGGCCGTAAGCCGCGGCGCTCAACACCGCACCGAAGCCGCATAGCGAGGCGTAGGGGAGCAGATGGGTCTCGATGACCCCGCTCGTGGTGAATCCGCAGATCGTGTAGCTCCAGAAGATGGCGTGAAACACCGGGCTGCGCAGCAGGCGCGCAAGAGCCCCAGGCAGGCTCTCCGCGGCCGGCGTCTGGAGCCCGGCGGCGCTCCCACGGGGCGGGGCCGCGTGAGCGTTCGCGACGACGAGCCAGGCCACCGGAATGAGCAAGGCGCACGCCAGGGCAAGCAGGGCGAAAGCCGCCCGCCAGTGTCCCCCCTGCATGAGGATCGCCAAGAGGGGCATCAGGGCAAGCTGGCCGGCGGTAGAGCCGGATGTGCCGACACCCACGGCAAGACCCCGGTTCGTCTCCACGCGTTGGGCGATCGCCGCGGCGACCACATGCTGGGCGACGACGCCGAAGCCGATGGAAGCGACGCCCGCGAAGCCCGCCGGCAGGAGCCAGGACATCACGCCCGGCCGCGCCGCGGCGGCCATGCCGACCCCAACACCGATCGCCGCAAGTCCCAAGACGAGCGGCAGGCGCGCACCCTGGCGGTCGACGGCGCCCCCGGCGAACGGCGCGACGACGGCCATGGCCAGCAGGGCGGTCGCGGCGATTGCGGAGATGAATCCTCGCGACCAGCCAAATTCCGCCTGCCAGACAGGCATGGCGAGCGAGAGTGATCCGCGCACGGTGAAAGCCAGAGCCAGCGCGACGAAGCCGAGAGCGACCACGCTCCCTGCCCCCAATTTCACGCCCGCGCCTGTCACGCCCGCGCCCGGCCGGCTTCTGGTCAGGCTGGCCATCTTCAAATGTCTTCCAGGGCGCGCGCCAGATCGGCGAACGCCGTGTCGACCCGTTTGAAGTAGGTGAATTTCCCCTTCCGCAGCGGCCGTACGAAACCAGCCTGGGTGAGAATCTTCAGATGGACCGAGGCTGTCGCCGGCGAGATTCCCAGATTCTCGGCGATGTAGAGCCCGCAAACGCCCTCTGTTTCATCGAAGGGGTGTTCGGGCCCGAAATACTTCGCCGGCGCCTTGAGCCTCTCCAGGATCTGGAGACGCATTGCGTTGGACAGGGCGGTCGCCTTGAGGAGTACGTCGGTCACGCGAAGTCGATTAGCAAATCGACTAATCGTTGTCAATCGATCGTCGCCACCTACGCGTTCACCGCCTCATGTATCCGCGACGTCTCGCTTCTCGCGGAGCACCCAGTTCGGGATGTTCGGGGGATTTTGGGGATCCTCGTCGATCTTCGTGATGCCCAGGCGATGCCGGTTCCGATCAAGCAGGCCCCAGAGTTCCTTGCCTGACCGGGACTCGAACCGAATGGCGCCAGCGCGCACGAGGACCTTCCGCAGCTCGTCGTCCTTAAAGCCCCCCAGGTGGATCTTCAGCAGGTCGAGAGAACGGAGGGTCCACCTCGAGTCCCGCATGAGTTCGTGCGCCACTCGCTCAGCCGCGAACTCAAGCTGGAATTCCCGTCGAAGCCGCTGTTCTGCACTGCGCAAGGTCAGCCTTGACGTAATGGCTGAGGTCACCAGCGCCACAAGCCCAGCGACGATCGCCGCAAGGAGCGTAGCTTCTCCAGCACTCATAAGCCGGCCTCCAATAGCAAGCGGACGCTTGGGACTACCGCGAAAGCTGGATCGCCAGCTCAGGCGTCTGCGCGTGCGATCGTAATGATCTCGGGGCTGCTCCGTGTGAACCGGGCCCCTCGGAAATCCCCGAAGCGTTCTTCGACCCGAAAGCCAGCATCCGCCAGAAGCTGATCGATCTCGCGCTCGTCGAGGAACCGCAGCGTACTTCGACTGACCTGCGGCAGGGCCGGATGAGCTCCCGTGAAGGTATGGGTGAACGAGACCGTCGCCGTCGAACAGGGTCACGACATGCGTCGTTATCGTGACCTCTTCGCCATCGGGTCCGACGAGGGTGACCGCGTTTTCCGGGCGCCAGCTCTTCCAGGCGCGAGCCGCCGGGTTGCGGGTCTCGAAGGCGAAGCAGCCACCGGGCGTTAGAGCGCGACGCACGGCGGCGAACAGGGCCTCGAGTTCGTCCTTGTCGAGGACGGCCTGAAAGGCGTGCCCGGTCATTACGACGAGGTCGAACTCTCGCGACCAGCGAGTTGAGCGAAGATCGCCGAGCACCCACTCGATTTCCGTGTGCCGACACGCCCTCTCCAACATGCCGACCGCCGGATCGAGTCCGCAAAGCCGACCGCGATGGCCGCTCTGACGCGCATCGATCAGCAGCGTGCCGGTGCCGCAGCCGACATCCAGAACCGATCCCGCGGCCATGATCCGAGGCAGGTAGAAATCGTAGTCGTCGCGAACGGACCTCGGATGCCAGACGTCATAGAGGGTGGCGAGGTAGGTATCGGCGAAGAGGCGATCGACCATCATTGCTCAGGGTGGCGGGTTATCACGCTCGGTGAAGCGCGATTCACAACACCTGCTGGCGGATCGCCACTCGCGAGTGACGCTCCGGTCTCAGTGCGGGCTAAACGGCCCCGGAGTGACCGGCAGCGGCTCAGCCGCCCCGGACGACGGCTCGTAGCCGCCCACTCGTGGCCCATCATCGCAACCTATCACGACGCAGGCGGTGGCCGATCTGGCATAGCCGAGGATCACGGAGGGCAGGTAGATTCCTGACGAGCTATCGGGCGGCGGATTTGCGGAATAGGTCGGCTGGCCAGCGACCGCATCCAGGTGTTGGGTCGTAGGCGTTTGGGGCTGCGCCGGCGGCGGTGTGGACTGCGCCGGCGGCGCGGGCTGCGCCGAGGCGGCCGGCGGCGGCGCGCTCCCGGTCTGGGTTTGAGCCCCCGTCACGCCGGCTGCCGTCAATCCGGCTCCAAAGGCGAATGCCGCCACCAGGCGCGTCATTCGGGTCATGTGTTCGCCTCCCTACGTCGCCGCGCAAGGCCGACCCTTGGGCGCCCGGCCACTTCCATGTAGGCGCCGCCGCCGGCACTTTCAGCGGTTACCGGATCGCTCGGCGCACTTTCCACGAAGCTCCCCCATCACTTTGGCACATGATCTGCCCTTCCACCCTGCTTTTCTGAGAAGGATCCACGTCGGATATTTCCGGACGAAGGCGGGGATAACCTGTCCCCGCTCGCGCGGCGTTGCGCATGTCCATCCCCTAGAGCATCCCCCGTTCAGACGGAGTCGTCTGAACGGGGGATGCTTTGCTCTAGATTTAAGAGTGTAGAGCCTGATTCACCGTTTGCAGCTGTTCCGTGCAAACGGATCAGGCTCTAGCCTGGAACTCGATCCAGCACACGGACGAGTCAGATGCGCATCCACAATCTCTATGCCGACGCGGACGGTGAATCCCACTTCCGCGACATCGAGGTCCAATGGGTCCAAGATCTCCCTGGTGGAAAACTATCGGAGCGGCGGCCCGCCACCGGCGTGATCTTCCGCGAGACGGCTGGCGACTATGATCTCGACTGGCATCCGGCGCCCCGGCGACAATACATCGTAAACCTGGACGCCGGAGTGGAGATCACCGCCAGCGACGGTGAGCGACGGATAATCGGCGCCGGCGAGGTGCTCCTGGTGGAGGACACTACCGGCAAGGGCCACTTGTCAAAGGCGGTCGCCGGACAGGCTCGCCGCTCAATCTTCATCCCGATCGACTGAGGGTTTACCGCCGCGGGCGGTTTAAGGAGACTATCCCGGCGCGCCGGCGTCCTCGCCGGCTCGCGGGCGTCGACGCCGTTTGCCGGCGAGGAGGGCCTGTGAATTAACCGCCCGCTCTCCCCCTAAATTCCGTCATGGCCGGCCTTGTGCCGGCCACCCATCGAGGGCTTGGCGCCCCGCTTGCAATGACCGCGCCGGGCGGCGCGGTCACGCCCAGTCTCGCGCCACTGACCCGCAGGGAGCTGCGTAGCTTGGGCAGATCGGGCGAGAACCCCCCAGTCGTTCCACCCGTCTTGGCCGCGCTCGCGCGCAGCCACGGCGAACGCTCGCACAGACGATCGATGGGTCGCCGGCACGGACGGCCGGCGATGACGGAGTTGGGGGAGGCGAGGTTAATTCACAGACTCAGGACGCCGGCGCTCCGTGTGCTTGCCTGCGAAGTTAATGGGCGTTTTTGGGGGGTAGCTCCCATACCGGTATAGGCTCCCACCTTTTCGAGCTTTCGATCAGAACTAACTTCTTCGAATCGCATGAAAAGGAGCCGCGTCATGGCGAAGCTGGACGGCGCAAAGGTGGTGGTGATCGGCGGCGCATCTGGCGTCGGCTTTGCGGTGGCCGCGGCGGCGCTGGAGGCCGGCGCTGAGGTGGTCGTCGGCTCCAGCCAGGCCCCACGGATCGAAGCGGCCGCCAAGAAGCTCGGCCGGGGCGCCAGGGGTCGGACCGTGGATGTGAAGGACGAGGCTTCGGTCGCCGCCTTCTTCGACGCGGCAGGCCCGTTCGACCATCTGGTGTTCACCGCCGGCGATTGGGGCCACATGTTCGGCCCGACCCGCGATCTCGACGTCGAGGCCAGCAAGGCGAGAATGGAGGTCCGGTTCTGGGGCGCGGCCCGAGCCGCCAAGCACGCGATCCGCCAAATCGCCAAGGACGGCTCGATCACCCTGACCGGCGGCATGCTGGCGCACCGGCCCATGCCCGGCGCGCCCCTGGTCACCGCCTCGGCTCACACGACCGAGGGCCTGGCCATGGGTCTTGCGCGCGATCTGGCGCCGATTCGGGTCAACGCTGTTTGCCTGGGTCTGATCATGAGCGAGCAGGTGCAGACCATGGGCGAGGCTGCGATCAAGGGCTTCACCGCAAATCTGCCGTTGCCGCGCGCAGGAACTGTCGAGGAGGCGGCCGAGGCCTACCTCTACCTGATGCGCGCCACCTATGTGACCGGCCAGGTCGTGCGGATCGACGGAGGCGGCAGCCTGGTCTGAGCTTCGCGGGGAGATCCTACCGCGCCCACGCGGCCATCGCGAAAAAGCGATCGATGGTTGGCTCGGAGGCCGGCCATGCGAGATCAGACGAAGAGATCCGCGAGGATCAGGTAAATCCCTGCCTGGGCGATAAGCCAGCAGAAGGGCCGCACGCCGGCGGGCGCGAAAGCGTAGGCCGGAACATAGGCCAACCGCGCGATGACGAACGTCCAGGCGCCGACGACTGACAGAGTCCCGGCCGCGTGAGCCGCGTGCACGAGGAACAGCGCGGCCAGGAACTGCGGGAAGATCTCGAGCAGGTTGCGCTGGGCGCGGACGAAGCGTCCGCCAAGTCCGGTCACTTCCCGCGGTTCGTCGCGGGGCCCCGCCACCCAGGCGCCGCCAAGCTGACGAAGCGTCAGGATGCTCGACAAAGAGAGCTGAAGGGACGCCAACACGAGTGCGGCGAACAAAGCCCAAAGATCGCCCGTCATCGCTTGCCCCGGCTCTCTTCTCCATAGTCGCGTTCGTCTATAGCCTGTTTCATACAGGGGACGGGGGCGGGCGAGGATGGATAGCGATCAGGCCAGCGGCCCGACGCGTCGGGCCGTGATCGGCGCGGCCGGAGGCGCGGTTCTGGCTGCTGCGGCGGCGGGCGAGGCGATGGCCGGGAATTCCGAAATCACCGAGATGGGCGGCGCGGCCCTGGCGGCGGCGATCCGCAGCAAGAGGATCTCGGCGCGCGAGGCCATGACCGCCTGCCTCGACCGCATCGATGCGGCGAACCCGGTCGTCAACGCGGTGATCTCGATGCCGCCGCGCGAGGCGCTGATGGGCGAGGCCGCGGCCGCCGACGAGCGCCAGGCGCGGGGGGAAACGCTGGGCCCGCTGCACGGCCTGCCGCACGCGGTGAAGGACCTGCAGGCGGTGAGGGGCCTGCGCTTCACCCAGGGCTCGCCGATCTACAAGGACCGCAGCGCGGCGGCCGACAGCCTGATGGCGGAGCGCCTGCGCAAGGCCGGCGTGATCTTCGTCGGCAAGACCAACACGCCCGAATTCGGCCTGGGCTCGCACACCTTCAACCCCGTGTTCGGCCCGACGCGAAGTCCCTATGACCGGACCCGCTCGGCCGGGGGCTCGAGCGGCGGAGCCGCCGTGGCGCTGGCGACGCGCATGCTGCCGCTGGCCGACGGCAGCGACTATGGCGGCAGCCTCAGGAATCCCGCCGGCTGGAACAATCTGTTCGGCTTCCGTACGGGCTTTGGCGTCGTGCCGTCGACCGGGCCGGAGGTGTGGCTGACCAGCATGGGCGTGCAGGGGCCGATGGCGCGATCGGTCGAGGACCTGGCGCTGCTGCTCTCGGTCCAGGCGGGCTACGATCCCCGCAGCCCGCTGTCGCTGCCGGGGGATGGCGAGGTCTATCGGCAGAACCTCGAGGCGCTTGTGAAGGGGCGCCGCATCGGCTGGCTGGGCGATTTTGGCGGCGCCGTCCCGCATGACGCCGAGGTGCTGGACGTGTGCCATGCGGCCTTGAAGGCCTTCGAAGCCGTAGGCTGCGCAGTGGAGGACGCGAAGGTCGAGGCGGCGGTCGAGCCGGCCTGGCAGGCGATGGTCAAGCTGCGGGCCTGGCAGCAGGGCGGCTCGCTCCTCGCCAACTACCGCGACGGCGCCGAGCGCGCGCTGCTCAAGCCCGAAGCCGTCTTCGAAGTGGAGACGGGGTTGTCGCTCACCGCCTTCGACGTCACCGCGGCCTCGACGGCGCGCACCACCTGGTCGATGGACGTCGAAAAGCTGTTCGACCGCTTCGACTACCTGGTCCTGCCAAGTTCGCAGGTCTTCCCTTTTCCGATCGAGGAGCGCTGGCCCAAGGCCATCGCCGGCCATGAAATGCGCACCTATCACGAGTGGATGATGTCGGCGCTGCTGGTGACGCTTACGGGGTGTCCGGCCCTTGTGGTCCCGGCCGGTTTTGGCGCTGCGGGCCTGCCGATCGGCCTGCAGATCGTGGGTCCGAACCGCGGCGAGGTCGCCTGCCTGCAGCTCGCCAGGGCCTACGAGGCTGCGACCGGCTGGACGCAGAAGCGGCCGCCGCCGGCGGCATGGAGGGCCTGATCCCCTGATTGAACGCCGGGCGTGGCGCGCTCGTTGTCCCCTGCGCGTTGTCCCCTGCAAGACTAGCGGAGGTCCCCATGGGCTTGCTCGTCGACGGCGTCTGGCAGGACGAGTGGTACGACACCGCGTCCACGGGAGGCCGGTTCGTCCGCAAGGAGAGCGCCTTTCGGCGGTGGGTGACGCCGACGGGACGGGGGCCGAACGAATTTCCCGCCGCTGCCGACCGTTACCACCTCTATGTCAGCCTCGCCTGTCCCTGGGCGCACCGCACGCTGATCATGCGGGCGCTCAAGGGCCTGCAGGACATGATATCGATCTCAGTCGTGCATTGGCGGATGCTGGAGCATGGCTGGACCTTCGAAGACGGGCCAGGCGTGATTCCGGACCCTAGTCTCAACGCCCGCTATCTGTACCAGATCTACCGGGCGGCCGACCCCAACTACACCGGACGCGTAACGGTTCCAGTCCTGTGGGACCGACAGACGGCCAACATCGTCAATAACGAAAGCTCCGAAATCATCAGGATGCTCGGCACGGCTTTCGACCAAATCGGCGCCAGGCCCGGCGACTACTATCCCGAACCGTTGCGGGATGAAATCGACGCTCTCAACACCCGCGTCTACGATACGGTGAACAATGGCGTGTATCGCGCCGGCTTCGCCACGACGCAGGCAGCCTACGAAGAGGCGATCGGGCCGCTGTTCGCGACGTTGGACTGGCTGGATGAACGGCTGTCGACCCGCAGATACCTGACCGGCGAGACGCTGACCGAAGCGGACATCCGTCTATTTACGACGTTAATACGTTTCGACGCCGTCTATGTCGGGCACTTCAAATGCAATCTTCGACGAATATTCGACTATCCGAACCTTCTTAGGTTCAGGCGAGAAATCTACGCACTTCCCGGCGTGGCGCCGACGGTGAACTTCCAGCATATCAAGGGCCACTATTACGAGAGCCATCGAACCATCAACCCCACCGGGATCGTTCCTGCGGGTCCGGAAACCGTCATTTGAACTCTGGACTTCGATCCGAATAAAGGACGACGACATGACCGAGTTCGATCTGGAGAAGACCTACCTCTTCATCGACGGGGCCGGTGGGCTCGTCGCGCAAGCTGTCGGGCCCGATTTCTGGGCTGAGATCGCCGCCAACCCGAATGCCGGAAACACCATGGTCAGCGCCAGCGAGGGGCGCGGCGACTGGACGCGCTGGGAGATGCACCCGAACGGAGCGGAGGTGCTGGTCATACTGCAGGGCGCGCCCCGGGTTTGGCTCGAGCATCCCGACGGCCGCCTGGAAGCGGTCGCCGCACGGGAAGGGTCCACGGTGATCGTGCCAAGAGGCGCGTGGCATCGGGCCGAATGCACCGAGCCCTACAAGATCCTTTACATTACCTACGGCGTGGGCACGACGCACCGGCCAGTAACAGATGAGGACAGGGTCCGCGCAAAGCTTCTGGCGAGCGCCGACTGAGCGCGCGACCAACGGTAGAACCGACAGTGGCGAAGAAATTCAGGCCCCTTCAGACATCGCGCCTGGTTCTGCGGCCGATCACGCTGGCGGACTGGCCGGCGATCCATCGATACATGTCAGACGGAGTCGTCACCCGTTGGCTGCCTGAGGGAACGCTGGACGAGGCGCAGACGCAGGCTTTCGCCAAGAAGAACGCGGGGCGGGCCGCGAGCGCGCTCGCCGTCATCGAACGCGAGTCGGGTCAGCTCGTTGGCCACATGGTCTTTCACCCGTGGTACGGCCACGCCACGCACGAGGTCGGGTGGGTCATCTCCCCCCGCAGCCAGGGTCGCGGCTACGCAACCGAAGCCGCCCGCACTCTGATGGACTTCGCGTTCGGCACGCTTGGGTGTCATCGGGTGGTTGCGACGTGTCAGCCCGAGAACGTGGCGTCGTGGCGCGTGATGGAGAAGCTGGGCATGCGGCGCGAAGCCCATTTTCTGCGAGGTCTCTACCCGGAGACCGGCGAGTGGTGGGACGAGTACTTCTACGCCTTGCTGGCGGACGAATACTTCGCCGCATCCTCCCGGACATCGACTGCCAGAAAGGGTTGATGGCGCCAGGCCGAACGCCCGCTTGAGGTTTAAGGTGAGCGACCTAGTGGAGCCGTCATGGACGATCTCGCCATCCGCCTCGTCGTCGAGGGAAGGTTTCAGGGCGTCGGCTATCGCTGGTGGGCGTTGGGCCGCGCGCGGAGCCTTGGGATCCGCGGATGGGTGCGCAATCGACGCGACGGATCTGTCGAACTGCTCGCGATCGGTTCGGAGGAGGCGGTGGATGAGTTCGCGGCGGCTTGCCGGGAGGGGCCCGCAGCCGCCCAGGTGAAGTCCGTCACACGCCTCGAGGCGGAGGCGGTGGGCGTCGTTGGATTCGAGGAACGGCCGACGGTGTGGGGCGAGAACCGATGATCGAACCTGCGCCGCTGCACCAGGACAGTGTCAGCGCCTGTGCGTTCGCCGGGCGCGAGCAGCTGGCGACGGGATCGATCGAGGGCGGGATCGTGGTGTGGGACTGGCGCGCCGGCCGCGCCGAGCGGACGATCCCGGCGCACCGTGGCCCGATCTGGTCCCTCATCTGGGACGCTCATCGGCAAACCCTGATCAGCGCCGGGCACGATGGCAGAGTTCTCCTGCATGGCCTGGACGGCGAGCCGCGCGGGGCGATCGACGCCCACGCCGGCCCCGCGATGGCGCTCGCCCTCTCCGCCGATGGCGAACGGCTGGCGAGCGGCGGATTCGACGGCTCGATCCGGCTCTGGCGCGCGGCGGACGGAAAGGCGGACGGCGCGCTCGCGGGACACGCGGCCGCCGTCGGCGATCTCGATTTCTCTGCCGACGGCGCACTGGTGAGCGGCGGCCGCGACGATGTCGTTCGCATATGGGATCTTCGAAGCGGCCAGGTTGCGGCGCAGGGGCTGGGCCACACGCGCTGGGTCACCCGGGTGCGCGCCGCACGGCAGGGCGTTGTCTCCGCCAGCGAAGACGGCACGCTTCGCCTCTGGGATTGGCACTCCGGCGCCGAGCGCTGGCGCTATACGACCGATTGGGAACGGCCGATCTGGGGGCTGGGCGTGGCGGAGGGCTCCGCGGTTGTCGGGGCCGGCGGCCTCGTCCTGCACTGCCCGTTCGACGCGAGCGCCCCTGGACCGGCGCGCGAGGTGAGCACGGCCACGGCGCGCGCTATCGCGGTGGCGGGCGAGCTCGTCGCGCTGGGCGTCAGCGACGGCGTCCTGGTCATGCGCGGGTCCGACACTCTGGCGAGACTGCACACGCGCGCGCGGCCGAGCCTGAGTATCGCCGCCTCGCCAATGCCGGATCGGCGCGGCCTCAATGTCTTCCTCGGGCTGCCCGATGGCCGCGTCATGCTCGACGATGGCCGCACGCGCCGCGAACTGGGGCCGGAGCGGGGCCAGTTCATCTTCGTCACGACCGCGATCGGCGACGATCTCGTCGCGACCGGCGGATTCGACGGTCATGTGCGGCTGTGGCGGGCGGGCGACGGCGAACTTTTGCACACGATGAAGCACGGCGCGTACGTCTTCTCGATCTCGGCCAGTGAAGGCCGCCTGCTGGCGTCGGGCGGCGGGGTGATCAGCCTGTGGGACATCGCGAGCGGCCGCCAACTCGCGATCCGCGAGGTCCCGGAACTTGGTTTCCACAACTGGGCTGCGCTGTCGGCCGACAGGATCGTCGCGGCTGGCGACGGCGACGTCCTCCTGCGGCTGAGGCTCCTGGGAGACGACCAGGTCGTCGAAGAGTCCCGCACGCCGCTGGATACCCGGCTGATCACGGGCCTGCGCCTTCCTGGTGCGCCGGACCAGGCGCTCATCGCCACTGCCAATGGCGACGTGCGCCGGCTCGACCTCGCCACCGGGCGCACGCAGGTGCTGCACGCCGCCAACGGCTCGTTCGTACGCAACTTCGAGCTTTCGCCGGACGGTCGCCACGTCCTTTCCAGCAGCGAGCATGCCGTCGCCGCCGTCTACGACCTCGACACCGGCCGGACGGTCACGCCCGAGGCCCTAGCTCGCACGCCCGCGCCCGCGGCGACATTCGCCTCGACCGGCGAGATCGTCTTCGTCGATGGAACGGGCGAGGTTCACGTGCTGGCGCCGCCGGCCTAACGCAGGAGGAACCGGGACGGCGCGCGAGGTGCGACTCCTGTGCGCGTATGGCGCCGTTACGGACCATCTGTTCGGTCCCGAAATTTGTGTTAGCTTTGTGTCGAATTACAAGTGAGGGCGGTGGCGACCGCTTCCAGGCAGCAGGGGGAAGTCAGATGAATCGCCTTCACACCGGCGCGGCGATCGCCGCGCTTGGCGCCGCGCTTGCGGCGAGCCCGGCGAGCGCGCTCGTGATCAACGACTTCTTCGATCCGTCGATCACCAGCGCTCCAAATGCGGCCCAGATCATCTCCGCGATCACTCAGACCACCAATCAATATCAGCATCTATTCGGCAATCCGGTCACGGTGAATATCTATTTTCAGCAGCAGGCGGGAAGTTTCCTCGGATCGTCGGAGTCGACCTTTTACTATGATAGTTACGTCAACTACACTAATGCCGCGATAGGCAACGCGCTCGCCAATCCCGGCAACACGCCGCTCACCCAGGGGCTGATCAGCTCGCTTACCGGACCGTCGAACGTCGCGGTCTATGTTCTTGGGACCGGCGCCGACTTCCGCGCCAACGGGTATATTGCGCCTGGCATCCTCGGAGAGGTCGACGGCCAGGCGATCGACACGGTCATCACCCTGTCGACCAGCTTTCCGCTGGATTTCGAGCAGAATGTGCCCGCCTACAACGGCAGCAATCTCGCGTACAACGCCCGCGATACGATTGCGCACGAGGTCGACGAGGCGCTCGGCATCGGCGGGTCAGGCTCGGCGCTGAACTTCATCGATGAAGGCATAAGCCTCGGTGGAAGCTACGAAGGGGCGCTCGACCGCTTCCGCTATTCCGCGCCCGGAACGCCGAGCTTCTCGACCGATCCGAACGCGTCGGCCTACTTCTCGCTCGACAATGGCGTCACCAACCTCGCCACGTTCAACCAGAACCTCTCCGGCGATCTCGGCGACCTCGGCCCCACGACGACCGCGTGCGGAAGCGCCGGCGGCTTCGGGGGGCCGTTCGGCGTCATCCAGGACGCGTTCAGTTGCTACAACGAGCCGACCACGGGGATCACCCGCGGAAGCATCGAATACACGATGCTGGAGTCGATCGGCTGGGACCCGACGCCGGAGCCCGCGACCTGGACGATGCTGATCCTGGGCGTGGCAATGATCGGGATCGCGGCCCGCCGCCGCAGAGAGGTGATCGCGCTCGCCGGCTGACGATCGTCAGAGTGCGGAACGAAGGCCGCTTCCCGATCGGAGGCGCCCTCAAGCGCGGGTCTGGGTCGAGTGTCCCTTCACCCAGGCCGCGTCCTCGGCGAGCGTGACGAACCCGAGGCTGGCGTAGAGCGGGAAGCCGGCGGCCGGCCTCGCCAAGCGCACCCTTTTTGCGTCGTGAGCCGCCGGGTTGGGGCCGCGGGCGCCGAACCGACGAGGTCTGTCGTCGCATCGCTCGCGCAGCGAAAAAAACAAGCTTGACAGCAACGGCAGGATTGTTGCCATCATTGATTAAAATCGCAACAAACCAGAACTTTGGAGGGGAAGTGTCACTCTTGCCAACCAAATTGGCGGCGGCCGCCGCCGGCGGCCTGCTTATGGCGGCGACTTACGGGAGTTCAGCTAACGCGGCGTCAACCTTAGCTTGGACTTACACAACGGCAAGCCTGGGATATTGCACAAGTGATCCCTGTTCGCCCGCGTTGGGCACCTACAACCTGGTGGTCACTGACATACACTATGGCGCGGGCGACAACTCATCCGCCGTCGCGGACCCGACCTACGGCCTTGCCCACGCGAGCGCCGAAGCGGGGACAGCCGGGCTGCCTATGCTGCACGCAGACAGCACGGGCGCCACTTTGCCGTCAGGCCACGTCGCCGATGGCGCGACCGTGCAGGCTGTTCAGGGATTCGTGTGGAACGGGCCGACCGTCGACTTGCCCGCCGACACTTTCGTCGGGATGGCCGACTTTACGAACAGCTCCGTTGGTTATGGATCTACGACCGTCGCCATGGCCCTTCTGACGACGGATATCCGCAACCCCGCTGTCGCGGCGCTCTGGCTTCAGTCCGATTCATTCGGCCGCTTCACGGCCAACTGCGGAACCGAAGGCGCGATCGCGGTCGCCAGTTCCGACCCCGACAGCGGAACGGGTTTTCAAACGATAAGCCTGTCGCCAAGTTGCGGCGCCACAAGCTACCACCTCGAGACCGGAACAGAGTTCTACATTTGGACAAAACTCGGCGTCTACAGAGGCGATCAAGGGTTCACCGACGCGTCTCACACCTTCCAGGTGGGCCTCAATGACGACCTCGATCCCGCCCTTCGGCAGCTCATGATCAATGACCTGGGTACAATTCCGCTGGCCCTGCCCGAGCCGGCGAGCTGGGCTATGCTGCTGCTGGGTTTCGCCGGCCTGGGCGCTGTCTTGCGCACCCGACGCGGGAGCGGCGGGAGGTCGGGCGCGGAGCGTGCGCCGATCTAGGTTCTGCTTCGCCCAGCACGGTCCTCCTCCTCCGCTTCCTCCTTCGCCTAATGGGCTCCGGAGGACAGGTCGCGGAGGAGGATCCGGCGCCGCAGGCGGAGACGCCGTTCGCGCGTGAGGGGGCCGGCTGCATTGCCGCATGGGGGACGTACTAGTGGAACAGCCCCTTGGCGAGACCCGCCAGGCCTCCGCCAGACGCGAGTGAGCTTATCACCCCGCCGATGACGCTCTGGACGCCCTCTCCGGCGTTGTCGGAGTGCGCCTGGAGCATGGGCAACACTTGCGGCAGGAAGGCCTGGACCTGGTCCTGGCTGATGCCCGCCTTGGCCGCCACCGCTTCCGCAACGCCTTCCAGCGAGCCGCCGTTGGCGAAGTGCTCCAGCACGCCATGCAGGGCGTCCTGTGCTTGATCCTGGTTGATTCCAGACTGGCTGGCGACCTGGCCCAGCATCCCGCTGGAGCTGACGCCCGCCACGATTTCCCGGATGTCCATCTTGGCCTCCGCGGATGTGTCGATGACGGTCGCTCTCCCGACCGCGAACCGCAAGTCTGCGGGTCATCACGAAGTCGAGTGTGGGCCTCCTCCCCCAACCGCCTCATCGCCGGCCGTCAGTTGATCACACCGGCTCGGCCTCGTCCTCGGGGACGCCGGTCGCGACGACCTTGAGGGCGCCGCTGGGAAGGGGTCGTTGCAGGTGAGCGACCTCAGGCCAGAGCGCGTCGCTGATCCAGAGGTCCCACTGGGCGGGGTCGGTCAGGATCACCGGCATGGCCTTGGCGTGGTAGGCGCCGACGTCGGCGTTGGCTTGCGTGGTGAGGAAGCCGAACAGCTCGCAGTCGACCAGGCCCTCCTTCACCTTGCGAACGCAGGTCCAGGGCGTCCAGAGGCCGGCGAAGAAGGCGAGCGGCCGTTCTTCGCTGAAGGCGAACCAGATCTGCGTGAGCGACCCGCCGACGTGATCGGGCTCGCTGAACGAGGTGAAGGGAACGAGGCAGCGGTTCTTCGGGCCGAGCCACGGCTTCCAGTGCGCGCTGGCGACATTGCGGATGTTGGTCACACCCTTGTCGGGCTCCATCTTCAGCAGCTCGGCGAAGTCGACCGCACCGCCCTTGGCCCGGAGCTTGTTGGCGCGCTTGGCGGCGGCGTCGAGCAGGGTCTTCCTGGGCGAAGGCATTCCCCAGCGCATGTCGCGCATTTCCCGCCCGCCGTCGCCGGCGTCGAGCACGACGGGCGCCGAATAGTCCGGGTAGACGCCAGGGATCGGCGGCTGGTTGTGGTTCCGATCGAAGAGCGCGCGCGTGAACTCGGCAATCTCAGCGCGCCCTCGCTTGATCGCGTAGAGGTTGCACATAGGGCAAAGCTAGACACCGGGACGACGATGTCCAGCGGGCTAGACCCAGGCCCTGGCGCGCCGCAGGGCGCCGCACGCGCTACAGCGCAGGCGCTGGCAGACCTCGCGCGGGGTCGCATCGGGGCCGAAGCGCTCGAAGGCCTGCGCTCTCCCCCACTCCACGGTTCGTCGGCACGCGCCGCACTCGATCTTGAGCGTGTCGGCGCCGCTCAGCATCACGCGCGCGAGGGTTTGGAACATCATCATCGCGCGGGTGTCCTCTCGCGCGTGATCTGAACCCACTCAGACCGGCAGGCGCGGCAGCGCAGGCGGGGCGCCAGCTCGCGGAAGGTCAGCTTGGGCCGGCCGCCGAAGCGTCGCCTCAGATCGCCGGGATACCAGGTCGCCCGGTGGCGACAGGCGTGACAGACCAGGCCGACGGCGGCGCCCTCCATGATCAGCCGCTCGATCGGGATGGCGGCGAGATCCGGCTCGATCAGCCAGGGCGGGCGACTGGGCTCAGGCATCGCGGACGTCGGGGGGCGCCTGCCCCGAGCGCCGCAGGAGGCGGTCGACCTTGCGCGCCGCCTCGACGATCTCTTCGAGCGCCTCGCGCATGGCGCTGTCGTGCGCGAAGTCCGCCGCCAGAAACGGCAGTTCGTCCTGGCAGCGCTCGATCAGCCCAAACCCGCGCTCAAAACGCCGCGCCATCATCGCACCCGCTCCTGGAACAAACCAGGAACATTAGGACTCGGAGGAGGCGCGGAGTCCAGAGGGACGGCATTGGGGATGGCGTATCGGGCCGCGCCTCGTCAGCGGGCAAGGGCCACGCGTACCGATGTGACCAGCAACGCGCACGCGACAGGGGCCCAGATCAGCCGCTCTGTCGCGCTCGGCGTAATCAGGTTCAGGAAGGCCGCGACGGCAGTGAGCCCAACTACCATCCAAGCCAACCATCTGCATGCGCCGCGCCACCTCGGGAGCACAACGCCCCCTCGACAGAGGACCACGACGGCAACGCCAGTAAGCACGACGGCTTGAAGCAGCGCGAGGAGGCGCATGGCTGGAGGAAAGACTCCCTGGAACGCGCCACCCATCGCGACCTGTCCCCACGGCGCGCCGAGCGCGAGGGCCAATTGGAAGGCTACGACGAGCCCGGTGAGCCCGGCGAACACGCTTGCTGCAAACTGAGGCCTCATGAGAATTCCCCAAGAGCGTCCGCCGTCCCTGTCCTAGCTTGACGCTCCGGGTTCACTCCGCCGACGGCTGGCGTGTCCGCCGGATCGGGCCGAACGGCCCGAACTTATGGGCCGTAGCGCCGAACGAGTCTGCATAGGGTCCGTAAGGGGCGTCGACGGGCTTCTCCTCCCGCCTGGGGTAATCGGCCTCAACGTTCGCCTTGTGAGGACGTGGTTGCGAGACCACGAAGGCCGCGACGTCCCAGGCGTCGGCGGGAGGCAGGGCCGGCTGGGTGAAGGTCGCGCCGGCGGGCATGTTGTCGTGGATGAAGTTGGCGGCGTCGATCAGGCGGTCCATGCCCGCACCGTCGTTGAAGCTGTCCGGCCCCCACAGTGGCGGGATCGCATAGCCGCCGGCGTCCCCCTTGGCCCCGGCTCGCCGGCCGGCGCCGTCCGCGCCGTGGCAGGCGGCGCAGGTCCGCGCGTAGATGAGCCTGCCGCGGACCGGGTCGGCGGCGCGCAGGAGCTCCGGCATCGCGCCGGGGCCGCGACCGGCAGTCCGTTCGCCGACGCGAACGCCGTTCGACATGAACTTCAGATAGGCGACCATGGCCGTCATCTCGCGGCCCTGCGCCGGCAAGGGCCTGCCGTTCATGCTGCGGGCCATGCAGCCGTTGATGCGATCCTCGATCGTCCCCACCCTTCCGGACCTGGCGCGATAGTTGGGGAAGTCGGCGTAAACGCCGACCAGAGGAAGGCCGAACTTCTGCCGGCCTGCGTCGAGATGGCAGCTCGAGCAGGCGAGATTGTTCCCCGCGTAGCGCGTGTGGGGATCGCGAGCCTCCGGCCCGATCAGGGCGTAGGTCCTGGTGACGAGGTCGCGGCCATATCGCACCGTCCTGCCCCAATCGTCGTGGGGCAGCGTATCGACGGAGGGCGGCGACCACGCCGGCGCCTGGGTGTGGGCGGGCCTGGCGGGCGCCTGCGACCTGCTCGTCCGTGCCGGACCGCAAGCCGCCGCCGTCAAGGCCAGCAGCATGGCGATGGCTCGGGCGAGACTTCGCGCGGTCACGACGTCGTCCTCACGCTCACACGCGGATATAGGCGAAGCCCATACCCTGGAGCCGGGCGAGCTCAGCCACCCCCGCGGGCACGATGTCGTCTTCCTTGACGCCGTAGAGGGTTCGCCAGTCGATCTTCCGAAAGCGGAGGGTGTTGGCGCACATGAGGAAATGCACGCCCTGCGCGCGCATCTCGTCGATCTGGCCGGCGAGCGCCTTGTCGGTCTGGGCAAGGCTGAACACGTCGACCCCATTCCCGAAATCCACGACGCGGATTTCCAGATGCGTCGCTCCCACCGCCGCAAAGTGGGCTCGCAGATGTCCGAGCAGGTGGCGGAAGAAGGCCGCGTCGTCGGGCGGACCGCCGTTGTTCTGATAGACCACCTTCTGGTCGCGGTAATACCCGGCGGGCGCGGCGCCCAAGGCAGGCCCGCTCAAGCTCGCGAACGACGCCGCGGTGGCGAGCCCGGCGAATGCGCCGCGCCGGCTGAAAAGCTGTCTCATCTTTCCCCCAATCTGGACTGCTGCAAGTCTCGCCCCCTCCACTCGGCGCGACGTCGAGCTTGGCCTTGCCCCACAGGAGCATCGCCGCCAGGATAAATCTCAAGATCAGTCGGCGTGCCCGTTAGCGAAACCTTAGACGGTGGAGACGTCATGAGCGAGCCGGACCAATACTTCCTGGGCTACAGATCCGCGGAACAGGAGCGGCTGCAGAGGCAGGCCGACGAATTGGCCGGCGAGTCGGCCTGGCTGTTCGACACGATCGGATCCCTGGAGGGCAAGGAGGTCCTGGAAATCGGCTGCGGGCCTCGCGGTTGTCTGGACCTGTTGTCCGCCCGCGTGGGTCCTTCCGGCCGGGTCGTGGGGCTCGAGCGCAGCCCCGAGGCGGTCGAGCTCGCGAAGAGGATGGTCGCGGAGCGAGGACTGTCGAACGTGGAGGTGGTCTGCGGCGACGCCAAGTCGTCGGGTCTGCCGCCGGCGCGCTTCGACCTGGTCACCAGCCGGCTCGTGCTCGTCAATGTGCCAGACCCCAAGCTGGTCGTTTCGGAGGCGACGCGGCTGGCCCGCCCCGGTGGCGCCGTAGCCTTTCACGAGGCGGACTGGCTAGCGTTCATCTGCGATCCGCCCTCGGCGGGTTGGACCGCCTTCATCGACAGATTTGTCCGCTACAGCGAGTCCAACGGCATCGACCTGTTCGTCGGGCGCAAGCTGCCGCGCCTTCTCCGCGGCGCCGGACTCGCCGATGTCAGCGTACGGCCGATCATCCACGTGTTGCCGCCCGAGCATCCGCGCCGCCCGATCGTCCTTCAGTTCGCAGACAATCTCAAGGATCGCATGATTGCGGAGGGTCATCTGACCGAGGCCGAGCACGCCGATCTGAGGCAGGACCTGGCGCGCTGCATCGACGATCCGGAGACCTTCGTGGTCCACGGCCCCTACTTCCAGGCCTGGGCCCGCAAACCGGCCGCCTGATCAGCCTCTTGGACCGCCGGCATCTTGCCGGCTCTGTTGAGGGCGCCTTCAGACAGGGCCCAATGGAAAAAAGGGCCGGCAGGATGCCGGCGGTCCGGCGGAGGCCCCGGCAGTCCTTGCCGCTACTTCCTGACGAAGGCGCAGAGCTTTGCGCCGTCGGGGTCGCGGACGTAGGCGGCGTAGAAGACCGGGTCCATGCCGGCCCGGACGCCGGGCGGGCCCTCGCAGGTGCCGCCGTGGGCAAGGGCGGCAGCGTGGAAGACGTCCACCGCGGCGCGGTCCTCGGCGAGGAAGGCCAGCATGGCGCCGTTGCCGTTGGTGGCCGCAGCGCGGTCGAAGGGGCGGGTCAGGAAGAAACGGGCGCCTTCGCCGGGGCGGCGATAGCCGGTCCAGGTCTCGCTGGTGGTCTCGCGCGCGGCGCCCAACGGGGCGAAGACGGCGTCGTAGAAGGCGATCGAACGGGCCATGTCGTTCACCCCGACGGTGGAATAGGCGATCATTGCGGCGTTTCCCCTGTGTCGCTGGAATGATGTGCGGCGCGTAGCGCCTTGCCAAGCTCGCCTTGAATGTCGCTTTGGATATCCAAAACCAGGAGGAGCGACATGACGGTGCGGGAGACGCGGTTCCGCTACGAGGGCGAAGACGGAGCGGCCCTTGCGGGCTTTGTCTGGCGATCCGGCGCCGCGCCCAAGGCGGTGCTGCAGCTGGCCCACGGCGCGGGAGAGCACTCGGGCCGGTACCGCGGGCCGCTCGCGCCGATCGTGGAGGCGGGCTACGTCATCTACACCGCCGACCACCGGGGCCACGGGCTGACCTCGGGCATGACCAGCTTGGGCGACTTCGGCCCGGGCGGCGCTCCGGCGGCGGTGCGCGACATGGCGGTGCTCTCGCGGCGCGCCCGCGCCGAGGCGCCAGGCTTGCCGCTGATCCTCATGGGCCACTCGATGGGGGCGATGTTCTCCCAGGCCTATCTGCCGGAGCATTCGGACCTGATCGACGCCCTGGTCCTGTCCGGGACGGCTGGCCCAGGCCGGATCGAGCCGGGGACGATCAACCGCGACTTCGAACCGGCGCGCACGCCGTATGACTGGCTCTCACGGGATCTGGCGGAGGTGGACGCCTATATCGCGGATCCGTTCTGCGGCATCCGCTTCACGCCGCAGTCCACCGCGTCGTTCACCAGCCTGCGCGAACGTGAGCTGAGCGTCGCCACCCTCGCCAAAGTGCGGCGCGGGTTGCCGGTCTATGTGGTGGTGGGCGATGCGGACCCGATCAACGCCAGGCTCGCCCGCCTGACGCCGCTGATCGACGTCTACCGGGCCGCAGGGCTGGATGTGACGCTGAAGGTCTATCCGGGCGGACGCTACGAGATGCTCAACGAGACCAACCGCGACGAGGTCGTCACCGACCTGCTTGCCTGGCTGGACGCGACCGTGGCGCGCCTGAAGAGGTCGTAAGGGCGCGAGCCCTTACTTCTTCATGAAGCCGCCGTACTTGGCGGTGAAGCGGGACACGCGGCCGCCGCGGTCGAGCAGCTGCTGGTTGCCGCCGGTCCACGCCGGGTGCGTCTTCGGGTCGATGTCGAGGTGCAGCGTCTGACCTTCCTTGCCCCAGGTGGAGCGCGTGCGGTAGGTCGTGCCGTCCGTCATCGTCACGGTGATGAAGTGATAGTCGGGATGGGTGTCTTGCTTCATGGCCTGGTCCCACCGATCTGACGGCGAGGTTGAAACGAAAAGCCCGCCGGAACCGGCGGGCGCGGGCGTTCGCGAGCGGCGGTCCATACACGACCTCGGTCGGCTCGAGCAAGGGTTCTGCCAGACGTTATGACATCCGTCGATGGAGTCTCTCCTGAGGCTGGCCCCGCCGGCCGCGACGCCGCGCCTTCCGAGGCCGCCCCACGCCGCCCTCGCCGCGACCTCTCGCCGCTCTCCCGCCTTCGCCCGTTCGTCCGGGCGCACCGGGGCGACGCCATCCTCTCTGGGGTCTTCCTCACCCTTTCGACCACCTTCACCATCGGCCTGACCTTCGCCCTGCGCCGGATGGCCGACCGGGGCCTCGCGAGTCACGCCGCCGGCTCGATCAACGAGGCCTTCCTCATCCTGGGCGCGGTGGCCCTCGCCCTGGCGCTCTCGACGGGGGGGCGGTTCTTCTTCACCCACAAGCTTGGCGAGCGGGTCGTCGCGGACCTGCGCGAGGCGCTCTACGCCCATGTCGTCTCGCTCGATCAGGCCTTCTTCATGGCGACGCGCACCGGCGAGGTGCTATCGCGGATGACCACCGACCTCGCCATCGTCGAGGCCATGGTCGGGGCGACGGTGGCCGTGGCCCTGCGCAATGCCTTGACCGTCATCGCCGCCCTGGCGGTGATGATCGTGGTCAATCCCGCCCTCACCGGCTTCGTCGGCCTGATCGTGGTGCTGATCCTGTTGCCGCTGTTCGCGGTCGGCCGGCGCGTGCGGCGCCTCTCGACCGCCGCCCAGGCGCGCTTCGCCGACGCTGTCGGATACGCCGGCGAGACCCTGGATGCGCTCGAGACCGTGCAGGCGTTCGGTCGCGAGGCCTCGGTCGCCGCCCGTTTCCGTGAGGCGGTGGAGGCGGCTTTCCGGACTTCGCTGGCCCGCATCGGCGCGCGCGCGATCATGACCATCCTGGTCATGGTGCTGGCGGCCGGCGGCTTTGGCCTCGTGCTCTGGCGCGCGGCCCTGGACGTGTTCGTCGCCAACACCATGAGCGCGGGGGCCCTGCTCCAATTCGTCCTGCTCGCGGCCCTGGCGGCCGGCTCCGTCGGCTCCCTGGGCGAGGCGTGGGGCGACGTGCAGAAGACCGCCGGCGCCATGGCCCGCATCGGCGAGATCCTCGATGCGCGCCCGTCCATCGTCGCCCCCGCCCGGCCACGGCCGATGCCGGTCCCCGCCCGCGGCGCGATCGAGTTCCAGAACGTGCGCTTCGCCTATCCGGGTCGGCCGGACCTGCCGGCCCTGGCCGGCTTCGACCTGAGTGTGCGGCCGGGCGAGCGCGTCGCCCTGGTCGGCCCTTCGGGCGCGGGCAAGAGCACCGTGCTGCGCCTCTTGCTGCGTTTCTACGATCCCAATGAGGGCGCCGTGCGCATCGACGGCGTGGACCTGCGGGAGGCGGATCCGGCGGAAGTGCGCGCGCGCATGGCGCTCGTCGCTCAGGACGCGGCCCTGTTCTCGGGCTCGGCGGCGGAGAACCTCGCCTTCGGACGCGAGGGCGCGAGCGAGGCGGAGATCGCCGCGGCCGCCTGCGCCGCCCAGGCCGAAGCCTTCGTCGCCGCCCTGCCCGGCGGCATGGCCGCGCCGCTGGGCGAACGCGCCAAGAGCCTCTCCGGCGGCCAGCGCCAGCGGATCGCCATCGCCCGCGCGCTGGTCCGCGCCGCGCCGATCCTGCTGCTGGACGAGGCGACCAGCGCGCTGGACGCCGAGAACGAGCGCCTCGTCCAGCGGGCCCTGCATGACGCCATGGCCGGGCGCACCAGCCTGGTCATCGCCCACCGCCTGGCGACCGTTCTCCAGGCCGACCGAATCGTGGTGATGGACGAAGGCAAGGTCGTCGAACAGGGCGCCCACGCCGAGCTCATCGCCCGCGCCGGCCTCTACGCGCGCCTGGCGGAACTCCAGTTCGGCCTGCAGGCGGCCTGAGCTGGCGGGCGCCCGTCCCTCCCCTTCTGGGGAGGGTGTCTTCGAGCGCAGCGAGAAGACGGGTGGGGAAGAGTGGATCATCCCCGACGTCGGTGTTCTTCCCCAGAGTTCCCCACCCGTCGCGCCTTTGGCGCGACACCCTCCCCAGAAGGGGAGGGACAATGATCGGTTCACCCCACGCGGGTTCTCGCCGTCCGCGCATGGGCGTGGGCGATGGCGACGGCGAGGGCGTCGGCGGAGTCGGAGGTGGTCGGGCCGGCGCTCGGCAGCAGGCGGGCGACCATGAAGGCGACCTGCGCCTTGTCGGCGCCGCCGACCCCTACGACGGCCTTCTTCACCACCTTGGCCGCATATTCGGCGACCGGCAGGCCCGCCCTGGCGGGGGCGATCATCACGGCGGCGCGGGCGTGGCCGAGCTTGAGCGTTGATTGCCCGTTGGCGGTGACAAAGGTCTCCTCCACCGCCGCCTCGTGCGGCTGATGGGCGAGGATGACCTCGGCGACGCCCTCGAACAGGGCAAGCAGCCGGTCCGACAAGGACAGGTCCGCGGGTGGCGCGATGACGCCATGGGCGATGTGGATCAGCCGCGAGCCGTCGATGGCGACGATGCCCCATCCGGAGCGCCTCAGGCCCGGATCAAGTCCAAGGATGCGAATCGGGCCTGCCATTGCCGGGGAGCATGGGCCGCCGGGGCCTTGGGGTGAAGACCGCCAACCTTGCGTGGCCTCCACCTTCGGCTAAGCTGAACCCGTGACCGGCCGCGCCATCCTCTCCTGCGCCTATTCCAACCGACCCAGCGGGGTTCGGAGGGATTGGCGCGCGCGAGTCTGACGCCCGGTTCCTTCCCGCCCCGCCGCATACGGCGGGGCCGATGATCGTCTCGCCAACGGCCTTGCCGAGAGAGACGATGACAGAGACGCCGACGCTTCCACCACTCGAGCTCCCGATCCGCACCGAGCGGATGGTGCTGCGCGATTTCCGGTTCGACGACCTCGAAGCCGTGCACGCCTATGCGAGCGACCCCGAGGTCGTGCGGTACATGCCGTGGGGACCGAACACCGAGGATGACACGCGCGAGCGCATGAAGTTCAGCGAGACCGAGGCGGCGACCTGCCCCCGCACCGAGTACAACCTCGCCATAGAGCTTTTGGCCGAGCAGCGCGTCGTAGGATCGATCGCCCTGCACCCGGTCGACCTGCCCAACGGGACGATGATGACCGGCTACTGCCTGCGGCGCGATTTGTGGGGCCGTGGGCTCGTTTTTGAGGCTGCGCGCGCCCTGCTGGATGCGGGCTTCGGCCAGCTCGGCCTGCACCGCATCTTCGCCACTTGCGACGTGCGCAACACCGGTTCCTGGCGCGTGATGGAGAAGCTCGGGATGCGGCGCGAAGGCCTGCTGCGGAAAGACCGTCTGGTCCGCGGCGAGTGGCGCGACACCTACGTCTACGCGGTGCTCGCCGAGGAGTGGTCGAGGCGGGGCGACCTTGCCGGATGACGCCACGACCGCCAAAGCTCACGCCATGGACTCGCCGATCCTCGAAACCGAAAGACTGATCTTGCGCCGGCCTGAGGCGCAGGATTTCGACGGCTGGGCGGAGTTCTGCGCCGACCCGGTCTCCATGCGCTTCCTCGGCGGCGAGCTGCCGAGGGCCGCGGCGTGGCGCAACATGCTCACCATCAGCGGAGCGTGGCTGATCCAGGGCTTCAGCTATTTCTCGGTGATCGAGAAGGCGAGCGGCGCGTGGATCGGGCGCGTCGGCCCGTGGTTTCCGGAGGGCTGGCCGGGACCCGAGGTCGGCTGGGGGATCCTGCGCAGCCATGGCGGGCGCGGCTTTGCGGTCGAGGCCGCGACGGCCGCCCTTGATTTCGCCTTCGACACCCTCGGCTGGGACAGGGTGATCCACATCATCCACCCGGAGAACACGCCGTCCCAGGCGGTGGCGCGCCGCGTGGGATCGGGCCTGCTGGGGCCGGTGAATCTCCCCGCGCCGCTGGAAACGTGGCCGTCGGAAGCCTGGGGCCAGACCCGCGAGGCCTGGCGTGCTCGGGTCAGGCGCTAAGCTTGGCCACCACCGCCTCGTCGATGTCGGCGTTGGTCCAGACGTTCTGGACGTCGTCGTCGTCCTCGAGCGCGTCGATCAGCTTGAGCACGGTGGGCGCGTCGTCTTCGGAGACGGGCGTGTCGGTCTTTGCGCGCCAGACGATGGCCGTTGACTTGGCAGCCCCGAGCGAGGCTTCGAGCGCTTCGGCCACCGACCCAAGGTCCTCGAAGGCCGTGTAGATGACGTGGCCGTCTTCCGGATCGCTCTCCGCGTCCTCCGCGCCCGCGTCGATGGCGGCCTCCATGATCTGGTCTTCGGAACCGGCGGCGGTCGGGTAGATGATCCGGCCCAGGCGCTCGAACATGAAGGCGACAGAGCCCGTCTCGCCAAGATTGCCGCCGTTCTTGCCGAACAGGGAGCGCACATTGGCCGCAGCGCGGTTGCGGTTGTCGGTCAGCACCTCGACGATGATCCCCACGCCGCCGGGGCCGAAGCCCTCGTAGCGGATCTCTTCCATGGTGTCGGCGTCGCCGGCCTGCCCCTTCTTGATCGCCCGGTCGATGTTGTCCTTGGGCATAGACTCGGCCTTGTCGTTGGCGATCGCCAGGCGCAGGCGGGCGTTGGCCGAAGGATCGGGCACGCCCTGCTTGGCCGCCAGGGTGATGTCTCGCGAGAGCTTGGAGAACAGCTTCGAGCGCAGGGCGTCCTGCTTGCCCTTGCGGAACTGGATATTCTTGAACTTGGAGTGGCCGGCCATCGTTTGGTGCAAGGCTTGGGTAAAAGGAGCGGCGTGTTTAGCGCCGCCGCCCGCCCGGCGCAAAGAATCGTCTGGCCCAGGAGCTCTTTATGTCCGTCGAAACCGATCCACTGGAGCCCGAGACCCTGCCCGAACCGATCGTCCAGTGGCAGCCGAACAATCGGCTCGTTCAGGGCCCGACGGTCAGTGGCGCGCTCGTGGGCGCGACCCTTGTGGGCGCCCTCGCGATGGGTGCGCTGGCCATCGGCGCCCTGGCGATCGGCTCGGTCGCCATCGGCCGCATGCGGATCAGGACGCTGGAGGTCGACCGGCTGATCGTGCGGCGGGAGGAGTAGGGAGCTTCGCCAGTTATCGCTGTCATGGCCGGCCATGACGGAAGAAAAAATGGGCGTCAGACAGGCCGCGGGATATCCACCACGTGCAGGGTGGCGCCCTGGAAGTCGCGGTAGGCGATGCGGATCGCCGACCGGTCGACCGAGCAGGCGATGAAGCCGGACTCCACCGAACAGAAGTCGCCGCCGTCGGTTTCGCAGGCCTTGCGGGTCTTCGAGCCGGCGCCGGTGCAAACGTAGTGGGTGCCCGCCTTCTCAACGTGCTGCAGATCGTGGTCGTGGCCGTTCATGTAGAGCGGGACGCGGTGGGCGCGCAGGATCGGGTCGACCTTGGCCTGCATGTCCTTGGCGGCTCCGCCGTCCTCCCCGCCGTCCTCGCGCAGCGGCCAGACGGGATGGTGGCCGACGACGATCTTCCAGTCGGCCTTTGAGGTCCCCAGGGCCTTGTCCAGCCAGGCGAGCTGGGCCGCGGTGTCCTCGCCGGCGACCTTCACCTTCTTCGCCCCGTCCGCGTAGTAGCCGGAGATGAAGGGCGAGGTGTCGATCAGGAAGAAATCGACGCGGGCGCCGTCGGGCGTGGTCTCGGAGAGGGTCCGCCAGCGCGCGGGAAGCCGCCAGCGGCGGCTGCGGGCGCTGTAGTCGATCTGGGCCTGGGCGTTGCCGTGATAGTCGTGGTTGCCGAGGATGGCGTGCCAGGGGACCTGCAGGGACGGGGCCGAATAGACGTCCTCGAACGAGGTCTTCCACTGCGGATCCTCGGCGCTGGCGACGCCGTCCTCATAGAAGTTGTCACCCACCGAAATGACGAACCGCGCCTTCAGGGCGCTCGCCGTTTCCCCCATGCGTGCAGCCACCTCCGCCTGGTGGAAGGCGCCCTCGCGCCCCCAGTCTCCGACGGCGAGGAAGTTGAGGCTCTTGCCGGTCGATTGGGCGAAGGCCGCGAACGCCGGGGCGGCGAGCGCAACGCCAAGGCCCTGGAAGGCCGCGCGACGGGTGAGGAACTGGGCGGTCATAGACGTCGGACTCCGCGGCGAAAGTCGGAGGGCCATAGCCGCGCTCCACTACGGAAGCGTGACAGTCGGGTGAATGTGCGCCGCTTTGGATCCTCCACCGCGAAGCGGGGGAGGGGGACCGCCGAAGGTGATGGAGGGGGCGGCCGCAGCTCGGGCGTTTGGGCCGATGGCGGAACGATCGCAGCGGAAGTTGGTCGGGAACCCCGCCCCCTCCACCGCTTCGCGGTCCCCCTCCCCCATTCGCTTCGCTTCATGGGGGAGGATCCAAATCACGCCGGCTGGGCGGCCCTCACTGTGGGGATGGTCTGGGTCAGGCGGCCGCCGATGCGGATCGGTTCGATGCGCTGGGCGAGGCCGGTGGTCGGATCGGTCTCGACGAACACCCCGCAGACAGTCGCCGGGCCTTCAGCGGGCTTGTAGCGACCGCCGCTGATGCGGGTGGTGAAGCGGCGCAGGGGCTCTTCCTTGTGGTTGCCGATCACGCTGTCGTAGTCGGCGCAGGCGCCTGCATCCGTCTGGTATGCGGTTCCCTGCTCGAGGATCTGGGCGTCGGCGGTGGGGACATGGGTGTGGGTGCCCACCACCAGGCTTGCGCGGCCGTCGCAGAAGTGGCCCATCGCCATCTTCTCGGAGGTTGCCTCGGCGTGCATGTCCACCACCACCGCGTCGGCCGCCTCGCCCAGGGGACAGGCCGCCAGCTCGGCGTCCACGGCGGCGAACGGATCGTCCAGGGCGTCCATGTGCACCCGGCCGAGAAGATTGATGACCAGCACCCGCCGCCCGCCCGGCGCCTCGAAGAGCTGCGCTCCGCGGCCGGGGGCCTTGGACATCGCCGGATAGTTCAGCGGCCGGATCAGCCGGGGTTCGCGCACGATGTAGGTCAGGGCCTCCTTCTGGTCCCAGGAGTGGTTGCCCAGGGTCAGGCAGTCGGCGCCGGCGTCGAACAGCTCGCGCGCCGTGGCCTCGGTGACGCCGAAGCCGGCCGCGGCGTTCTCTGCATTGACGATCACGAAATCGAGCGAGAGGCGGCGACGAAGGCCCGGAAGGTGCTCCGCGAGGCCGTCACGGCCAGCGCGGCCGACCACGTCCCCGAAAAAAGCGATATTCATCAATAGTCCTTACCATGAAAATTCACACCAGCCCAATTCCGTGACGACCGCATCGAGCCTCTGATCGTGCGCCTCGCGGGGGACCTTTTCGACCTTCTGCCCCGCGAAGGCCAATCCCACCGCAAGCACGCGCCGACGCCCCCGCAGACCCCGAAGGGTTCGGTCGTAATAACCGCCGCCCCAGCCCAATCGATAGCCGTCCGCGTCGAAAGCAAGCAGAGGCAGGATCACGAGGTCGGGATCGCGCTCGGCGTCCCCGGGGCCAGGGGCCGGAAGACCCGCCGCGTCCAGCGCGAGGTGCCCTCCCTCCGCACGGAAGGCCAGGGCGCCGTCCCTCGCGACGACGACGGGAAGGAGGATGCCGACTCCCGCAGCGCGGAGGCGCCGGGCGATGGGCTCGGGGTCGATCTCGAAGCGCATCGGCAGGTAGATCGAAGCGTTGCGCGCGCCCGCGACGACGGCCTCCGGCAGATTGGCCGCAGCGCGCTCGCCGGCGTCAGGGGCGGCGCGGGCCAGCTCGGCCCTGAAAGTCCGCGCCTGACGCCGCAGGCTGGACTTGGTCAGGCTCATGCGGATGCGGGTAAAACAGAAACAAAGGTGGCGGCGCCGCGAAGCCGTGAAGGCGTGTTCAATCCCCTCGGACCTGGCAAAACCAGGTGGGCGCCGTTTGGCCAAGACCACGGTCCTGGCCAGGGACAGCTCCCTATCGAGATGATTACGGTCCCCGTGATGTGATGCCTTCGACGCGAGACGCAGCAAGACCCGCCGGCAGCCAACTTAGGGGCGGCGAGGGCGTCTCTCAAGGCGGACGAGCTCACTCCCAGTCCGCTCCGATCTCATCGATGCGTTTGGCGGCGGAGGCGAGGATCTCCCCGGCCTGGGTTTCCAGGTTGACGAGGTCGGTTCCCAGCTTCGCGGCCGCCTCTTCCGCCGCGCTCGCCCGGGCGAGCGCATGGGAGAGTTCGTCCGCCAGCATGAGGGCCGCCAGCAGGATCCTGCGGGTTTCGCCGGACCCGCTCTTCGCGTTGACCTGGAGCACCTTGGCGTCGACGAATTCGCCGAGCGAGCGGAGCTGGGCCTCGTGGCCGTCCTCGCAGCCGATGTCGTAGGTGCGGCCGGCGATCTTCAGCTTGACGATCGACATCAGGCTCTGGCGCCCTGCTCGGCGAGCACCTCGTTGATCTGGTTGATCGCGCGGTCCAGCGCCGCGGCGGCGGCGGCGCCCGCCACCTCGAGATCCTGGGCGCGCGTCCGCGTCGCCCGCAGCTCGGCCGCCAGGCGCTCGTGATCCTCCGCCTTGGCCTCCGCGCCCGCCAGTCGACGGGCGATCCGCCCCTCGAGCCGTGACAAAGCGCGCTCCAGCCGCCAGCCAGCCACCTGGATGGCGCTCCCCAATGCTGCGTCCAATGTCATCCCCGTTTTACTGGATTCTCAGGCCGCGGATGGTCCGGCGCACGGCTTGACCTCACCGGTCAGCGCCCGCAAAAGCCGCGCAGTCGAAATTAAAGGAAACACGATTTCATGCCCGTCCGCGTCGCGATCAACGGCTTTGGCCGGATCGGCCGTCTGGTTCTTCGCTCCATTGTCGAGCATGGACGCCGCGATATCGAGGTAGTGGCGATCAACGATCTCGGCTCGGTCGAGGCGAACGCCCACCTTCTCCGCTACGACTCTGTCCACGGACGGTTCCCCCAGGTCGTCTCCGTCGAAGCCGATAGCCTGGACGTCGGTCTCGGGAAGATCAAGGTGACGGCCCTACGCGATCCGTCGCAGTTGCCCCACAAAGAGCTGGGTGTTGATGTCGCACTCGAGTGCACCGGCCTCTTCACCTCCAAGGAGAAGGCGAGCGCCCACCTCGCCGCCGGCGCACGCAAGGTGCTGGTCTCCGCGCCGTGCGACGGGGCCGACAAAACGATCGTCATGGGCGTGAACCAAGGCACGCTCACGGCTCAGGATCTTGTCGTCTCGAACGGCTCGTGCACGACCAACTGCCTCGCCCCGGTGGCGAAGATCCTTCTCGATCTCGCCGGCATCGAGCGCGGCTACATGACCACCATCCACGCCTACACCGGCGATCAGCCCACGCTCGACACTCTGCATAAGGACCCCTACCGCGGCCGCGCCGCCGGCATGTCCATGATCCCGACCTCCACCGGCGCGGCGAAAGCCCTGGGCCTGGTGCTGCCGGAGCTGGCCGGCAAGCTCGACGGCTCCTCGATCCGCGTGCCCTCGCCCAATGTTTCCGTGGTCGACCTGAAGGTCGTCACCGGCCGGAAGGTCACTCCGGCGGAGATCAACGAGGCGATGAGCCGCGCCGCCGAGCAGGGACCGCTCCGCGGCATCCTGCAGGTCACCAGCGACCCGGTGGTCTCTATCGACATGAACCATGTCGACGCGTCCTCGACCGTAGCCCTGCCCCAGACGCAGGTGGTCGACGGGACCCTGGCCAGGGTCCTCGCCTGGTACGACAACGAGTGGGGCTTTTCGACGCGGATGGCCGAAACCGCCCTCGCGCTCGCGGCGGCCGGCTGACTCCGGCGCCACAACTTCGGGGGAAGACCATGGGCTGGCGCAGCCTCGACGAAGCCAAGCTCTCGGGCGCGCGCGCCCTGGTGCGGGTCGACTTCAACGTGCCCATGAGCGCGGGACGGGTGACCGACGACACCCGGCTCCTCGCCGCCCTGCCCACCCTCGATCGCCTTCGCGACGGTGGGGCCAAGGTCGCGCTGCTGGCGCATTTCGACCGCCCCAAGGGCAAGCGCGTGCCGGAGATGAGCCTGCAGCCTGTGGCGACGCGGCTGGCCGAGCTGCTCGGTCGGCCCGTCACCTTCGTCGACGACTGCGTGGGCGAGCCTGTCCGGCAGGCGCTCGATGCCGCCCGCCCTGGCGACGTGCTGCTGCTGGAGAACGTGCGCTTCCACGGCGGCGAGGAGGCCAACGACGCAGACTTCGCCCGTGACCTCGCCGCCAACGCCGACATCTACGTCAACGACGCCTTCTCGGCCGCGCACCGGGCCCACGCCTCGACCGAAGCGGTGGCGCGCCTCGTCCCCAGCTACTGCGGCGAGGCGATGGCGCGCGAGCTGGAGGCCCTGCAGGCGGCGCTGGGCGATCCGAAGCGGCCGGTCCTGGGGATCGTCGGGGGATCGAAGGTCTCCACCAAGCTCGAGCTGCTCGACAACCTGGTGACCAAGCTGGACATGCTGGCCATCGGCGGGGGCATGGCCAACACCTTCCTCTTCGCCGACGGCGTCGATGTCGGAGGATCGCTCTGCGAGAAGGAGATGGCCGACACGGCGCGCCAGATCCGGGCCCGCGCGGCCCGATCCGGATGCGAACTGCTGCTTCCGCTCGACGTGGTCGTCGCCGACGAGGTGAAGCCTGGAGCGGATTCCCATGTGCGCGCTCTGGGAGAGATCGGCCCAAGCGAGAAGATCCTCGACGCCGGCCCGCGAACGGTCGAGCGGCTGGTCGCGGCGATGGACCGCGCCAGGACCTTGATCTGGAACGGCCCGCTCGGCGTGTTCGAGGTCCCTCCATTTGATGCGGCGACCAACGCCGCCGCGCGTCATGCTGCGGAACTTGCGAAGGCGAGCAAGCTTATCGCTGTGGCGGGCGGAGGAGACACAGTGGCCGCCCTCAACCACGCCGGTGTCGCGGGAGACATGACATTCGTGTCGACTGCGGGGGGCGCCTTTCTGGAGTGGATGGAGGGCAAGACGCTGCCAGGGGTGCAAGCTTTGCAACACTGAAGTGACGCAGTATTCTGCGACTTCAGGGGATGAAATTCAGGGACGGGTGATAGGAAAATGGCGCGAATTACGCTTCGACAGCTTCTCGATCATGCCGCAGAGCATGGTTACGGGGTGCCAGCCTTCAATATCAACAATATGGAACAGGGCCTGGCGATCATGGAAGCCGCGCGGATCACCAATTCGCCGGTGATCATCCAGGCCAGCCGGGGCGCGCGCCAGTACGCCAACGACATTGTCCTGGCCAAGCTCATCGAGGGCTACATCGAACTGTTCCCCGAGATCCCGGTGTGCATGCACCAGGACCACGGCAACAGCGAAGCCACCTGCGCCACGGCCATCCAGCACGGCTTCACCAGCGTGATGATGGACGGCTCGCTGATGGCCGACGCCAAGACCCCTGCCCCCTACGACTACAATGTCCGCGTCACCCGCGCCGTCGTGGACATGGCCCACTGGGTCGGCGCGTCGGTCGAGGGCGAGCTGGGCGTGCTGGGCAGCCTCGAGACCGGCATGGGCGACAAGGAGGACGGCCACGGTGCGGAAGGCAAGCTGTCGCACGACCAGCTGCTGACCGACCCGGATCAGGCGGTGGACTTCGTCCGCGCCACCGAGGTCGACGCCCTGGCCATCGCCATGGGCACCAGCCACGGAGCCTATAAGTTCAGCCGCAAGCCCGACGGGGCGGTCCTCGCCATGGGCGTGATCGAGGAGATCCACCGCCGCCTGCCCGACACGCACCTCGTCATGCACGGATCCTCCTCCGTGCCGCAGGACCTGCAGGAGATCATCAACCGCTACGGCGGGGAGATGCCGCAGACCTGGGGCGTGCCGGTGGAGGAGATCCAGCGCGGCATCCGCCACGGCGTGCGCAAGATCAATATCGACACCGACTGCCGGATGGCCATGACCGGCGCCATCCGCAAAGTCCTGGCGGAAGACCGCAAGGAATTCGACCCGCGCAAGTATCTGAAGCCCGCCCGCGAGGCGATGCAGAAGGTCTGCGAGCAGCGTTTCAACGAATTCGGCACGGCCGGCTGGGCGGACAAGATCAAGCCGGCGCCGCTCTCCGACATGGCCAAGCGCTATGCCTCGGGCGAGCTCTCACCCAAGTTCGCCCGCGCGCTCCAGGCGGCTGAGTAGAACACCGCTCTAACCGCCGTGGCAGTCGTAGGTCGCGTGGACGCCTGAGATCATCGTCTGGCCGCCACGGGGCGCGGTGGCCACGTCGGCGGTCCCGTCGCACAGCCGGTTCGACGGCGAGACATACTGATAGCGGACAAACACCGTGCGGTCGTCGATCGCCCGGATGCTGGTCAGCCGGATGGGCGCCCGCACTCCGGAAGAGAAGCGCCAGATCCGCTCCGCCGACAGGGGACCCTGGTCGCGTGCTTCGGGGACGACGAGCGAGACGGCCCGGTCGCCGTCGCCCTCCGCCAGCGCCTGGTAGAACTCGCGCGTGACGGCCAGGGATTCGCGCGGCCCGACGCGGGGGACGACTGCAGTCGCAGCGGGCTCCGCGGGCGTCGGGCTCGACGCCCTGGCGACTTCCAGGCGAGCGGGCGGCGCGCTGGCCGGCTCGTGAACGTGCTTGGCTGGCACGGGCCGTGGCGCAGGGGGTGGCGTGGCGGCGGCGACCTGATCGCCCAGTTCCGAGCGCTCGGGCCCGCCTTTCAGCGCGGCCGCCAGAATGCGCCGGGTCGCAGCGGCGGCTTCCCGCCAGACCGGCGGGCTCTCGCGTCGCGGCTTGTCCTCCACCCGCCGGGCGCCTTGCGCGAGTTCTACGCTCTTCTGAGGTCGCGCGCGCGGCGGGGCGGCTATGGGCTTTGGCGCCCGAACCGCCAACTTGACCGGCTCGGGGTGATGGGCGGCAGGGCTCGGCCTCACAGCGTGAGCGAGCGCAACGGCGCGGGCCGGCGCAGGCGCAGAGGGGGCGTGCGCGATCGCTGCAGATCGAACCGCCACGACCGCGGATGGGACGTGGACGGTTGGGTTCATGGGCGCCGGCGCGGCCGGCGGCGCCAGGGGTTTCGGCGCAGCGGGCGGCGGCAGGGCGAGGCTCGGCGTGATGGGGGCCGCGGGCGCCGCGGAGGACTCGATCGACCCGCTCGCCACGCCATTGCGGGCCGCGCAGTCGCCCAGGCGCAGATCACCCACCGGGCGGCCGTCGACGAAACAAGGCAAGGGCTTGGCCAGGGACATGGCGGGCCGAGCTCGTTGCAGCAGCTTGACCTTCAGCCTGGCGGCGACCGGGGGGCGCTGCGCGCCTGTTCCCAGGTGCGAGGGCGTCCAGAACGTCGCCGCGACCGATCCGCAGAGGGCGAGCGCGCCTAAGGCGGCGATCCACGCGGCGGACCGCCCCGGCAGTCGAGTCGCAGCGCCTGGTTTCGATTCTGTCTCATCGTTGGCGACCGGCGGGGTTACGACGTCCGCCATGGCCGCGGGAGCGAACGCAGGCGGAGGCCTGGCAAGGAGCGGGCTCGGCGGCGGATCCGGCTCCACGACGACCAGCTTTGGAAACGGCCGGACGGCCGCGGCGGCGCGGCGGGCGGCTGCCACCCAATCGTAAGCGGCCTGGATCTCCCGCGCGCGCTCATCGTCGTCCGGCGCGTCGAGCCGGGTCAGGCTGGTGTATTTCTGCATGAGCGCCCGGTAGGCGGCGCGGACCACGACATCTTCCGACTCAGGGGAAACCCCCAGGATGGCGTAGGCGTCGGCGATCATGGCTTTTCGCGTCTGGCGGCGAAGCCTATCGCCGCGGCGAGCCACTCACACACCTGACACCCCCTCGGGGCGACGCCCCACTCATTGATGTCGCGCGTGACATTGTACGTCAAAACCGAGGCTTGACTATCGATTCGTTGGGCTGCGCCCTCGATTTTCGCGCGGAATCAGCAGCCGCTATAGGCGCGGATTCCCCGGATCAGGACCTGATCGTTTCGCCGCATCGTGGCGACATTGGCGGCCCCCGTGCAGGTCCGGCCGTCCGTGGTGACGAACTGGTAGCGGACGAAGATGGTCGAAGGATCGAGGGGATAGATGCTCGTCAGCTTCAGCGGCGATCGCAGCGAGCTGTAGAAGCGAGTGATGCGCTGGGCCGAGAGCGGTCCCGTCGTGCGCCTCTCCGGTTCGACGAGCGAGGCGGCGCGCGGGCCGTCGTCGTCGCCCAGCGCCTCGTAGAACGCGCGCACGGTCGCCATAGACTGGTCGACGTCCGGGGGCTGCAGCGGCAAGACGTTGGCGCTCGGCGGACTATCGGGCGGCGCGACCCTAGGCGTCTCAGCGCTCGCGACGGCGGCGCTGCGGGGCGCCCGCGCAGGAGGCCGGGCCGCGGGCGGCGGCGCCGCGGTCTCCGGGCGGGGAGGCGGGGCGGTCGCTCCGGTCTGTTTCGGCGGCCCGTTCAGCCCCACCTCGAGCTGACCCGTGGCGACTCCGTTGCGCGCCGCGCAGACCTTCAGGGGCATGTTTCCGACGGAGTGTCCGTCCACGTAGCAAGGCAGGGGTCGCGTGGGGACGTTCGCCTCGATGGCCGGTTTCTCCGGCGGCGGCGCCGCGGCGGCCGCCGGACCGCCGGACGAAGCGGCCTCGTTGAATGAGAACGAGGGTAGTCCTTTTCGCTCGATCACGAGACCCGCGGCGCCCAGCGCGACGACCAACAGGAGCAAGACGAACAGGGGCGCCGCGGATCGCCGGCGAGGCCTGGCCTGGGACCGAGCCCTCCGGGCGCCGCCGCCCGGGTTCAGCACCAGAGGCTCTGCGGCGGGAGCGGCTCTCGTCGCAGCCTGGGCGGCAGCCCGAGCAGCAACCTGGGCGGCAGCCTGGGCCTGCTCGCGGCGGTGCTGGTCGTAGGCCCTGCGGATCTCCGGATCCTTGAGCAGCTCATAGGCGCCCTGCACCGCGCGCGTGCGCGCATCGTCGCCCACCGGATCCTCCGGAATGCGCCCTGGCGTCGTGTACTTGTGCAGTAGCGCCCGATAGGCGGCGCGGATCACGACGTCCTCGGCGTCCGGCGACACGCCGAGGACGGCGTACGGATCGGGTTCAGCCTCGAGAGGCGCCGACGGGGACAATGGTTCAGCCACGGATTCCCTTTTTCACAAGATCGACTCGGGAGACTTAACGCCTACGGCGCAGGTTGCACACAGATCGCGGCTGGACAGAGCCGGCGCATCGCCCCCTTATGACAGAGAAAAAGGTCAAAAAGGGAAGGGCGTGGGGCAGACGAGCGCCGGCCGTTTTGGATGGGGCGTGGTCGGGCTTCTCGCCCTGGCCGTGTTCATCAACTACGTCGACCGGGGCAACGTGGCCACGGCCGCGCCGCTCATAAAAGACGCCCTGCATCTCTCTGCGAGCCAGGTGGGCGTCCTGATCGCGGCCTTCTTCTGGACCTACACGCCCTGCCAGCTTCTGGCCGGATGGCTGATCGAACGGATCGACGCCTATCGCACCCTGGCCCTTGGGTTGGGCATATGGTCGCTGGCCACCGCGCTCACGGGGTTAGCCGGCGGATTCGCCGCACTGATCGCGCTGCGTCTCGCGCTGGGCCTCGGCGAGAGCGCCGCCTTCCCCGCCTCCTCCACCCTGCTCGCCCGCCACCTGCCGCAGGATCGCCTGGGCGTGGCCAACGGCATGATCGGGCTGGGCCTGTCGCTGGGGCCGGCCTTCGGCACCTTCGCCGGCGGATTGCTGATGGCCAAGGTCGGCTGGCGCAACGTGTTCCTCATGTTCGGGCTCGTCTCGTTGCTCTGGCTGGTTCCCTGGCTGGTCAGGACGCGCCATCTCTCGCGCGCCGCGGCAGCTGCGCCGCCGGGACGCGGCCCCTCCTACCTGTCGCTGCTGAAGCGGCGCGACGCCTGGGGCGCCTACCTCGGCCACTTCTCGGCCAACTGGGCCACGTACTTCGTGCTCTCCTGGATGCCGCTCTACCTCGTTAAGGCGCGTGGCTATTCGGTTTCGGCAATGGCCGAGATCGGCGGGCTCATCTATGTCGCGTACGCCGCTTCCAACGCCCTGGCCGGCTGGTTGACCGACGTGCGGATCCGCGGCGGCGCGAGCCCCAATTCGGTGCGCAAGACCGCGGCTGCGGCGTGCCACCTGACGATAGCCGTGGGCCTCATCATCGGCGCTGTCGCCGACCCGCGCGTATCGGTCGCCGGACTGTTCCTCGCCGCGATCGGCATGGGCTTCAACGTTGCGGGGATCTTCGCCATCGGTCAGACCCTGGCCGGCCCCTGGGCGACCCCCAAGTGGATCGGAGCCCAGAACCTCGCCGGTAACGCCGCCGGCATGGTGGGCCCGGTGATCACCGGCTGGCTCGTCGACCGCACCGGCGATTTCACCTCGGCCTTCGTCCTCTCCGCCGTCATCGCCCTGGCCGGCGCAATCGGCTGGGCCGTGCTGATCCGCAAGGTCGAGCCCCTCGACTGGTCGATCGAGCGCGCCGCCCTCGCGCAAGCCCTACCGCAGGAGGCGGCAGGCGGCGCATAAGGGGCCCATGCCCCTCGACTGTCGTCTCTATCTGATCACTCCCGCCACCTTGCCCGATCCATCGGCTTTCGCCCGAACCCTGTTCAGCGCCCTGGAGGCGGGTGACGTGGGCGCCCTGCAGATCCGCCTGAAGGACGCGCCTGACGAGGCGATCGAGGCTGCGGTGCGCGTGCTCGCCCCCATCGCCTGGTCGCACGACGTGGCGGTGATCCTGAACGACCGTCCCGACCTCGCCGCGCGCCTGGGCTGCGACGGCGTCCACGTCGGCCAGAGCGACGCCCCCTATGCGGTGGCGCGCAAGGCGCTCGGTCCGGGCCGCACGGTCGGCGTGACCTGCCACGACAGCCGCGACCTCGCCATGACCGCCGCCGAGGCGGGCGCAGACTACGTCGCCTTCGGCGCCTTCTTCCCCACCTCGACCAAGGAGACCTTCCACCGGCCGGACCTGGAGATCCTCGAGATCTGGCAGGAGAGCATGCTGACGCCCTGCGTGGCGATCGGCGGCATCACCGTCGACAACTGCCGCCCGCTCGTCACCGCCGGCGCCGACTTCCTCGCCGTCTCCTCCGGCGTCTGGACCCACCCCGCCGGCCCCGCCGCCGCCGTCGAAGCCTTCAACCGTGAAATCGCCGCGGGCTTGGCGGCGAGGTCGGCGGTGGGGTGAAGAGAGGGGAACACCGGCGCAGCCCGGGGCGCGGCGACGCGCTTTGAAACCACGGAGGCACGGAGGACACGGAGGAGCACGGAGGAGATAGACAGCGAAATGCCGGTGCTCCGCCTGTCTTAATGCCGGCCAGAGGCCGGCGATTCAGCTTCGCCGCGTCCCGGTCCTCAGAGCGGTTTCAACCTCCGTGCCCCTCCGTGTCCTCCGTGCCTCCGTGGTTAAGCCCGCGTTCCGACCCGGGGTCGCGGTGATTATCCACGCGCCTTGAGTCCCGAGGCGCGCGCGGGGTAAGGACCGCCGGCGCTGGATGGACTGGCGCGTTGTTTCCGGGGAATTGGTGCTCGTTCTCGCCTCCAGCCACGCCTGCGCAGGGGCCCGCTGATGGTCGCCGCCGCCAGCGCGCTCATCCGTGTGATGACAGACGCCGCGCGAAAGGCCGGGCGCGCGCTCGCCCGCGACTTTGGCGAGGTGGCCGAGCTGCAGGTGTCGAAGAAGGGCGCCGCGGACTTCGTCTCCGCCGCCGACCTGAAGGCCGAGCAGACCCTGATGGAGGAGCTGACCAAGGCCCGACCCGGTTACGGCTTCCTGGGCGAGGAGCGCGGCCTCGTCGAGGGCACCGACAAGACCCACACCTGGATCGTCGACCCGCTCGATGGCACGACCAACTTCCTCCACGCCATGCCGCACTTCGCGATCAACATCGCCCTGCAGCGGGAAGGCCAGATCGTCGCCGCCCTCACCTACAATCCGGCGAACGGCGACCAGTTCTGGGCCGAGCGCGGCAAGGGCGCCTTCCTCAACGACAAACGCATCCGCGTGGCCGCCCGCACGCGGATGGACGAGGCGGTCTTCGCGACCGGCATCCCCTTCATGGGCCACGGCCAGCACGGCCGGTTCCTCAAGGAGCTGCACCAGATCTCCCAGCGCGTCGCCGGCGTGCGCCGTTTCGGCGCCGCCGCCCTCGACTGCGCCTGGGTCGCCGCCGGCCGCTTCGACGGCTTCTGGGAGCGCGATCTCTCGCCCTGGGACATGGCGGCGGGCATCCTGCTGGTGCTCGAGGCGGGTGGCGTGGTCACCGACGCCGATGGCGGCCAGGACATGCTCACCAAGGGCTCAATCTGCGTCGGCAACAGCGTGCTGCAGCCGATGCTGCTGGAGCGCCTGCAGGCGGCGGCCTAGACCTCACGGCCACCTCAGGAGGTGGCGAATCTCGTGATAGCGTCGGCGTGGATGGCGGCGCAGTCGATGATCGGGAAGGGGGCATCCCGTTCGGCGAAGACCAGCGCCAGGTCGGTGCCCCCGAGCATGATCGCCTCGGCGCCGGCGTCTTTCAGCAACCTTTGGCTGGCTCCGACGAAGACCTCCCGCTGAGCATCTGTCACGACACCGGACGTCGCCATCGTCGCATAGGCCTGGTGCACGTCATCCAGATCACGGTCGCCGGGAGGGATGATCGCCGCCCCGGAGATGGCTCCATAGAATCGCGTCTCCATGACGGTGCGCGTACCCAGAATACCGATCCGCTTATAACCGCTCTCTTCTATCGCCCTGTTGACCTCTGAAATCAGGTCGACCACACGCAGAGGGGACGACGCCTTGAACGCATCGATGCAGAAGTGCCCAGCGATAGACGTGACCGCGACGCAGCCCGCACCGGCCGCAGCAAGACGGTTGGTCAGCTTCATATAGATTGCGACCTGGGACGCGACGTCGTTGCTCGCGAGGTTCCCAAGCAGCGTTGGCGCATCAGCATGAACGATCGTCACTTCCAGCGGCGCCTTGTCGTTGGAGAAAGTTGAAATCAATCGACGATAGTAAAAATCGGTGGCGGCGGGGCCGATCCCACCGATGAGACCAATCTGCACTTTCCTACCTCTCCGTGAAACACTCATGGTCGCGATGCGACGCATGAATACTGGAGAGTAGACCGATCATACTTCGAGAGGAACAGCCAGAGCGCGAGGGTCTCGCCGAAAAGCAGGGGTGCGAACAGAATCCGCACCCCTGAAAAGACGCCGTCGCCAAGCCCAGACACATAGAAGCATCTGAGCTTGGCTGGCTTTTATGCCGCCAGCTTGATCTCGTGCTGGCTCTCGATGGCGTGGCGGATCAAGCGGCGGGTTCGCTCGACGAAGGTGAGTTCGTCGGCCAGACAGCTCTCGAGAAGCACGCCGACGCCGAGGTGACCCGAAACGTCAGCCATCGCGATCAGCGCGAGGTATTCGGCGTTGCGCAGGTGCATCAGGTGGTTGGCCTTGACCAGGACAAAAATGGCCTTGGCCGCCGGCCCCTGAATTTCCGCCAGTTCGCGCCGGAAGTCCTCCACGAACACCTCGTGCAGGCGATTGTTCAGCGCGACGGGTTTCTCGCCGATAAGATCGAAGCACCTGTCCAGTGAATTGAGGATCTTATCTTGAAGAAAGGCGCGAGATTGCAGAGCTTCTTTGATATTCTTGTCCTGAGCGGCCACAACCAGTTCCTCATAGATCTTCGTCGTCTTCTCGGTACGTTGACGGACATCGCTCAACATCTTGACGAATAGTTCTTTCGGGGTCTTTACGGACATCAGCTATTTCCTTCGGAAAGCTACTTCCCAACAAGGAGCGTTTGAACGCGTTGGGCTGGGGACACAGTCCGCTCCCAATTGATATAATAGCACATTTTATGAGTTTATCTAGATCATTATCCTCACTGAAGGTAGTTCAAGAGGCGATCATGCTTCCGCTTTTCCAGAATTGTCTTTGTTATCTGTGTGTTTTTCCGGTAACGATTATCACTCTCATCTCTTTGGGTTTCCTCACATTTCTGCAACTCATTGCGAATAACAAGGTTCCATCTACCCCGACCACAGGTTCCCTGCTCTAGCTATTGCTGGGGAGGTCGCAGGCGGCGACCAGAACGCCTCCGGGCCCTGTCGGCGGGGCCGGTCCGCCGAGTTGCTCCGGTTCGGAATCACGCCTAGCCTCCCACAGTAAAGGTGGAGGGGGACGATGCGGGGAGGCTGGCGGGCGGCCGCGCTCATGGCGGTAGCGGCCCTGACGATGGCGCTCACTCCGCCACCCAAGACCATGCCGCACGCCGCCGCGCCGGCGGCTGCAACGCGTCCGCTCCTGCTGGTCATCTCCATCGACGGGTTCCGCGCCGACTATCTGGATCGTGGGCTGACGCCGAATCTCGACGCCCTGGCCCATACGGGGGTGCGGGCGAAGGCCATGCGGCCGGCGTTTCCGTCGGTGACGAGCCCCAACCACTACACCCTGATGACCGGCCTCTATCCGGACCATCACGGGATCGTCGACAACGAGTTCATCGATCCCGCCAAGCCGGGTACGGCGTTCGGCGGTCCGCACGGCGACACGGTCGACCGCGACCCGCGCTGGTGGGACCAGGCGACGCCCCTATGGGTCACCGCCGAGCGCGCCGGCCTCAGGACCGCGGCCTCCGACTGGCCGGGCGACGACGGCGTGGTCATCCACGGCGTGAAAACGACCTATGTGGCCCCGCCACCGAAGGCGCGCGGCGCCGCCCTGCTGAGGGAGCAGGTTGACGGCGTCCTCGCCTGGATCGACCTGCCGCCCGACCAGCGCCCCGCTTTCATCCGCCTGCACTTCGACCCGGTCGACCTGCAGGGACATCTGTTCGGCCCCGACAGCGCCCAGGTGAACGCCGCCATCGCCCAGGTGGACGCAGCGATCGGTGATCTGACCGCCGGCCTGAAGGCGCGCGGGATCTATGATCGGACCAACATTGTCGTGGTCTCCGACCACGGGATGGCGACAATCTCGCCGGACAAGCTTGTCGTGCTGGACGACCTGATCGACCTCAAGCGGGTGACCGTCCCGACCTTCGGCGCAGAGACCGGCGTGGATCCGCAGACCGACTACCGCGCCGAGGCCGAGCGGATCCTTCTGGCGCCGCACGAACACCTGCGCTGCTGGCGGCGCCGGGATATTCCCGCAGGCCTCCACTACGGGTCCAACCCGCGCGTACCCGAGATCTTCTGCCTCGCCGACCCCGGCTGGTCGGCCGGTACGCACGCCCAGTTCGCCCGCTACCCGCGCCTCCACGGCAACCACGGCTATGAGCCGACCGAGCCGACGATGAAGGCCATCTTCATCGCCCACGGCCCGGCGTTCCGTTCCGGCGTCGTCCTGCCGGAGTTCGACAATGTGGCGGTCTATCCGGTGTTGGCGCGGGTGTTGGGGGTAAAGGGGGAGAAGGCGGACGGAACGCCGGAACACGTGAAGCAGGGCCTGGCGAATTGAGCCCAGCTCTGTGAACCGACCCGTGCGCTCTGAAGCGACCTCGCTGCGCAGTGAATCACTAAGTCATCGACTTCGGCACGTGTATTGGCTCGGCGGCGGCAGCGGCGCCGGGAAGTCGACCGTAGCTCGCCAGCTGGCTGCGTCGCGCGGCATGCGACTCTACTCAACCGACGAGGCTATGTCGGACCATGCCAATCGTTGCAGGCCGGAAGATTGCCCGTTTCTCACTGCCTTCAAAGGCATGAGTATGGATGAGCGCTGGCTTAACCGCTCGCCTGAACACATGCTGGAGACGTTTCACTGGTTCCGTGGCGAGGCGTTCAGCTTGATAGTCGAGGACCTGCTGGCCTTTCCGGCCGACCAGCCGATCATCGTTGAGGGCTTCAGACTGCTGCCCCGGCGCGTGAAGCCCCTGCTCAGCGTTCATGCTCAAGCCGCGTGGCTGATCCCAACGCCAGAGTTCCGGCTGGCGGCATTTACAAGCCGCGGGAGCTTGATGGACATCGCTGGAAAGACCAGCGCCCCGAGCCGCGCCTTGGATAACCTCCTGAGGCGCGACGACATGTTCACCACCCTTGTCGAGCGAGAGGCGAAAGAAGAGGACTTGCACGTCATCAATGTCGACCGGCTCATGACTGTCGATGATCTGATGTCACGCGTCGCCACGCAATTTAATCTCTGACGAAAGATATTCTCGGCGCCACCCTTAGTCGCAAGCACGCTCTCTCCGCCGCCAAACGCATCCCGCAGCCGTTTCCCCCAACCGCATTGTTATCCGTACGGTTTTCCGCTAACGGTTACCCCCCTCAACCCTCGGGACTCCCTGAGATGATCCGGACCTACGGGTTCATGTCCGCCTACGGCCAACCGCTTCCGAGTGAAGCGGTAAGCGCCCTCGGCTGCGTGAACGCCGAACCCCGTCCAGATCTCCTCTTCGAGCCCCGCCATGAAACCCGCCGTCACAGTCCACGATCTTCGCAAGACCTACCGCCAGCCTAGGCGGCGAACCGGCGCGTTCGGGGGCCTGCGCGGCCTCTTCCAACCCGACTACACAGAACTGGCGGCCGTCGCCGGCGTCTCGTTCGACATCCGTGCGGGCGAGCGGGTGGCGATCATCGGGCCCAATGGCGCGGGCAAGTCGACCACGCTGAAGATGCTGTCCGGCGTCCTCGAGCCCACGGGCGGCGCGGCCCAAGTGCTTGGCTTCACGCCCTGGCGCGAGCGGCGGGCGCTGGCCTACCGCATCGGCGTCGTCTTCGGACAGCGATCGCAGCTCTGGCCCGAACTGCCGGCGCGGGACTCCTTCGCCCTGCTGCGGCGGATCTACGACCAACCTGCCGACGCCTTCGCCCGACGGCTGGGCGAGCTGGCCGAGCGGTTCGGCGTCGCGGGGCTGCTCGACCAGCCGCCCGGGCGCATGTCGCTGGGCCAGAGGATGCGCTGCGAGATCGTCGCGTCCCTGCTGCACGGGCCGGACCTGCTGTTCCTCGATGAGCCGACCATCGGCCTGGACGTCACGGCCAAGGCGGCGATCCGCGACTTTATCCGCGAGCAGTCCGCGCGCGAGGGGCAGACCGTCGTCCTGACCTCGCACGACGCACGGGACATCGAGCTGGTGTGCGAGCGGGT
>DASXGQ010000231.1:0-17730 GCA_036488995.1 Caulobacteraceae bacterium
ACAAACATAGGCTCGTGGTTCATCTGAACTACGGGTTGGGAATTGTGCTCGTGAAGTTCATCGGGACCCATCGCGAGTACGACGACATCGACGCAGCCACCGTCGGGGGGAGAGGCAGGACATGATGATGAAGCCCATTCGCACCGAGGCGGACTACGAAGCTGGCCTGGAACGTGTCGAAGCGCTTATGGACGCCAAACTCGGTACCCCCGAAGCCGACGAGCTTGAGATTCTCGCTTCACTGATCGAGCGGTACGAAAGCGACCGTTTTCCGATCGCCGCGCCGACGCCCCTGGCCGCGATTCAATTTCGCATGGAACAAGAGGGCCTCGAGCCTCGAGACCTGGAACCGTTTATCGGGTCGAGAGCTCGGGTCTCCGAGGTCCTGAACGGCGAGCGACCGCTGTCGATCGACATGATCCGCGCGCTTCACAGGAACCTAGGCATTCCGGCCGACGTGCTGATCCAGGCCGACCCGAAGCCGCAGGAAAAAGCCGCGAAAGCCCTTTCCGTCCCGGCCACGAAGCAACTCGTCGCTTGGGGGCTGATGGCGGCGGACGAAGCCTTCTCGGCTTTTCTCGGCCGTGCGGTCGACGGGGCACCAGCGATGGCTATGCTTCGCAAGACGCGGACCGAACGGACCAATGGCAAGTCCGATATCGCCGCGATCCAAGCCTGGTGCGCCGCAGTTCTTCTTCGATCCCGAGAGGTGGAGCTATCGGCCAAGTATGACGGCCGGCGGATCAGCTACACATTCATGCGCGATCTCGCCAAGCTCAGCGTTCAAGCCGATGGGCCCTCTCTGGCGCTCGCGCGGCTTGCTGACGTCGGGATCGCCTCTGTGATCCTTCCGCACCTACCCGGCACGCACCTCGACGGCGCCGCCATGCGCGGACCCGACGGGACACCCATCATCGCGCTCACCCTGCGCCATGACCGCATCGACAATTTCTGGTTCACGCTGTTCCACGAGCTTGCTCACGTAAAGTCGCATCTCGCGGACGGAACACAGGTGATTTTGGACGACTTGGAGATCAGCAGCGCCGAGAGCATTGAGAAGGAGGCCGACGACACCGCGCGCGTCGCGCTGATTCCTGACGAGAGCTGGGAACAGTTCAACAGTGGCGAATATGCTAGCACCGCGCAGCTCCTCGCGTTCGCTGGCCGCGTTCAGGTGCACCCGGCGATTGTCGCCGGCCGATGGCAGAAGCAGAATCGAGACTTCCGAAAATTCTCAAAGCTGCTGGGGCATGGCGCCGTTCGGCAGAAGCTAGCGTCAGCTTAGATGGTTCGCCCCTTTCCGGCCTTCTGAACACTTCAGATCAGTCTGGGTACTCCCGCACCAAGTCTGAGTTGCGCCATGAGGAGACATTCGGACCGCTGCCAATTTCGGACATTGGCTCGAGGCTACAAATTCGTCATGTGAGCTTGGCTGTGGATTGCTGCGCGCCCTTGACGCCGACCCAGAGCGCGTTGTCGTTGAGCTCTACCGAGAACTCCCATGGGAGGTCCCCATCTGGCTCAGCTCAATCCCTCGGAAGCCCTGGCGGCGCGATACCTGACTGAACTGAATATCGGCATCGTGGTGCACGAGCCGGACGGCAACGCGGCGCCGGACTTCTCGGTCGGACGACGGCTTGCCGTCGAAGTCCGCCGGCTCAATCAGAACCATGAGACGGGCGGCGCCTACGCGGGCTTGGAGACGGCAAAGGCCGCCATCCTGGCCCGGACGCGAAAGGTTTTGCCGCGGTTCGGGCCGGCGCCGGAGGGGCGTGGCTGGTGGGTCTCGTACTACTATTGGCGGCCGCTCGACTGGAAGGCCTTCAAGGCGCACCTGCCGAAGGTGCTTGCCGCATTCAAGGAGGCGCCTCGCGAAGACGGCGTGCGCATCCGCGTCACGCCGACCTTTGAGATGGAGATCGAGCGGCGGGACAGCGTCGCGGCCAACTACTACACGCTCGCGACCTTCGTCGACCGGGACGAGGGCGGATTCGTGGTCAGCGAGATCATCCGCAATCTCAATCTCTGCATCACCGAAAAGGACGGCAAGATCGCCCATTGCCGAGACCGCTATGCGGAGTGGTGGCTGCTGCTCCCGAACCATATCGGGCCGGATGTCGACCCGGCGAGCCTCGACATCCTTCACCAGCACGTCGACCTCAAGGGGTTCGACCAGGTGATCCTCCTGCACCCGAGGGATCATCGCCGGGCTTTCACAATAAACCGGAGGCCAGCCTCGATCGCGGAGTCCGCGAGCGCTTAAAAAGTGCGCCCTAAGATTTCGCTGCGTCCGAACCTGTCGTAGACGCCTTCGATCTTGCGGGCATCGCAAAGGAGCAGCCGATGCCCGTCAAAACCCCGCCCACCCCCGCGCACCCGTACTTCGAAGGGTCGCCCCGTCCCTCTCCGGCAGTCTTCCTCTACCTGGCGCGGGCATCCGGCGGCCGACGGAGTCCCGTGCGTCGCTTGAAATGAGCCAGTAGCGGTGACTGAGAAGGAAACGTAGGGTTGACCAGCTCGGGGGAGCCCATGGACTTCAAATTCCTACACGCGGCTGACATCCACCTGGACAGCCCTCTGCATGGCCTTTCTCAGTATGGCGATGTCCCGGCGACTCTCGTGCGCACGGCGACTCGCGACGCCCTGGACAACCTGGTGGCGCGGGCGATCGAGGAACAGGTCGCCTTCGTCGTCATCGCCGGCGACCTCTACGACGGCGATTGGGAAGCCTTCTCGACGGGGCTGTACTTCTGCAGCGCCATGGGCCGTCTGCGCGACGCGGGCATCGAAGTCTTCCTGGTCTATGGCAACCACGACGCGGACTCCCATCTGACGCGTCAGCTCCCGCTCCCGGACAATGTGACAGCCTTCGCCAGCGCCAAGCCCCAGTCCGTGCGACACGCGGGATCCGGGGTCATCCTGCATGGCCAGAGTTACAAGACCCGCGATCCTGGCGGCGACCTGGCGACCGCCTATCCGCCGGCCGAGCCCGGCGCGTTCAACATCGGGGTGCTGCACACCGCGCTGAACGGGGAGCGCGGACACGCACCCTATTCCCCCTGCCACCCGGACGAGCTCGCCGCCAAGGGCTACGACTACTGGGCCCTGGGCCATGTGCATCGGTTCGACGTGGTTCGGACGGATCCCCACATTGTCTTCCCGGGCAATCTTCAAGGCCGGAACATCCGGGAGACCGGCCCGAAGGGTGCGGCTTTGGTGACGGTCGTGGACGGCCGCGTCCTGGGCGTCGAGCACATCGCCTTGGATGTCGTGCGTTGGTCGCTGGTCGAGGTCGACCTCGCCGGTGTGTCGGACATCGGGGACGCCCACAATCGTATCCGGCTTCGCCTTGCCGCCGCTCTAGAATCCGAGGCGGAGGGTCGACCCCTGATGGCGCGCGTGCGTCTCTTCGGCGAAACGGTCCTGCACGATGCCATCTTGAACGAGCGGGACGCCTGGCGGGAAGGCGTTCGCGCGATCGCAGCCCCGCTGTCGGAGGCCCTATGGATCGAAAAGGTGATCGTGGGCACGGCGCCCGTCGTCGAGGCTGAGGTCCTGAGCGACGACTTCGACGAGTTGCTGCGCAGCCTCGCCGCCGATCCCGCCGTCGCGGATTCCGTCGCGAACGACCTCTCGGACTTTCTGACCAAGATGCCGGCGGAGCTCGACCATGAGACCGAGGTACTCGCCGACGCGCGTAACGGGCGGTTTGCCTCCGTCCTCGCGGACGCCACGGGGGCTCTGCGATCGCGCCTGACGTCGGGGGGTTCGCGATGAGGTTCGACGAGCTCCACCTGATCCGGTACGGGCGATTCGAGAACTGCAACCTCGCCTTCCCCACAGGCGGCAGCGACCTTCAGATTATCCTGGGTCCGAACGAGGCGGGTAAGTCGACCACGCTCTCCGCCGTTGGGGACCTGCTCTTCGGCTTTGGCGGGCGAACGCGCTTCGCCTTCCGCTTCGACCAGAAGCTGCTGCGCGTGGGCGGCGTCGTTGAAGCGGGCGGTACGTCCTTTGAGGTGAGACGCCGGAAGGGCAACGTCGACACAGTGCTCGGTCCCGATGATCAGCCCATCGACCCCTCCTGTCTCTCGGCCCATCTCGACGGTCAGTCACGGGAGAGCTTCGAGCGCATGTTCGGCCTCGACCACGCCCGGCTGCGGGCCGGTGGCAAGGCCATTCTCGACAACAAGGACGACGTCGGCGCGGCGATCTTTGCGGCGGGCTCCGGGCTCGTTCAGGTCGCCCGGATCTGTGAAGCCCTCGATGCCGAAGCCAAGGACATCTGGGCCAGGAACGCCGGAGACAGCCGCCGTTACAACAAGGCGCACACCGACTATCAAACGGCCCGCGCCAAGCTGCGGGAGGTCGAGGTCCGCCCCAGCGCCTGGACCAAGGCCCGCAAGGAGCTGGAGAGCGCCGAGACGGCCCTCGCAGGCCTGAGGGCGCAGCGTGCCGAGCTCTCGCAGCGGCGGCGCACCGTACACCGCCAACAATTGGTGCTGACGCCTTCGGCGCGGCGTCAGGAGGCAATGACGGCGCTTTCGGCCTTGGGCGGAACGCCCGAGCTGTCGACCGTGGGCGCGCAACGCTGTGAGGCCGCGCTCGAAGACGCCCAACGCGCGCGAACCGAGATCGACTTGGCCAAGAGCGACATCGAGAGGATCGAAGCCGAGCTTGAGGGCTGCCGGACAGCTCCTGAGCTGCTGGCGGTCGCCCCCGCGGTTGATGAGCTTCGTGAGCGGAAGGGCGCGGTCGATCAGGGGGTCGCACAGGTGGCCGCGCTGCAGGCGCGACGGCTGGCAGATTGGGCGCGTGTCCAGGCCGAGGCCGCGGAGATCGGCTGGACGGAAGACAGCGTCGCGGCTTTGAGAACGCGCCTGCCCGGCCGGCCGGCGATTGCGGAGCTTCGCGACCTACTCGAACGCCGGCGGGCGCTCGACACACAGGCCAAGGCTTCAGACGACGCCGTTCGGGAGGCCGAAAAGGCCAAAACCCGCTCGGACGAGCGCCTGGACGCGATGGCACCGACCCCCGACCCGCGCGGCCTGCAGGACGTCGCCCGCGAGGTACGTGCGGCGGCGCATGGTCAGGCGCTGCAGCAGGCCGAGAAAAATGCGCACGAACTCGAGCAGATGCTCGTCGTGAAGCTGCGCGCGCTTGCGCCCTGGACCGGCGATCTGGCAGCCCTACGTGCGCTGGCCGCGCCGGCAGACGAGGACGTTGAGGCGGCTCTGGCTCGTCTGGGCGCCGCCCAGGATGGCCTGGAGACGGAAGCCGACACCCTCGACCGTGAAACCGCTCGGTTGGAGCAGTTGCAGTTGGATCGAACGCAGGCCGTCTTGGCGCACCCCGCGCCTAGCCCTGAAGACCTGGCGGCGGCGCGGCGCGAGCGGGACAGCGCCTGGGATCCATTGAAGGCGCACCTCGTGGAAGGGGCGCCCCTGGGCGACCCCGCAACCGGGGCGGCTGCATTTGAAGGCGCCGTGGTCCATGGCGACCGGGTCGCCGACGAACGGTTCGCCGCTGCGGAACATGCGGGCGGCCTCGGGGCGCTGGAACGCGACATACAGAAGAGTGAGCTCCTGGTCACCCAAGCCGGCCGCCGAAAGTCTGCGGCGGAGGGCGAGCTGGCCTCAGCGCAGGGCGCATTCCGTGACCTCGTCGCGCCCCTCGGCATAAGCCTGTCCCCAGAGGCCTATCCCGCGTGGCGGGACGCGCGTGGTGACGCCTTGCAAACCGCCGAGGCGCTCGACGAGGCGCGCCAGGACTTGACCCGAAGCAAAGCGGCCGCAGCGGCGGCCCGGCAGGCGCTCCTGGTGGTTCTGCAGGCCGAGGATGGCCCAACAGTGAGTCTGCAAGGCTTGCTGGCGGAGGCCGACCGCAAGGTCGAGGCCGCGGCCGAGGCCCGCTCCAATGAACGGGAACTTCGCGGCCTCGCCAACGCGTCAGCCGAGGCCCTCGAGCGCGCCCGCACGCAGGCGGAAGCGGCCGCCGACGCGGACGCAGTATGGCAGGGCGCCTGGACCGTGGCGGTGGTGCGGGGTGGGCTCGCGGCGGACGCCAATCCTGCGGCCGCGCGGTCTCAGCTGGAGATCATCGAGACCCTTCGGACCGCGATCGACGACCTCCTCGAGCTCGACTCCGAGCTCGAGGAAATCCAACAATCCGCCACGGCGTTCGCGGCGAGAGTCTTAGCGCTAGCGCGTGAAGCCGGGCTGCCGGCCGAGGGCGACCCGGCCGAGGTCTACGTGGGGCTCCGGGCGGAGACGACGAAGGCGACCCAGTTGGCGGGGCGGGCCGGCGCCCTGGAATCCGACCTGGAACAAGCTCAGGCCAAGGCCCGTGACGCCGAGAGTCGGCTCGCGACAGCCCAGGCGGCGCTCGCGCCTCTCACGGCCATTCTCCCAGGGGGCGACGCTCCCGCGCTCCGGGACCTGTTAGTGCGGGCGACAGAAGCCGGCCGCCTTCGGGCTCAAATCGAAGAGGCCGAAGGCCAGATCCTCAGCCACGGGGACAGCCGCGGCTTGCCGGAACTGTTGAGCGAAGTCGCCGACGCCCATCCTGACGCGCTGGCGCGCCAACTCGAAGGCCTGGACGGCGAGCTTGAGGTTCTCAACGACGACTTCGGCGCCAAGAGCGAAGTCCGCCAGGCGGCGAAGCTCGCGTTCGATGCGTTGGACGACCGGCCCGATGCGGCCATCGCCGCGTTCGAAATGGAAGAGGCCCGAAGCGAGATGGCCTACCAGGCGGAACTCTACGTCCGCAAACGGGCCGAGGCGCGGCTCTTGCGGTCCGCCATCGAACGCTACCGCAAGGAGAAACAGGGACCGCTGCTCGCCAGGGCCTCAGCGCTTTTCGCGACCCTCACGCTGGGCGCCTTTTCGAGATTGATCGTCGACTACGATGAGGATTCCCCGCGCCTGGCCGGCGTCCGGTCGGATGGCGCCACGGTCGTCCCGGTCGATGGCATGAGTGAGGGCACCGTCGACCAGCTCTTTCTGGCCCTTCGCATCGCCGCGGTCGAAGACGCCGTCGCCCAGGGCGTCCGGCTGCCGTTCGTCGCCGATGACCTGTTCATCAATTTTGACGACGAGCGCGCCGGAGCCGCCTTCAAGGTGCTGGCGGAGTTGGCGGAGAAAACCCAGGTCCTGTTCTTCACCCACCATGCTCACCTGGCCGACGTCGCCGCCAAGGCGCTGCACCCCGCGAAGGTGTCCGTTTGCGGGTTGGCGAGAGACCTCGTCCCGGCGACGGCCTCTTAGTCGTCCTTGAGGGCCAGGTTGAGATGGTAGCCGCACAAGCCGGCGTGTTGCGCCGCTTCGTCGGGGGTCAGGTCGTTATGGCAGACTGCGCAGGTCCCGGTCGGCAAGCCTTCGCCGCAGAGGGCGCAGGATCCCTCCTCGGAGACCACCGTGTCCTCGAGGCCGCAGTGCGGGCAGTCCATCAGCGGCGGCTCGCCGCCTTCGGTCATGGCGATGTAAGCCTCGGCGAAGAGGTGCTCGGAGAGGGCGTTCTCGATGACCATTCGGTCCGTGAGCTCCGCAGTGCAGACCGCACACCTGAACTCCGCGAGGTGCTGCTCGGTGTTGGACGGATCGACCTGTTCGACCAGCGTGGATTTGCACCACAGGCAGCTGATGCAGCCGACCGCCGCCTTCATGGTCGGCGAGAGCCATTTGATGGGTTCGAGGGTCGACCTCACCCTTCGCTGCTCGGCCTCGAAGACGGCTTCGGTGTCGAGCAACGTGGTCCAGCAGTCGTAGCCGAGCAGGTCGGTCGGCTCGAGCGCCAGCACCTCGACGACCAGTTCACGAATGATCGCGGCGGAATCGGCGATCGCCTCGCGAAGCTCCTCCTGGCGACCTTCGAACCGGTGGTGCTCCAGCTGATTACGATGTCGTGTTAGGCGCTGAAGCGGCAGCCAGTCCACAACAATTCCAAGGGCCGTGAAGCGCTCGATGATCTGGGGCTGATCGACGGTCTTGGGCCCCTCGCCGACGAAGGAGAGGGTAGCGTCTTCGGTCAGCCGCGGCGCTATCCGTTGCCGAACCAGGACCTCGTCGCTGTCCGTCGGCGACAACTGGCGCAGCCGCTCCTTGCAAAGGAGAAGGATGCCGGCCTGGACGTTCCGGATCGCCGATAGCAAACGCCGCGGATCGGTCGACTCGTAGTCCTCGATCCCAATCTGAATCGACTGAGCTGCATTGCTGAGGATCGTGTCCATGCGCCTGTCCGATCTCGTGGGCAGGGAGTTCTAGGACTCACATCGCTCGCCATCCACCCATACTGACGTCCAACGGCAGAGCCGGCTTCCACCTCATCCAATGCCGACATAGCCGGGGTTGAACACCGAGAAGTCCGTGGTCTGAAGGACCACCTGCTGATGACCCACTGCCGCCAGGTCCAGGTCGATCACTTGGTGCATGACGCCATCATGCAGGTGACGCAGCACCTCGGAGATCGCGAGGGCGGCGGCGACGGCGCCGACGAAGGGGGCACCCACCGCCTTGCCGGCCAACAGCGTCACCCCACACTGATCGAGGGCGCCGTCCTTCAGCAGCTTTTGATAGGCGTCCTGGGCGGTAAAATCCTCGCCCGTGTCGGCGGCGGCGGGCCACAACTGATCTGCGCTTTTCGGAGCTGGCAGGGTGTGGATCCGCATGGACTGGAAGTCCCGCGGCCCGCGGCCGAGTCCCGCCTCCACAACAAGGTCGAAACCCACCTTGTCGAGCGCCCGGCGGCCCAGCGCATTGTCGAGGCCGCAGAACACCACGCCCGGCTCGTCGTCCCGCCGCTGGAAGCCGTCGTCGAAGTAGCGCTCGACGATCCGCGGGCTGAAGCCCCGACGTTCCGCCCACGCGGCCATGGCGCGCGTCTTCATTTCCCCGACCAGCCGGGCGTCGGACAACACCGACGTGCTCTCGGTGGACGGTGTGATGCGGTCCATGTCCTGCAACACCAGCTGCAGGGCGTCCGGGTTCGGATAGGGCAGCAGGCCGAGCGTCCAGAGATAGGCTTGACCGAGATGACCGAGGCCCAGCAGCCAGAGCCGGTCGGGCAGCCGTTCGAGTGTGGGGCCAGCGTTGGCCGCGAAGGGGTCGGCTTCACCGGGCCTCCAGAGCGACAGCGCCACCTGACGGCGGCCGGCGGTCGGCGCGCCGCCTCGGACGTGGAAATAGGCTTCGCTCACGGCCATGGCCGCGGCCAGCATCGGCGACAGGGGCATGGCCGATTCGTCGTTGAGCTGGACGTCCGAATAGGCGGGCGTCGCGCCGCCGCACCAGCCGGACCAAAGCAGGCGCATCTCAAATCCCCTGCCCCGCGGGCGGGGCGCACCGCCGATCCGGATCACCGGAACGTCGGGCTCAGAGCTGGCCGCAGCCCGTCCGCCAAGGCGCGTCACGGCCTCGCCGAGAGTCGCGCCGAGGGGCATGTCGACGGCGAGGGGCACGTCCAGAGCCCCGGTGACGGTGACACCGCCCAGGAACACGCGTCGGGCCAAGTTCACCGCGGTCAGCAGGGCCGCCTGGTGATGGCGCGACGACGCGGCGCCTGGGTCCAGGACCAGGTTCAGGCGGAAGCCGAGGAAGAGCGCCTGCGCCGCCTCAAGGCTGTCGGCGGCGCCGCTGTCCAGGGCTTCCTTGACCAAGCGGTGGAGTTGGTCGGCGGGATCGTAAACGGTCATGACGGGCTTCAAAGGCAAAGGGTGAAAAAGCGGCGGCGCTGCGTCGGCGGCACGGCGTCCCAGCGTCCAGCGCCGCGGTAGCGGTAGACGCCGACCTCCTCGCGCCGGACGCCGCGCTTGGCGAAATCCGGGACGATCAGGGCGAGATGGCCGTCGCGGGCGATCATCGGGTGGGCCTGGTCGGACGCGCTCTGCCAGGAGCCGCCCGGATGCGTATGCACATCGGCGACGACTTCGAGACCGCGGCGTTCGCAGATGCCCCAGAGGTCGCTGAAATAGCGTCCGTCGAACCGGACGATTCCGGTGGCCAGGCTTTGGGAATCTAGGTCGTCGTAAAGGACGAAGTCGTGGATGCGGGCGCGCCCGGCGGCGTCGCGCAGGCCGAGGAGGAACGCGCCGCTTTCGTGCCGACCGCCACCCCGCTCTCGCAGGGCGGCCAGCAGGCGGTTCCAGAGCCCCGGGGAACAAGAGAGTTCATGCTGCGGCGCCCAAAGGCGGCGCATAATCTCGGCAATTGAGAAGTTCATGAACGAGCTCCAGGTATTGGACAAGGCCGTCGACCGGCCGCCAGATCTTCGAAGGGGTTTGGACCCGCCAGGCGTCGTGCCCGGCGATGCTTTCGCGGTCGCACGGCAGGTAGAGCGCCGTGCCGTTCTTCCAGTCCGGCCTGAACACCGCGCCGAGCCGGCCGCCCTGGCTGCGGGGCCACCGGTCGAAGGGCAGAGGCCGCCCGCCTTCGAGGTCCCAGGGCTGCGCCGTAGGCGGCGACTGCGGAAAGCCGTCGCAGCGGAAGCGCAGGCCGTAGGCGCGGCCGTCGCGGGCGGTGATCGCGATGGGCACGAAGGGCCAGACGATCTCGCCGGCCCTCCACCGCCCATCGGCGACACCCAGGCGGAACGCTGCCTTGCGCAGGTCCGCCCGGAGCGCCTGTTCGTCCGGGCTCAACGGCGCGCCCCTTCCTCGGGCGCGCCGTTGATCCGCTCGTCCGCCACCAGGTCGAAGGCGATCTTGCAGACCTTGCCGGCCAGGGCGCCAATGTGGGCGGCGGGCGAGGGACGGTCGTGGGTGCCGGCGATCTGCAGCACATGCTCGCCGGCGTCGTGGGCCGTCATGTTGAAGGCCTCGGCCGCCCAGGTCTTGACCCGCGCCACGGTGGCCGACGGGGCGAAGGTGCGGCTGTGGCGCTTGCCCGCGAAGCCCACCGTCACCTCGACCTCCCGGCAGTGGTGGAAGTGCAGCTTCCCGCCGCGCTCGACGATCACCTCGATGGTGATCTCGTCCGACAGCGGCTCGTCCTCGTCCTCGACGAAGACCAGGACCTCGGCGGTATAGCCGTGGCGCTCGCCCAGGCGGCCTTTCAGCGCCGCCAGGGTCTCGGCGAGCGCGGCCTCGGCGACCTCGATCTCGCGGCCATGCTCCCCTTGGTAGAAGATATCGACGACGCTCATCGGGTAGGCTCCTTGAGGAGGCCGGCCCAACTGCCAGGCGTCTCCTTCAAGGGTGGATCGCGTCAGCCTCCGAAAATCGGAAAGGCGGGCTGCAGAGCCGTCAGGTGGGGTCTAGGGGTCCCGCCGGCGTCGCCGCGCAGATGAAGAAGTGCGGGCACCGAGGACAGGTCACAGCATCTGGATCGGGCGCAAATGCGCCGTCCGCGATCCCGGCCACCAGCCGTTCGCTGGTTTCCCGGCGAGTCTCGCGCTTGCGCTCGGTGATGACGACCATCTCCATCTGATCGTCCGTCAGGTGGTGCGCCTCGACCTCATAGCCCCCGCCAAACGCCGCGGCGCCCGCCAGATGGAACAGGGTGTAGGCCAGCTTGTCGTACTCATCGCTGCGCTTGTAGCCCGTTCGGACGCGGCGAAGGATGGTTCGTCCGTCCGTGGCCTCGATGATTTCGCTGGCCTCGACCACCACCTGCCCCGCGCGGAAGGAGATCACCAGATCCGACGGCGGCCGGAACGCGCGGCCCTGCCCGCCGCGCACCAGATTCTCGAGCAGTCGGGCGCAGAGCGCGCGGTATTCGGCCTCGTAGCCGTGGCCGACAGGCCCGCGCCGGGCCCATATCTCCTGGAACGCCTCGTCGAGTTCACCCTGGTCGAATGTGCCATCGACCCGAGCCTTCGACACGAGACGTATGGCTTCGTGGAGACAATCGTGGGCTTTCCCGAACGGCGTCATCCGCCGGCGACCGCCGAGTCCCAGCACGTGAGTGTAGAAGAACCGGCGAGGGCAGCTGTCATAGGACTCAAGGCGAGCGTCGGTGAGGCGCCAATTGGCTGGCCAGGTCACCGGGATCGAATAGCCATCGTCGCCGCCGGTCGGCGCCTTCAATTGCGGCGGCGACGGCCGGACGTCCAGGCAAGCGCGGATCGCGGCGAGGTAGGGTGAGGGGTTGCGGTTCGAGCCGTTCGCCTGCCGGCTGCAATGGTAGAGCTGCAGGCGCTGACGCGCGCGCGACAGGGCCACGAAGAACAGACACTGCTCTTCGGCGTCATGGGATTGCTTGGCGAACGTCTTGGAGTCCGTGTCGCCGGCGCCGTCGATCAGTCCGCGGGGCGCCGGGCACCGCTCCCCTCGGTTCGAGCTTGGAAAGCCGGCCACCGTCAGACCCGGTAGATGGACGGCTTCGAACTCCAGGCCCTTGCTGCCGTGGACGGTCATGAGCCTTACCGCGTCCATGTGGAGCGCGCCCGCCGGGACCTGGCGCAGGTCGCGCTCCTCGCTCAGCAGGACCAACTGGCGGACGCGGTCGAGGGTCCTCTGGATCGGGGCACCGGATCCGACAGGGCTTACCTCCCGCACGAAGTTGAGGAACTGCCAAATCGCAACGGCCCGCATCCGCTCGGCGACCGTGGCGCCCAACGTCCGCAGCTCCCCCGTCCGGTCCAGAAGATAGTCCGCGACGACGGCCCAGGCCGAGCGCGACGTATCGAGCCCTCGGCAGTCGTCCACGAGGGTTTGCAGACCGCCCCGGCCGGCCCCGGAGAGCCCGGCGAGGCCGGTGAGGCCCGGGAGCGCCTGGAGGGCTGGCCGATCGCCATCCTTCAGCGACGCCAAAAGCTTGGCGACGTCGTTCAGGGGTATGGCGTATCGCGGCTTGGCCGCGAGGCGTACCAGGCCCGACCCGAAGGGATCGACAACCATGCTGAGCAGCGCCAGGAGGTCGCGCACCTCTTCTCTTTCGAAAAGGCTTCCCAGGTGCAGCACCGGGATGCCGCGGGCCTCCAGCCCGGCGGCGATGGCGTTGAGGCGCGCGTTCGAGCGGCACAGGACGGCCTGGTCGCGCAGACGAACGCCGGCCGTCTCAAGTTCCCTCACCGCGGCCGCGACGCCTTCGGTTTCGTCCTCCTGCGTTTGGAAGACCCGCAGTTCTGGCCGCACGTCGCTTGGGCCCGCGCGGGCGGAGAGCTTTAGAGGCAACATCCCCTGAGACGCGCTCATCTCCGGGGCGAACGCTACGAAGGTGTTCACCACTTCCTCGGACGAGCGGTAGTTTACCTCCAGCTGATCGATCACCGCCCCGGGGTAGTCCTTCGCGAAACTGGTCATGTTCGCTGGCGAGGCGCCGCGGAAACGGTAGATCGACTGTCGGGCGTCGCCTACGACCCACAGGCGCTTGCCGTCGCCAGCGACAGCCTTCACGAGCCGTGCGCTGGCGCGGTTTATGTCCTGGTATTCGTCGACCAGAACGTGGCGGTGTCGGAGGCGAACCATGGCCCGCACGGTCTCGTCCGCCTCCAGCAAGCGCGTTGGCTTGGCGATCAGGTCTCCGAAATCCACCCCGCCGCTTTGGTTCAGCGCCGCTTCGTAAAGCTCGTAGACACGGGCGACTTCCAGAGCCTTTGCCGCGACCTCAATGGCGTCTTCATCCTCACCGGCGGCCTCGCGCATAGCCTCGGCCAGACGCGTATACTCATCGGGGCCCACCATCTCGTCCTTGGCGCGCGAGATCGCTGTCAGCATTTCCCGAAGGATGAGCTCAGGGTCCCAAAGGTTGCGGTAGTGGACCAAAGCCAGCGTTGGCAGAATCTCTTCCAACACGGCGATCGCGTCGCTGCGGTCGAAGAGGGGTGGGTCGGCGGAGAGCCCGAGAGTTTCGTGGTGTCGGCGCGCGAGATCGAGACCGAACCCATGGAAGGTGCCGATCCAGATCTGGGCCGCCGCCTGTGGCGCGGCCTTCGCCAGGCTCTCTGACAGCTCGCCTGCGGCGCGGTTGGAGAACGTCAGTACAAGGATCGAGGCCGGATCGACCTTTTCGTCCAGCAACGAGAGGACGCGCCGGACCAGCGTGCGGGTCTTGCCGGTGCCGGGCCCGGCTTCCAGCAGGAACGGGGCGCCCCGGTGGGCGACCGCCCGATCCTGACTTGTATCGACATAGACCGGCGCCGCTTCAACGTTCTCCTTGACCGGACCGGCCGGCGGCAACAGCAGGGCGTCGAACATCTGTTGCCGCACAAGGTCCAGGGGAAGCTGGGTGGCCGCCGAGACCCCGCGCGCGCCCTCGCCCGCCAGGTGCCGCGCGCGAGCTGCGGGGCGCGGCAACAGGAATTCGCGGGCGAACACGTTGGCCTGGAGTTCACGGCGTTCGTGCGCGCCGTAGTCCTCCACCTTTTGAAGGCCGACCGGAGCGGCTTCCTGACTCTGGGTTGGATCGACGTCGCTCTCGCGACAGATCGCCGACCCGCCGTGAAGCGCGGCGTGACCAATCTCGTGGCCGACAAGCACGGCGCGGTCGCCCTCGCTCCCCGCGTTAGATGCGAGGATCGTGCCGGCTTGCTCGTCAAAGAGCGCCCGCGCCCCGTCGAGCGCCGAAGCGTCCGGGGCCAGCCAGACAAGCTCCAGGTCGAGCAGGTCGATGGCGGCGTCAATGAGCGCAAGCGGCTTCAATGGATCTGCCCCAGCCGCCACCGCACGCTCGTGGAGCTCTAAGGCGGCTATGCGGACGGGTTCGAAGGAATCCAAGTCAGCCGCTCACAGGCCGAGCAGAAAGGCCGTCTGTTCGGGCGTCAGCCCCGAACCGCGAACGGCCTCCTCAAAAGTCTCCTTGTCCGCGGCCTCGGGCTTCATGTCGGACTTGTATCGTCGTCGGCCAGCCATCGCCCGCGGCGCGCCCACGTATTCGCGAAAGTCGTCGTTGGCGGCGTTCAACGCCTGGGCGGCGGCAGCCATAAACCCCGGCGTCATGGTGTCCGGACGGATCCGCCGGTCGCGGAGCTTCATGACGAAGACGGTGTTGGCGTTGAGGGCGCGCGCGACCCCACGCATCGCCGTCCTATCCAGGCCTGCGAAAGGGTCGATTGCGGCGGGCGCATCGGGAGCCGCCGGAGTGGCGGCGGGCTCCTGGGATTGGGCGAACAGGCCGTTCTGAAAGCGGCTGATGGCCTTCTCGAGACCGATTTCGTCGTCGTCAGTGCGCGCGAAAACGGCGTCTTCCGCGGGCGGCAACCTCGCTTCGATCGCCAGGTCGATGGCGAGCTCAGTCAGGTCGCGCGCATATTGCGGATAGGCGCGCGCATACGCTTCGACGGCGTCGGCGTCCGGACGTGGATGCGCCAAGGTGAATTGATAGAGCACGTCTTCAAGAGCGTGCCCGCGGGTGGCGACTTGGATCATTGGTCCTCCTTGGCCTGGGCGCGCAGCTTCTCTTCAGCGCTCGCCAGCCAGTTCTGAATGGTCCGGCGCGTTACACCGAGTTTCTGCGCAATTGTGACTTCCTTGGGTTTGATGGAGTCGATCCTATAGCCCATCGCCTGCAGGACGACGGCGTCCCGCTCGTTGGGCGTGAGGACCTTCAGGGCCCGCTCAAGGTCCTGGGCATTGAGCGTGCTTTCTTGCAGCGCTGGGGTCGCTGTGAGTTCTTCCGCCCGGCGCGTTACGTCGTCGGCCCGGACAGGTTCTTCGGCGTCGGACTCGGCGTCCTCGGGCAGCTGCGTGTTTCGTTGAAAATCCCGATCCTGGGCGCGCCGCACGGTGCTGCGTAGCTTCTTGAAGGCGTCCGCGAAATTGACCTCGTAGTAGTCCAGCCGATCCGGGATCTCGCCCTGGCCGTCAGTGAGCATGAGGTCACAGAAGTCGCTTAACGCGTCGTCGCGCAGCTTCTTGGCGTTCGCGAAGAGCCCGTCGGGCATAGCCCGCTTGAGGCGAGACTGGCACCGGATGAAGAGCGGCCGGATCAGAGCGTTTCGTTCCTCCTCTGCGCCCCTGCGGTGGGCGTCGCGGACCAGGTGGAGTAGCGCTTCGTCGCTCATCGAATCCGGTGGCTTCAGATCGATGTTCCTGGCTCGCGCAAGCCGCGTCGCGGTGGGCAGCTGGAGAAGGGATTCGATCTCCCGCTCCACCTGGGGGCGCCGGGCGTAGAGTTTCCCGGTCTTGAGATGTCGCTTTGTCAGCGGCTGAACCATGTTGTCCCCTTGTGCGCGGACCTGTCGTTGACGGAGCCGCGGGGGCTCTCATGGCTGTATCGCCCCAGCTTTCGAAAACCGGAAAAGTCAGTCGAACTTATTTTGAGTCGTCCAAGATCAACCGTACCGAGCATAGGGAGATGACACTTCCCTTGCGAGGAGAGTTCGGCGCGAGCGGTCTGTTCACCGGCGGGGCCGTGGCCTTGATACTGGTCTTGAAGGGCAAGATCCCCACCTAGGGGTTTGTCCTTCTCCGGAGTGCTTGCGTGCCTTGTCTCGTCTGCGGCGCCCCGAGTACCGTCCGGTCCCATATCCTGCCGCGCGCCTTCATCCACATGCTGAAGGGCGACGAACAGCGCGCCCTGGTGGGCCACCGCCATAGGGACGGACGAGAGTTCACCCAGTCCGGATCGTGGGACGACAGCATTCTGTGCGAGACGCGGAGGATATTCGGCGCGCGGAACAATATCAGGGAATCTTCGGGCGCATGGCCAGGCGCCGCCGATAGCGGTGCGGGGCGCCCACCCATGTTCGCGCGCCTGCCGCCCAGCGTTCTGCTAGCCTGTCCCGACCAATAGCGGTCCCTCTCAACATCGCAGACGAGTCAGGCTGAGACTTTCACTGCGCGGCCTGCGTGTCGCCAAGGACAGTGGCCGGTGTCTTGCCCGGTCGGCGCGTCGCAGACTTAGACTTCAGTGACGGCGGGGCTCTCCGCACGTTGATGGCCGCTGCGTCGATCATGTTTTTGATGTGTGACGCGTAGAACTTTTCGATCATCTCGACACTCGTCCGGCAGTTTTTTGCCACCTGATAGATGTCCGCCCCCTCCATGAGGCGCATGGAAATATAGGTGTGGCGCAGGCTGTAGGCCGTGCGGCGATTGCCTTCGCGGTCGACCTTCAGGTCGAGGTCCTCAAGGATCCTGTTGATGAGTTCGCGCTGCGGCAGCCCGAACACCGTGTCCTTTGCCTGGAGGGAGTGACGCTTCACGACCCGTTGGAATGGCAGGACGGCGCCGGGCATGCTCTTGCAGTACCCAACCCCGCGCTTTCCCCGGACTTCGATTTCGAGGATGCGTTCGCCCGTCGCTTCATCGGTAACGATGGCGACGTCTCGAAATTCGATTCTTGCGGCCTCGTCTGGCCGCAAGCCGGTGTTGACCATGAACAGCACGTAGTCGTGCAGGTCTTCGCATTCCTTCCGCCAGCGCTCCTTGAGCGGGTGCTTCGCCCGTTCGCGCGTCGCCTCGTACAGCCGCTTGTATTCCTCGGGTGAGAACCAGGCGCGATGGCTGATCTTGCCCGAGGTTTTGTAGGGCGCCGAAATGTCGGGGAGGTAGGGCAACCACCCATGACGGTTGGCTGTCTTCAGCACATGCCGAAGGGTGATGATTTCATGATGCAGGGTGGTGCGTGACGGCCGCTTTGGATCGCCAGTCTTCGGGTCCTTCAAGACCCGATTGGAAGCAGGATCCCGCAACGGCTTCCCGGTAGCGTCGAGCAGGGGCTTTTGGGTTTTGGGGTCCTTCCGCGATGTCATGCGGTGGACCCGGTAGTCCTGCACCATGCCCGGCGTGATGTCGGTGACGACCTTGTCGCCAAAGAAGAGGAGCAGGTGAACCCGAAGCCTCATCCCGTGGCT
>DASXGQ010000232.1:0-18984 GCA_036488995.1 Caulobacteraceae bacterium
GAGGCGGCCCTGTTCCAGGGAGTGACCTTGCGTCGGCGCGGGGACATCGAAGAGGCCAAGCGAACCGAACAGCAGGCGGTCGCGGACGCTTCTTCAATCCAGCCGGTCGGATGAACCTCTCCGGCCGAGCCGGACCCGATCGACCAGGGTCCAGTCCGCTTCCGGCTTGAAATCCGGTCCGCCTCCTTATTTCCTCCATATGATCCGCCAGAATGCTGACGGCGGGTCTGCGGCTATCGTCGATTGCGACTGCGTGCGCGGTAGTCGTATCCGCCAAGTTCCGCGCGGTGGGTTATGGTATAAGGCCCAGGCGCGGCGGAAGCGCGGGGCGAGAAGCGGAACCGAACGTGGAATCTCCTGCGACCGTCCTAACGACGAGCCTCGGCTGGGTTTGCGCCGTGCTGGCCGGAATAGGCGTGGCCTACACCGTGGTCGCCGGCGTGCTGGCCGCCCGGTTCGTGTCGCGACGGTCGCGACCGGCAGAGATCTTCCCACCCGTGAGCGTCATCAAGCCGCTGTTTGGCGCACATCCGCAGCTCGCCCAGTCCCTGGCCTGCTTCTGCGACCAGGACTATCCGGGCGAGGTGCAGATCCTGTTCGGCGTGCAGGACGCCCGCGATCCCGCCATCGCAGTCGTGGAATCGCTGAAGGCGGCGCGACCCGAACGCGATATTCAGCTCGTCGTCGATCCGCGGCTGTATGGCGCCAACCGCAAGGCCTCCAACCTTACGAACATCTCGGCCCATGCCCGCCATGGGCTCCTCGTCCTGAGCGACGCCGACATCGGCGTGCGTCCCGACTATCTGAGGCGAATCGTTGCTGCCATGAGCGCTCCGGGTGTCGGCGCGGTTAGCTGCCTCTATGTCGGCGGCGGGAGAGGCGTCTGGGGCCGGCTGGCGGCGATGCAGATCGACTACCAGTTCCTGCCCGGCGCGGCGATGGGAAAGGCCCTCGGTCTTGCCCAGCCCTGCTTTGGCTCGACCATCGCCATTTCCGCCAAGGTGCTGGAAGAAATCGGCGGTTTCGCCGCCTTCGCCGATCATCTTGCCGACGACTACGAGATCGGCCGGGCGGTCCGCGCGCGCGGCTATCGAATCGCCATTCCGCCGATGATCGTGTCCCACCATTGCGGCGAGGAGACCGGAGCCCAACTGCTCGACCACGAGCTTCGCTGGGGCCGGACGGTCAGGCAGATCGATCCCGCCGGCTACGCGGGCAGCGTCATCACCTATCCGACACCGCTCGCCCTTGCCGCCGTGGCGTTCAGCGGCCTGGCGCCCTGGTCCATCGGCCTCCTCATTGCTACATTCGCTTCCCGCCTGCTGCTGAAGGTCTGCGTCGATGCGGCCACAGGCAGTCGGGCAGGCCCCTGGTGGCTCCTCCCGATCCGCGACGTGATGTCGTTTGGCGTGTTCCTGTCCAGCTTCGCGGTCAACACCGTCGGATGGCAGGGGCGCCGGTTCCGGGTCGGGCCCGACGGGGTGCTGCTGCACTCCTGACCCGGCGTCGCCGGGACTTGACCTTCCGGACGCTTTGGACGAGTCGCGCCCCATGCTTCGAACGCTCTTTCTCCAGGCCCCGTCGTTCGACGGCTTCGACGGCGGCGCCGGCTCGCGCTATCAGGCGAAGCGCGAGATCAAGTCCTTCTGGTTCCCCACCTGGCTCGCCCAGCCGGCCGCCCTGGTGGAAAACAGCAAGCTCATAGACGCGCCGCCCCACCGGCAGAGCCTCGCCGATGTGACTTCGCAGGCGCGCGATTTCGACCTGGTGGTGGTCCACACCTCGACCCCCTCCTTCGCCTCCGATGTGAAGACGATCGAGGCCCTCAAGGCGGTCAATCCCAACCTCAAGGCCGGCATGATCGGCGCCAAGGTGGCGGTCGACGCTCATAAGAGCCTCGAGCGCGCCCCGGCGGTGGATTTCGTGGCGCGGAACGAATTCGATTTCACCATCAAGGATGTCGCCGACGACAAGCCCTGGGCCGATATCGCGGGCCTCTCCTGGCGCAATGGGGAAGGGGTGATCGTCCACAACGACGACCGTCCAATCCTCGAGCACATGGACGATCTCCCGTTCGTCACCCCGATCTACCAGCGCGATCTCAAGATCGAGAACTACTTCATCGGCTATCTGAAGCACCCCTACATCTCGATCTATACGGGCCGGGGCTGCAAATCGCGCTGCACCTTCTGCCTGTGGCCGCAGACGGTCGGCGGACACCGCTACCGCACGCGCAGCGTCGAGCATGTGATCGAGGAGATCGCGTGGGCGAAGAAGGCCTTCCCGCAGGTCAAGGAGTTCTTCTTCGACGACGACACCTTCACCGACAACCTCCCGCGCGCCGAAGCCATCGCCAAGGAACTCGGACGCCTCGGCGTCACCTGGTCCTGCAACGCCAAGGCCAACGTGCCCTACGAGAGCCTGAAGAAGCTCAAGGACGGAGGGCTGCGCCTCCTGCTCGTCGGCTACGAGAGCGGCGATCAGCAGATCCTTCACAACATCAAGAAGGGCATGCGCGTCGAGGTGGCCGAGAAGTTCACCCGCGACTGCCATGAGTTGGGGATCACCATCCACGGCACCTTCATCGTCGGCCTCCCGGGGGAGACGAAGGAGACGCTCGAGAAGACCATGAAGTGGGCGGCGAAGATCAATCCGCACACGATCCAGGTCTCACTCGCCGCGCCCTATCCGGGCACCTTCCTGTTCGATCAGGCGCTGAAGAACGGTTGGCTCGACGCCGACAACGCCGAACTTGTCGACGAGCACGGGATCCAGATCGCTCCGCTGCACTACCCGCACCTGAGCCACGGTGAGATCTTCAACAGCGTCGAAGAATTCTATAAATCGTTCTACTTCAGGCCGAGCAAGATCGGCTCCATCGTTTCCGAAATGATTCGTAGTCCGGAGATGATGAAGCGCCGACTGCGCGAGGGTGTCGAGTTCTTCGACTTCCTGAAGGAGAGGCGCCAGATCGCCGCCTGAGTCTTCGAGCGGCGTCGCCGCGCGCATCGTCGAGGGGGCTGGCCCTCGCGAGCCGAGGGAAGGAGCGGTGATGATCTTCGAACAGGTCGCGACGGGCGGGTGCCGATCGTACCTCATTGGTTGCGCTGAGAGCTGCCTGGGCGCCCTGATCGATCCGCAGACCTCCGAGATCGATCACTACCGCGCGCTGGCCGGGCGGCTGGGGGTGCGTATCGCCTATGCGATCGACACCCACACCCACGCCGACCACTTCTCCGGCGCTGAGCAAATCTCGCGCGAGCTCGGCGCGCCGGTGGTGATGCACTGGAGCAGTCCGGCGCCTTTCGTCGACCTGCGCCTCGACGATGGCGACGTGCTGATGGTGGGCAAGCTGCGGCTGCAGGCGCTCCACACGCCGGGCCACACGGCCGATTCCATGTGCCTGTACGTGGAAGACCGAGTGTTCACCGGCGACACCCTGCTGATCGGTGGGACCGGCCGGACCGACCTGCCGACCGGCGATCCGGTCAAGCTCTACGAGAGCCTGTTCGAGAAGCTGCTGCGCCTGCCGCCCGAGACGCGGGTCTATCCGGCGCACGACTACAAGGATCGCAGCCACTCGACGATCGGCGAGGAGATCGCCTCCAATCCGCGCCTGCAGGCCAAGGACGAGGCCAGCTTCGTGGCCATGATGAACGCGCTCAACCTGTCGGCGCCGACACACCTGACCGAGGCGCTGCGGACAAACATGTCCGGCGGCAAGACGGTCTCCCAGCTTCTGACGGAAGCGGGGTCTCGGATCGCCTTCATCACCGCCGCCGAACTCGGGCGGCGCATCTCGGAAGGCGCAAACGACCTGCTGGTTCTGGACGTGCGCGAGGCGGAGGCCTGGCGCGCGAGCCACATCCCCGGCTCACACAATCTCCCACGTGGTCAGCTCGAGCTGAGGGTGAACAAGGAGCTGCCGGATCCCACGCGGCGCATCGTAGTCGCCTGCGAGTTCGGGATCGTCTCGACCCTGGCCGCGGCCACATTGCGGGAACTGGGCTTTCCGCGCGCCGTCGGACTGGACGGCGGGCTGAAGGCCTGGCGCGAGCTTTCGCTGCCTCTGGAGGGCGAGGCGTACTCCGACGCCGGTTCAATTTAACTCCCAGTCTTCAGCGCACGCTCTTCTCGAGCTTGCTGACCCCTTGTCCATACGGGCCCAGGCGCTTAACGCCCCCGGACTATGTCCGCTGCCGCTCCACGCCGCCTGATCGTCACTGCGGACGATTTTGGCGCTGCACCCGTCGTGAACGAGGCGGTCGAACGCGCCCATAGGGAAGGGATCCTTACCGCCGCCAGCCTGATGGTGGGCGCCCCAGGCGCCGCCGACGCGGTGCGGCGCGCCCACGCCCTACCGTCGTTGCGCGTGGGCTTGCACCTCGTCCTTGTTGAAGGACGTCCCGTGTTGCCGCCCGACCGTGTCCCCCTGCTGGTCGACGCCGACGGCCGGTTCCGCACCGACATGGCGGGCGCCGGGGCTCGGATCTTCTTCCTGCCGGCCGCACGCCGCCAGCTCGCTGCGGAGGTCCGCGCCCAGTTCGAAGCCTTCGCGGCGACCGGTTTGCCGTTGGACCACGTCAACGCTCACAAGCATTTCCACCTGCACCCCACCATCGCCGGCGCCGTACTCCGTGAAGCGGCGCGCTTCGGCTGCCGTGCGGCGCGGGTTCCGATAGAGCCGCGCGCGGTGATCCGGGCCGTGGAGCCCCTTCCGGGCCACCCGCTCGACGCCGTGGTCGACACCGTGGCGGCGCTGTGCCGGGTACGGTTTCGGCGCGCCGGGTTGTTGATTCCCGACCAAGTCTTCGGCCTGGCATGGAGCGGCGCCATGACAACGCCGCGACTTCGTGGCCTGATGGAAACCCTTCCGTTGGGTCTCTCGGAAATCTATCTTCACCCTGGGCTCGACGGTGAATTCGAAGGGGCGGCGCCTGGCTATCGTTATGTCGACGAATTCGCCGCGCTGGTTGATCGGAGTGTCGCCGACGCCACGCGACGGACCGAGGTCGTCCTCGGTGGTTTCGTCGACTTCAGGGACCCTCAATAGGGGGGCTCTACGGAGTTCGAGTTCGCTGATGGACCATCCAACAGCCGACATGGAGATGGAAAGCCCTGGCGCCGAGCGGACCCAGGTTCCGCTCCGATTGGGCAGCGAGGAGCACAAGGACCTCTTCTGCCGAACGCTGCTTTCCACCTTCAATCCGTACAAGCCGGCGGTCATCGACTGGCCGAAGCTCGACGAGGATGCCCTGCGGCGGCTGACGAGCCTGCCGATCTGGGACATCGCCGTGCAGACCGAGGAAAAGGCGAGCCGGCGCGTGCAGGCCTACGCTGACGGCGTCACCGATCCGCTGCTTCGTCAGGCGATGGACCTGAACGCCTTCGAAGAAGGTCGGCATCGAAAGGTGCTGGCCAATCTCGTGGCCGCCTACGGGATCGCCGTCTCGACCGAGGCGGAAATTCCCGCGCCCCGGGACACCGAATGGGCGTTCATGGTGACCGGGTTCTCGGAGTGCGTGGACAGCTTCTTTGCGTTCGGTCTGTTCGAACTTGCGCGGCGCTCCGGGTACTTTCCTGCGGCTCTCGTCGACACGTTCGAGCCGGTCATCCACGAGGAAGGCCGTCACATCCTGTTTTTCGTGAACTGGGTCGCGTGGCGCCGGCGCAAGCTGTCTTTGCTTCAGAGGCTGTGGTTCGAACTGCGGATCGCCGCCGTGTGGGTCTATCTGGGATGGGAGCGCCTCGGTATCGCTCGCGATCTCGACGGCGGTTCTGTGCAGGACAACAACTTCACAGTCACGGGAACCAAGGCTGTCGCCACGGACGTGACACTGAGGGGCCTGATAGACGTCTGTTTGCTGGAGAACGATCGTCGTCTCGGGCTCTACGATCCGCGGCTGGTTCGCCCGCGGTTCGTTCCCGGCCTGGCGCGGTTCGCCTGCCGGTTTCTCCCCGTGGTCGCGCCAGCGGCCGCCTGACCCGTTCTTCGAGGACTACGTGACCACGGTGAGAAAACGGCTGCCCGCGAGCATCTGGCTCGCCATCCTTGTCGCATCGACTCTCGCAACCGCCGTCGCCGCCATAGTCGGCGTCAAGGACGTGGCCGGCGCCCTCGCAGCCATTGGGTGGCGAGGGTTGGGAGCGTTGGTGCTCGCCACGCCTGTCCCCATGCTCCTGCTTGGAGGGGCGTGGTTCCTTCTTGCGCCACGCGGAAACACATCCAGGCTCGACGTCTTCGTATGGGGCCGGCTTGTGCGGGACGCCGCAGGCGAGCTGTTGCCGTTCTCTCCCGTTGGCGGATTCTTCATCGGCGCCCGCGCGGCCGTCCTCAGGGGACTGGCGCCTGGGATCGTCTTCTCGACCTCGATCGTGGACGCCACCACCGAGCTTTTGGCCCAGCTCGGTTTCACCGCCCTGGGACTCGGGCTGCTCGTCACCCGGCTGGGCGCCGGTTCTGCGCGCAGCGGCCTTGTTGTCGGAGTGGTGGCGGGCCTTGGTCTGTCGGCGCTTGGGGCGGTGCTGTTCATCGTCCTGCAGAGGCGCGGGAGCCACCTCGTGGAGCGGATCGCCGAACGGATCATCCCGGGGGCCGCCGCCGCGACCGGCGACCTGAGCGCGGCGATCGCCGCGATCTATCGCCGTCCGGCCCGCGTGGTGCTGGCGGCCAGCACGCATTTCGCGGCCTGGACGGCGAGCGGTCTCGGGGTCTGGTTGGCGCTACGCGTGGCGGGCGTGAACATCCACCCCTCCTCCGTGCTTGCGATCGAGAGCCTCGTGGCGGCCGCGCGCAGCGCAGTGGTCGTCGCGCCGATGGGTCTCGGGGTGCAGGAGGCGACCTACGCCCTTGTTGGCCCCCTGTTCGGACTGGGTCCCGAAACCGCCCTTGCGCTGTCGATCATCAAGCGCGCCCGTGACCTGGTCGTGGGCGCGCCGGCGCTCATGAGTTGGCAGGCGATGGAGGGGATGAGGGTGATGGGGCGGCGTTGGGCGCCGCCTCCGGCGCCGCCTCTGGGGTCTGAGGCGCAGGTGTCGGCGAAGGGCTGACCCCAGCCTCCGGGGGAGGTTGGGCCGCATTGGCGGGAGGCTGGGCGACGTCGGGGGAGGCCGGCGTCGACGGGGCCGTCGATGGCGTTTCGCCTGGAGCGGGCGCGGGAGTGGTCGCGGACGGCGCCTCGCCGGGAGTCTCGGGCGCTGCTGGCAAGGGCTCGGCTGAAGGCGCAGCTTCAGACGGACCCTCGATGTCCGGGAGTGGCGGCAGGGCGGTCTGGCCTCGGATCTGGGCCTCGCGAGCCTGGAGATAGGTGGAACGCAGCGTCGCGTAGGGGTCTGCGGCGCTGCTCAGCAGAGCGTCGAGCTGTGGCCCTGCGGCCGCACGCTTGTTGAGTCCGCCTGCGATCCCCAGGCTGAGATTGATCGGCGTGCGGTAGGGAAAATCGATCCACACGATGGGGCTGCTGACCTGATCCACCCCCGACCCGACGATATCGCGGAGATCGGATGGCCCCAGGACCGGAATGTACAGATAGGGGCCCGGATGGACGCCGTAGTGGCCCAAGGTGTCGCCAAAGCCATTGGGCTGGTAGTGCAAACCCGCGCCCGCCGCGAGATCGATCGCGCCGGCGAGTCCAAAGGTGCTGTTCACGATGAGGCGGGTGAGCGCTTCAATTGCCCGATGGGGTCGAAGCTGCAGCAGGTCGTTCAGAATGACCTGCGGCTCCGACAGGTTCACGATGACGTTGCCGATGATCTTGACGACCGGTCCGGGCGTGAGCCCCTGCGACAGCCGCGCCAGAGGCCCGACGATGTAATGATCGAGCTTCATGCTGAAGGCGAAGCTGCGTCGGTTGAACTTCTCGTATGGGTCGACGTCGCCTGTGGCCTTCGCGTGAGCGGCGGCCGGTGCGAGGGCGATGACGCAGGCGAGGGCTAGGAAGGACGTGCGGGGCACTCGAGGCTCCTTGGCGCGCTTCGATAGTCCAGCTTGGCGCGAGGGTTCAATGGCAAGCCGAAGCAACGTATCTGGGGGCGGGCGGTTCGCCGCCCGCGCGACCGTACAGATTCGGCTCGCCCCGCGATTGGGTGCGGGCGCCCGTTTAGAGGACCCCAAGGCCTGACCCACTCAAACACCTCCGTCGCGGCGCCCCGGTTCGTCCTCGCGCGCCTGGTGGCCTTCTGCGCGCGTCACGCCTTGCCGATCGCCCTGCTCGGGCTCGTGCTTGGCGTCGCGGCCGTCTGGTTCTCCGCGACCCACTTTTCCCTGTCGAGCGACACGGTAGGCCTGATTTCGCCAAAATTGCCATGGCGGCACCGCGAACAGGCGTTCAATCGGCTCTTCCAGCCCGAAGGCGACCAGATCGTCGTGGTGATCGACGCGGCCACCCCCGAGTTGGCCAGCGAGGCGGCCAAGGGGCTGGCGGAGCGACTCACCAGCCGGCGCGATCTCTATCGCGATGTCCAGCGTGCCGACGGCGGACCGTTCTTCGAGCGCGAGGGCCTGCTGTTCGAGTCGCCTGCAGACATCAAATCGCAGCTCGACGCCCTGGTGAGCGGCCAGCCTTTCCTCGGTCCGTTGGCCGAAGATCCGAGCCTGCGGGGACTTGCCGGCGCCCTTGGGACGGCGGTGCAGGGTGTCACCTCCGGAAACGCCAAGCTGGCGGACCTCAAACGTCCGATCCTGGCGCTCGATAGCGCTCTGGCCGATCTGCGCGCCGGTCACCCCAAGCCCTTCTCATGGCGGACGGTGATTTCGGGAAAGCCTGCGACTGTGCGCGAACGCCGGCAGATCGTTTTGCTCAGTCCTGTGTTGAACTTCTCGCGCCTGCTCTCCGGCGCCGACGCGATGGACTTCGTTCGCCAGACCGCGCGCAGCATGAGCCTGGACCCCGCCCACGGCGTGAGCGTGCGCCTCACCGGACCCGTGCCGCTCCAGGATGAAGAGTTCGCTACGCTGGGCGAGCGAGCGGGGCTGATCGCGTCCCTGGCGGGGATCGCGATCGTCGCCATGCTCTGGATGGCCACGCGATCGGTGCGGCTGATCTGCGCCATCATCTTGACGACGCTGCTAGGCCTCGTTTGCGCGGCGGCGGCGGGGCTGCTGATCTTCAAGACGTTCAACGTCATCTCGGTCGCCTTCATTCCGCTGTTCGTCGGACTGGGGATCGATTTCGGCATCCAGTTTAGCGTCCGATTCAGGACGGAACACACACCGGGCGTCGGATTGGTCGAGGCGCTTGCAGCCTCAGGCGAAGGCATGGGGCGTTCCCTCACCCTGGCCGCCGCGGCGATCGCAAGCGGCTTCCTGGCCTTCGTTCCCACGGCCTATATCGGAGTCTCCCAGCTGGGGATGATCGCTGGGCTGGGCATGGTCATCGCCCTGCTACTGGCTATGTCGGTGCTTCCGGCGGTCATCCGCGTCCTCCGTCCGCCTGCGGCGCCGGCCCCTGCGGACGCCGCCGCTCTCGAACGCGTCGACGCCTTCGTCCTGGGTCACCGGCGCCTGGTGATCGGCTCCGCGCTCGCAGCCGCAGCCGTTTGCGCAGCCACTCTCCCCTTTCTCCACTTCGACTTCAACACTCTGCACCTGAAGAGCGCGAAGACGGAATCGGTGAGCACCCTCCTGGATCTGATGAAGGATCCGGAATTCGCGGTGAATACGATGGAGCTGATCGAGCCCAATCTGGCGGCGGCCGCCGCCGTCGCTCCCAAGTTTGAGCATGTGCCGGAGGTCGATCAGGTCAGGACCGTGATGAGCTTCGTGCCGAAGGATCAGGAGGCGAAGCTCGCGGCCATCACCGACGCCGCGCAACTGCTCGACCTCACGCTCAATCCGATCGTGGTTCAGCCTCCGCCCGCGGACGTGGAGGTCGCGTCCTCGCTCCGGACCGCTGCCCAGCAGCTCAGGACCGCGGCCGCCGCCGATCCCGCCGAAGGCGCTCCGGCTCTGCGGCTAGCCGCCGAATTCGATTGGCTCGCTGGCGCCTCGCCCTCGATGCGGACGGCCGCCGACCAGATGGTCATGACCCCGCTCAAGACGGTGCTGGACCAGACGCGCCTGGCTCTCACCGCCCAACCGGTCACCCTCGCCAGCCTGCCCCGCAGCCTCACGCGAGACTGGATCGCTCCGGACGGTCAAGTCCGCGTCTCGATCGTCCCCGCCGGGGATGAGAACAACAACAAGGTGCTGTTGCGATTCATCAAGGCGGTGGTGAAGGTCGCTCCCGACGCCGCGGGCACCGCCCTCGATATCCAGGAGGGCGGACGCACGGTCGCCGGCGCATTCGCCGAGGCGGGCGTCCTGTCGTTCGTGGTGATCACGATCCTTCTGCTCGCCGTACTGCGCCGGATCCGCGATGTCGCCATCACCATGGCGCCGATCATCCTCACCGGTCTGCTGACGCTGGGCACCTGCGTCTTCATCAACCAGCCGCTCAACTACGCCAACATCATCGCCTTGCCGCTGCTGTTCGGCATCGGCGTGGCGTTCCACATCTATTTCGTGATGGCGTGGCGTTCGGGAGCGGCCACCCACCTGCTCCAGTCGAGCCTGCCCAGGGCGATCTTCTTCAGCGCGCTCGCCACGGCCACGGGTTTCGGGAGCCTCTGGGCCTCGAGGCACCCGGGCACCGCCAGCATGGGAAAGCTGCTGATGATCTCCCTGATCTGGACCCTGGTGTCGGCGCTGCTCTTCCAGCCCGCCCTGATGGGACCTCCGCCCAAGGACCGACGCGCCGCTCACTGATGGACGAGCCTCGCCAAGCGTAACGACGGGCGAGTCCTTCCGGCGGTCCGTCGGATCAGGCGACTGCGGGTTCCACCTCGACGGCGCTCTGTGGACGCTCGGTCTCGTCGGCGCGCCCGCAGGCGAGGGCGAGGGCGAAGTAGACGAACACCGCGAGCGGTCCCACGACCGGCAATCCCGCGAACGCCAGCGCCCAGTAGGCGCCAAAGGCGAGGCCGCGTGCGCGCGAGCCCCACACGCTGAGCAGGGCGAGGACGGCCCCGGGAAGCAGCAGGGTCGTTTCGTAGTTCATCGCGTAGGGCGTCGCGATCAGGCTCGCCCCGAATAGTGCCGTCAGTCGCGGCCAGAGCGCCCTGCTCCGACGGAAAACCAGCACGGCCGCCAGGCAGCCGGCTCCGGCGAATGCGAGACGCCAGACAAGCAGCGAAGAGCCGGCAAGGCCGAGACGGGCGGCAAGACCGGCCGGGGCGACGATGGCGGTGACATAGGCGGGATTTGCCGTGATGGCCGCCAGATACTTTGGCGCATAGGCGAACCAGGTGAACCAGAGGCCAGGGCCCCAAATCAAAGCCGACAGGACGACGAAGGCCAGGCCGCTGAAGCCGGATACGATCAGGCTGCGCCAGTGCCGTCCTCCGATCAGGGCCGCAGGGGCCATCAACAGGACCGTCGGCTTGAATGCGGCGGCCGCCCCAAGCAGCACGCCGGCAAGCACTGGGCGGCGTTCGAGCTGGGCGACTCCGGCGATCGCGAGCGCGCCGGTGAGGAAGACGCATTGGCCCGAGAGCGTCGCCCAGATCGCGCCGGGCGCCAGAAGGGTCAAGGTCAGCACCAGGCCGCGGCTGCGCGGGTGGAGACCCGCGACGACGAAGCAGAAGGCGGCGAGGGTGCCGCCCATCCAGATGACCGCAGCCGGCCAGAACGGGAGGGCGCCCAGCGGCTGGAAGACCAGCAGGCTGTCGGGAGGGTAGGGGAACGGCCGGTCGTGGGCCGCCGGCCCCAGCAGCCACGCCTGCGCGTGGTCGACGATGCTTGGATCATAGATCTGCAGCGGATGTGTCGCCGCCAGGTGGCCGCCGGTCCACATCGCCAGGAAGTCCACGAACAGCGGAGCCGCAGCCAGCTTCAGGACAAGCTGCAACAGAACGCCGCCGATGAGGACGGGAACTGAAAGGCGCGCGAGCCGGACGCCGGACTGCCGGAGGGGGTTGTCGATGGGCGCGCGGCGCAAGGTGCTAAAGGTCACGGAGTCCCCTGGACAGACGCCAATCGGAGTCGATTGCGGCTCAACACGGCCTCTGTCCAAGAGACCAAAAAGTCGCGTCCGCCTGTCAGCATCCCCGACACCGGCTGGCAAGTCCAAACCGCTCCATGCGTCAAGGCGCCGATCCCGGACGCGGTGTCCGTCGCAGGAGCGCATCGATCTCGGCGGACCGACGCGCTCCCGCCCGTCAGCTTAGGTGTGACGGTTCCGGCGCGATCAGCGCCCCCCCAAAGAACGCCTGGCGCCCACACTGGAAATAGACCAGGGGCCGATGTCTCGGAACGTGGCGGTGCGACGCAAGCGATCGCCTAAGGTCTTCGATTTTTTTGGATTTCGCCCTTACCCGTTCGGCAGACGAAATTCGGGCCCCTCGCATGGTGTGTGGGGGGTCACTGGCGAGGGGCCCTATACATCTAGGCGCCGGGGGATCGGGCGTTCAACGCGCCGTCACTGCCCAAGGCTGTATCGAAATGCTTTTCAACGGCGCCGGTTCCATCTGGCGGCAAGGCTTTGTTCTGCTCCCGAAGGGCATGGTTCGAACGGCCATTGACCCGGATCAAGGCGGATGCTGCGACCTCTGGCTCCCTTCGCGCGCGTGTGACGGAGGCTGCGCGCATGATCGATTCAGCTGAGGAGTTAGCGCGTCTGTGCAACGAAGCTCACGCCGGGGGAGCCGACTTCCCGACCATCTGGCGCACGCTGCTCAGCACGCACCCGTGGATCTGCGGCATCCCGCGTCAGGCGCGCCGCGATGGAGAGCCGGTGCTCGAGGCCGGCCTGGTGACGGGCCAGAGCCTGCTCTTCGGAAGCGACGGGTTCACACTTCGCTAGGCCCAATCGCTCGGCGGGCTCACTTAGATCCGCTCACGGAGCGCTGTCCGGTCGCACGGTGTCGGACGGCGCACGGAACCTGTGTGTCAAAATTGGACTTTGATTAACCGTCCCCGGGCCTCGATCGCTTGGGGAGCGACCGTGGCCTTATTCCCGTTGGGGCGCCCGAACTGACCTCATCGAAGCAACTCAGCTTGATCATCGTGGCGGCCGCCGACAGCGCTGGTCTTGCCGCGCCTCGCCTTGGTTTGATTCTTTGGTGAGGCTCGACCTCCATTGACGCATCAGGCCAGCCGTTCAGTGGGATTCCACGTCGATGACTTCCGCTACCGGCAACTGGTGGACGCAATCACCGACTACGCGATCTACATGCTGGATCCGGCCGGGATCGTGACGAGCTGGAACGCGGGAGCCGAACGCTTCAAGGGCTATTCCGCCGAAGAGATCCTCGGTCGGCATTTCTCGATCTTCTATACCGAAGAAGACAGGGCCGCCGGCCTGCCGGCGACAGCCCTGAGGCTGGCGGAGACGGAGGGACGGTTCGAGCGCGAAGGATGGCGCGTGCGAAAGGACGGCGCGCGCTTCTGGGCTCACGTGGTCATAGATCCGATCCGGGAGCCCTCCGGCAAGCTGATCGGCTATGCCAAGATCACGCGGGACCTGACCGAGCGGCGCAACGCCGAGGAGGCGCTGAAACGGAGCGAGGAGCTGTTCCGGATCCTCGTCCGCGGGGTCACCGACTACGCCATCTTCATGCTCGACACCGAGGGTCGCGTTTCGAGCTGGAACGCAGGCGCTCAGCGGATCAAGGGATATTCGCCCGACGAGATCATCGGCGAACACTTCTCCCGCTTCTACACCGAGGAGGACAGGCAAGAGGACCTTCCCGGCCGGGGCCTCAAGACGGCCGAGCGCGAAGGACGTTGGGAGACCGAAGGTTGGCGGGTCCGCAAGGACGGCAGCCGCTTTTGGGCTCATGTCATCATCGACGCCCTGCGCAGCGACTATGGCGAGCTGCTGGGCTTCGCAAAGATCACGCGCGACATCACCGAGAGGAAGGAGGCCGAGGGCGAGCTCGAGCAGGCTCGCCAGGCATTGTTCCAGTCCCAGAAGATGGAGGCGCTCGGCCAGCTCACCGGCGGCGTCGCGCACGACTTCAACAACCTGCTGACCATCATCGTGGGCGGGCTGGACACCGTAGCGCGCAGCAAGCCCGACGAAACGGCTCGGATAGAGCGCGCGCTGGACATGGCGCGCCACGCTGCAGAGCGAGCTGCGAGCCTCACCTCCCGGCTGCTGGCGTTTTCACGGCGCCAGCCGCTGCAGCCGACCCCGACGGATCTGAACATCCTGGTCCGCAACATGACCGAGTTGCTTCACCGCACCTTGGGCGAACAGGTGGAGATCGAGGGCGTGCTCTCCCCCGGGCTGTGGATGGTCGACGTGGACCAGAACCAGCTGGAGAGCGCGATCCTCAACCTCGCGGTCAATGCGCGGGACGCGATGCCGAGCGGCGGCAAGCTGATCATCGAGACGTCGAACACCTCTCTCGACCACAGCTATGCCGCGACCGCGTCCGAGGTGGTTCCGGGCCCGTACGTCGTTCTGTCGGTCAGCGACACGGGCTCAGGGATAGCCGAGGACGTACTGCAAAGGGTGTTCGAGCCCTTCTTCACGACCAAACCTCTGGGCCGCGGGACCGGCCTGGGCCTCAGCATGGTCTACGGCTTCGTCAAACAGTCGGGCGGCCACGTCACGATCTATAGCGAACCAGGCTATGGGACGAGCGTGAAGCTCTACCTTCCGCAGTACACGGGCGATGAGCCTGCGGCCGCCCGTCGCGCGCCGGAAGAATGTCCAGGAGCCAGAAACGACGAAGTGGTCCTGGTTGTGGAGGACAACGACCAGGTCCGCGCCTTCAGCGTGATGGCCCTGACCGATCTTGGCTACAAGGTGCTGGAAGAGCGGAACGCGGAGGAAGCGCTCCCGGCGCTGGCGGCGGATCAGCGGATAGATCTGCTGTTCACCGACGTCATGCTCCCGGGAGAGACGGGCCGCGTCCTCGCCGATCGGGCCGTCGAGTTGCGGCCAGGACTCGGCGTCCTTTTCACCACCGGTTATTCGCGCAACGCCATCGTACACCACGGCCGCCTCGACCGTGGCGTCGAACTGCTGCTCAAGCCCTTCACTTTCGATCAACTCGCCAGGCGCGTGCGCGAGGTCCTCGACAAGTCCGTGTCCAGGAGGGCAGGCGCCAGTTCGTGAGGCGCCTTGGATCGGGACACATGTTGTCGAGCACGAAACAGTACGCTGGCGTGCGGCGACGGTCCGGGTTAACAATGTTTAACTCGCGCTCGCCCATGGTTCAGGGGGCCTTTTGCTGAACCAGAGCGCCGGGGGTGCGTGGCGTAGCGGAGGGGCGGCGTATGACGGAAAGGTTCGTTCGGGATCAGAACATCAGTCGTTTCGAGGCGCTCCTGGAAACCGAGACCGATGGGGAAAAGCGCGAGCTTCTGCACGGACTCCTGATCGAGGAAGAGGATCGCATCACCTCGCCGCTCGAGCATCTCCAGCGACTGGAGGTTTTCATCGAGCATCTCGCTATCGTCATCGGGCTCCAGAAGCGCGTCATTGCAGACCTGGTGGCTGACGGACGGGACGAGCGGCGCGCGCGCCTCTTGCTCATGCAGCTTAATCGCACTCAGTCCTTGTTCAGATACCGGCGTCGGCTGCTGGACGCCGCGGCGCCTTCATCGCCAGAGCCCGCCTCGCCCTTGGGCGAAAAGGCGGTTGCCCGTGCTTTTCAAATTGGTGGGGACGGAGGGAATCGAACCCTCACGGCCAAAGGCCAACGGATTTTAAGTCCGCTGCGTCTACCAGTTCCGCCACGTCCCCGAGGGCTAGGGTTGTCTTAGCCTGTTGGCGGGCTGCTCGCGAGCGTGGGGTCGATTCTCTCGCCTCTCACGTCACGCCGGCGCGCGCACAGCTTTAGAATCCACTTCGGCAGCGTAAGCCCGGACAAAGGCCTCGGCCGCGTAGCGGGCGCGTCGGGCGATCGTCGCGGGATCGGGTTCGGGCCCGGCGTTGAGCAGCCGCATGTCGATGTACTCAGCCTCGAACATACCCTTCAGGTGCATCGCCATCACCCAAGAGTCGGCGCGACGAAGGCGGCCCGCCGCAATCAGCTCATCGAAATAGGCGCACAACTTGAGCCAGCCCCGGCGCAGCCCCTGTTCGTAAAACTGCCCGCCGATCCCGCTCTCAGCCGGCATCCCCGCCACCATCCGATAGTTGGCGATCGGTCGCGGGCTGGTGACCTTGGCGATATAGAGCTTACCGAAGCGTTCCAACGCTTTGTGCAAGTCTGGAGTGGATCGCACAGCGTCTATCATCACATCGGTGTCCGTTGCGATATCCTCCTGAACGCACGCGACGAACAGGTCTTCCTTGGTTGGGAAATAGCTGTAGAGCGTCGTCTTCGAGCCGCCGAGCCGCTCGGAGATTTGCGCCATGGTGGCGCGGTCGAAGCCTTGCTCCTCGAACACGGATCGCGCCGCGTCCAGAATCGCGCGACGGCGGGCCTCGGTTCGAACTCGCAAGCGCTCACCCTCCTAACGGTCCTGTTAATGGACCCAGTTGTACGCTTTTGAATGAGATAGGCCGATTCCCTCGCCGCACAAGGGCGACGGTCTGGCCGGGCGCGAGGCGAGACGCCGGGGGCCTCCCTCGACGAAGAACAGCCCGGCGCCGTCCGGGGGCGGTCCGCGGGATTTCACTCTGCTCCCTGTGGACGAGAGACTCACACGCCCCGTTTCACGCGCGCCCACTCGTCACGAATGATGCCGCGGCCGAGCGTGATGATTTCCTTGAAGCACGCGGACAGGCGGGTCTCGTGCGCCTCTTCTTCCTGGAGGAAGCCCACGGCCGCGGAAATCGTATCGTTGAGCGTCTGATGCGCCGGCTCTGTGGGCTTCGTCAGCAGTTGGATCTGAGCGATGGCCATGAAGGTCTTTTCGAGCTTGTCCACCAGGGCGGGGTTGTCTCTTGCCGGTCCGGCGCCGCCGCGCCACTCGCCAGCGGCGCCGCGCTTGATCACCTGCGCCGCGTTCATGACCGAGAGGAGCTCCGCAAGCCGGTCGCGAAAGGTTTCTATCCACCGCTGACGATTGGCTGAAAGCACGTCTGCGCTGAACTGCTGCCGCGCGACCAGGAGGGTCGTGCAAGCCCCGATGAACGATACGGCGAGCGCCGTCACCGCCGTAATCAGGGTCCAAGGGAATTGAGCATAGAACGGCATGTATGGGCCTCCGGTCAGTCTCGGAATTCGATTTTCGGTCTGGCGATGACGCGCCGGACTGCGTCCGCCGGTCCGTCCGTTTCGAGGGCGTAGGCACGCAGGAATGCGTCGAGCCCTTCTGCCGCCTCGACGGCCGCTGCCTCGGCATCGATAGATTTGTCGCCACGTAGGCGGCGCTCGATGAGGTCCCCTTCGGCCAGCCGCCGGAACTGAGTGGCGGCGCGGTAGGGGTTGGACGGCCGCAGGCGGCCCGCGTCCATCTCGACCTGCAGCATCTCGGCGAGCCGCCGCAGTCGCGGCGCGACATAGCGCACCCACACCAGATCCCCGAGATTGGACCGCTCGGCCTCGGCGATCAGCAGCCGATCCAGCGCGATGATGTCGTCGTGAAGGCGGAATTCAACGTGGCGGCGGGCAAAGCGCCTCAGGCGATCGCGAAGGCTACCTTCTCCGGCGAGGGCGTCGATGGGCGTCTCCGCCTGCGCCTGCAGCACGTGTTCCACCACGGCGAAGAACAGCTCCTCCTTCGATGGGAAGTAGCTGTAGAGCGTGGCCTTGGAGCCCCCTGCGCGCGCCGCGATTGCGTCCATGCTCGCCCGGTCGAACCCCTTCTCCTGAAACACGCTCGAGGCGGCCTCGACGATCGCCTGCCGGCGCTGTGCCGTCTTCACTCGCACTGGGACCTCATTCGCATGTGAATTCTTTTCTGGACCGATGTGTACATTTTTCGCTTGACGGCCGCAAGCCATAACGATACCGGTCTGTACGGTCCATTTTTGGAGCATCGCCGTGCAGCTCTCCCCCTCCAGGCTCAAGCCCGCGTCCACCCGCCGCGTCTTCCACCATTCCGCCGCCCTGCTCGCCGCCCTGTCTGCCGCCGCCTGTGCAGCCCTGCCGACGCCACAACCCCGCCCCGTTCCGAAGGCGGCTTCCGACTATTCCACTGAGCGGAGCTTCGCCGGGTCGGCTGCGGCCTGGCCGAGCGACCACTGGTGGATCGGCTACGGCGATCCGCAGCTTACGGCGCTGATCACAGAGGCGCTGGCCGGCGCCCCGGACCTGAGCATCGCCGAGGCGCGCCTGCGCAAGGCGGACGCGTTCCGGGTCGAGACACGCGCGAACCTGCTGCCGTCGGTGCAGTTGGAGGGGACGGCGCAACACGTGCGCCTCGGCGACGACCTTGCCCTCCCGGGCCTCAGCGGCGGCCACAATGTCGGCTTTGCAGGCCTGGGCATGTCGTGGGAGCTCGACTTCTGGGGCAAGAACCGGGCGGCCCTGAGGGCGGCGATTTCGGAAGAGCGGGCGGCCAAGGAGGACCAGGAGGAGGCCAGGCTGGCCCTCTCCACCGCCATTGCTTCGCAATACGCCGAACTCGCCGCGCTCTACGCAGACCGCGACACCACCGTGGCGGCCGCCTCCATCCGGCGCGAGACAACCGAGCTCATGGCCGGCCGCCAGGCAAAGGGGCTGGAGAACGCCGCCGCCGCGCAGCGCGCCCGCTCGGCCGCCGAGACGTCGGAGGCCGAGGTCGCCGCGCTCGACGAGGCGATCGCCAACACGCGCCACGCCATCGCGGCCTTGATGGGCGACGGTCCGGACCGCGGTCTCGCCATCCAGCGGCCCACAGCCGAGGCGTTTAACGGCCCCGGCCTCCCGCCGAACCTGCCGGCCAACCTGCTCGGGCGCCGGCCGGACATCGTCGCCGCGCGCCTGCGCGCCGAAGCGGCCGCCCATCGGATCAAGGTCGCCAAGGCGAGCTTCTATCCGAACATCAACCTCAAAGGCGTGATCGGCGGAGGAACCTTGGACCTGGCCCACGCCGCCAGGATGGGCTCGATCATCGGGGCG
>DASXGQ010000228.1:0-3835 GCA_036488995.1 Caulobacteraceae bacterium
TCTGACATCGATTGCCCACCCCGAAGGGCGGGCGGCGTCGTTGCGTAGTCTATTGACGAGTTCCCAAAACCACGATCCGTCGGCAGTCTCCCGCCGAGGCCCGTGGCCATGGTTGTGTCTTCAAGAGACCGCATTCGTCAGCGTCGATTGATGGCCCTGGTTAGGGACCATCGCCAGGACGCCGCCGCCTGCGTTTCTCTTTCCAAATCAACGATGTCAAAGATCGTCCGACCGTCTGATCGAACCCGCCGAAGAACCGCCGGCGGCGCGGGAGGCGGGTCTCTATCCGCCTCGGAATTTCGTGTCAACCGCTTTGCGATCCGGTCCGGAAGGCCCCGAAAGGCCAGAAACGGAGCGCAAAAATCACCTCCGGGGCCGCAGGGTAAAGCCCCACCAGTCCGTTGGCGATTCGATTGAGGGAGCGGAAGTTGGCGCCTTCGCGAAGGAAAATCAAGCTCTATCGAACTCTTTTTTCCGTCGGAGGAGGCAACCGCGTCCCGCCCGAACAGGGGGCGGCTTCTATCGGGGCGCCCGGCGTCATGCAAGCGTCATGAGCCGGTTTTTTTTGCTTCGCCTGTGGACGGCCGACGGGCGTGGCCCGCCGGTCGCAGGCGATCAGCTGGCGATGTAGGCTCGAAGGTGCTCCGCTTCGGCCTCGGTCTCGGCGATCTTGCTCTTCACGAGATCGCCGATGGAAATGATCCCCACCAGCCGACGCTCATGACACACGGGCAGGTGGCGCACCCTTCGGTCGGTCATGCGCGCGAGGATCGACTCCACCGTGTCGCTGGGCGCAGCGAAGGCGACCTCGCGGTTCATCACCTCTGACACAGGAAGACCGAGCGCATCGCCCCCTCCCTCCGCGACGACCCGGACGATGTCCCGTTCGGACACCAGCCCGACGACGTCGCCGGCTTCGTCAAGGATCACCAGGGAGCCCACCCGACGAGCCCACAACCGCATGGCCACGGTCTCGATCGTCTCCGTGGGCGCTGCGGTGAACACCCGATCGCCCTTGTCGCTCAGCACCTGGCAAATGAGCATGGGCTCCTCCACCATTTCAGGACCGTAAAAGAGTTGGCCTCACGGCTCTGCGAATCAAGCGGAATCTGGCGTCACGGCGGCATCAAGAAGATGAGAGCCAGAAAATGGATCACTTCGCCTGCTGCGGCGTTCCTAAAAACCGCGCAACGGCGGGCGATGACAGACTGCGCGCCTGAGCTTGCGCTGTCCGACGAAAGCAGAGGCGCGGCGGCTGCTTTTGCTCGCCTTTTCCGAATCTACAGCCCGGCTGAGCTCGTCAAACCGGGTGGCCCCTGAAAAATGCGCCAAGAACGCGCTCGAATCACTCAGCCACCCAAGAGTCCAAGGCCAACAACGGACCTTGCAGCCGGACTCCGTGTCCTTGGTGAGCTTGGTGGTGAATGACGGCGGGTCGGCGTGCAGCGGCACGATGGACTTGAACCACCGAGCGCACCAAGGACGCCAAGCGCAGCGGCGCATGAGGGGATTCGCCTGCGACAGCGTTCGCGCCGGGAGGTTAGGATTGATTGCGTCTGCGGCGCGCGCCTTCAGGGCAACGGCTGATGGCGGCGAGACGCGCCGGCGATGGCGGCGAAGGGGCTGATCAGGAGGAGGCCGGCGAAAAAACCCAGGATATGGGCCTGCCAGGCGACGGGCACGGCGCCTGCGCCAGGCGTGAGGCCGGAGAGCCCCAGCACAAGATTGATGAGGATCCAGGCAAGGGTCATGACCACGACGGTGCGGCCGCCAAGCTGGCCCACGCGCCCGTGCCCCTGCATCAGGCGTGCGGCGGCCCCCATCAGGCCCGAGGCCGCGCCCGACGCACCAACCAGGGCCCATGGCGGCGGCGGTTTCGCCATGACCCGCGCCTCCAGGTTGACGTAGATCCCGTAGGTCGCGGCGGCGAGGACGCCGCACACGAGGAAGAACAGAAGAAAGGTCAGGGACCCACGTGCGCCGGTGCCGAAGTATCGCGCCACTGGCGCGCCGAAGGCGAGCACGAAGGCGGAGTTCATCAGCACGTGCGCCCAGCTTCCGTGCGCGAACTGATAGGTGACGAACTGGGCGTAGCCGCCGTGCGCGAAATCGTCGCTGGTGACCGCGAGCGGATCGAGCGTGGTCCCGGTCCAGACTCGCGCGCCATGAGCTGCGAGCAGGGCCAGGATCAGCCCGGTCACCACCAAGGGCGCATTGATCGCCGGCTCGCGGCGTCGCGCCCGGATTCCATCCGCTTCCTGAAGCACTGGCGTCAGGCTTTCGTCTCCAGCCCTTCGCTCACGCCGGGGCGACCACCGCTGGCGCGCTCGCCCGATCGAGGGCGTCGAGCGCTTGCGAATCCAGCTTCAGATTGGCCGCGCCCATGATCTCGCGCAGCTGTTCCACGCTCGTCGCGCTGGCGATCGGCCCGGCCACCTTGGCCATGAGCCAGGCAATGGCGACCTGGGCCGGCGTCGCATTCAGCTTCTTCGAAGCATCGTCCAGGGCGGCGAGGATCCGATGTCCGCGTTCGTCCAGGTACTTCTTGACCCCCCTGCCCCGCTGGCTCTTCGCCAGATCCGCCTCCGACCGGTACTTGCCGGTGAGGAAGCCGCTGGCGAGGCCGTAATAGGGGATGACGCCGACCTCCATCTCCTTGCAGGCCCGCTCGAGCGGCCCTTCGAAGTCGGGGCGGTCGTAAAGATTGTAGAGCGGCTGGAGGGTTTCGTAGCGGGGCCAGCCATGCTTCTCCGCCAGCCTGTTGGCCGAGACGAGCCTGTCGGCGGCGAAATTGGACGCGCCGATCGCGCGCACCTTCCCTTCCTTCACCAGCCGGGCGAAGGCCTCGCCGGTCTCCTCCTGCGGGACGTCGGGATCGTCGCGGTGCGACTGGTAGAGGTCGATGTAGTCGGTCTGCAGCCGCTTCAGGGAGTCCTCGACCGCCTGCACCATATACTTGGCCGACAATCCCTTCTTGTCTTCAGCCATCTCCATGCCGAACTTGGTGGCGATGACGACCTTGTCGCGCTTGCCGCTCGCCTTGAGCCAGGCGCCGATCACCTTCTCAGAGGCCCCTGCCCCGGCCGTCGGCGCCCACCGCGCATAGACGTCAGCCGTATCGATGGCGTTGAACCCCGCGTCGACGAAGGCGTCGAGGATGGCGAAGGAGGTCTTCTCGTCGGCTGTCCAACCGAACACGTTCCCCCCCAGGACCAGAGGGGCGACGACAAGGGACGAGCGTCCAAGGCGACGCATTTCCATCACTCAACTCCTTTTCACGCGGGTACAGCTTCTTTCTCGCCGTCGAACACGGCCGCGCCATGGGGCGCCAGGAGCGTCCGGCCGCGCACGAGGTCCGCAGCCTTCTCGGCGATCATGATGGTCGGGGCGTTGGTGTTGCCGCCGACCAGGGTGGGCATGACAGATGCGTCCACGACGCGCAGACCCTCGAGGCCGAACACCTTGAGATCTCCATCGACCACGGCCCGGCGGTCTCCAGCCACGCCCATGCGGCACGTGCCGACGGGGTGATAGATCGTCTCGGCGGTGCGGCGGATCCAGTCGTCGATCGCCGCCTCCCCCTGCACGCCGCGCCCCGGCTCCTCCTCGTCGCCACAGATCCTCGCCAGCGCCGGCTGTTCGGCAAGGGCGCGGGTGATCCCGACTCCGGCTCGCAGCGCGCGGCGATCCTCCTCGGTCGACAGGTAGTTCGCGAAGATCGCCGGATCATCCATCGGATCGGCGGAGCGTAGACCGACTCGCCCCCGGCTCTCGGGCCGAAGCTGGCAGACGTGGATGGTGAAGCCGTCCTTGGTCACCGGCGCCTTGCCGTGAT
>DASXGQ010000097.1:0-8496 GCA_036488995.1 Caulobacteraceae bacterium
TTCTATCAGCCGGACCCGATCACCGGGATGCAAATGGCCGCCTTGGCGCTGCTGGCGCTGATCCGTCGCGACGGGACTGGCCAGGGTGAGCGGATTGATGGTGCGATGCTCGAGGCCGCCGCCGGCTACATCGGCGAGTCCCTCATGGAGGCCGCTCTGGGCGGCTCGCCCCGCGCGATCGGCAACCGTTCCCCGGATTTCGCGCCCAGCGGCGTCTTCCGCTGCGCCGGCGACGATCGCTGGATCGCGATCTCGGTCGTCGACGACACGGCCTGGGCGCGCCTCTCGGCCTTGCCCGGCTTCCCGGCGGACCTGAAGGACCAGGGCTACGCCGCTGGCGCCGCACGCCTGGCGGCCCAGGACGCCATCGAGGCGGCGCTGGGGGCTTGGACGTCGGGGCTCGACGCCGAGTCGCTGATGGCCGCCTGCCAGGGGAAGGGAGTTGCGGCCGGCGTGGTCCGCAAGATGTCCGAAGGTTTCGCCGACCCGCATCTGCAGGCGCGGAACTGGTTCCGGACCATCGCCCATCCGGACCTTGGCGAGCACAAGTACAATGGCTTCCTCTGGCGGTGTCGCGGCCTCGAAGTGCGTCGCCCGCCGCCGCGGCTGGGAGAGCACAGCGAGGAGCTGTTGCGCGACCTGCTGGGTCTGGATCATGGCGAGGTGGCCTACCTGAGGGCCACCGGCGTGACCGGGGCGGTGCTTTGAAGGCGCGCGGCCCGCGTCGGCCGGAGATCCGGTCGCCGGTCCGCTGGAGTTGGTTTTGGAGATTTTGTTTCGATGACCTTGGAGAGGGCCCCCGGTTCACGGCCCAACATCGTGCTGTTCGTGGCCGACGAACTGCGCGCCGACGCCCTGGCCTGCTATGGCAATCCGGTTGTCCAGACGCCGAATTTCGATCGGCTCGCCAGCGAGGGCGTGCTGTTCGAGGACTGCCACGTCCAGTTTCCGGTCTGCGCCGCGTCGCGCTGCAGCCTGCTGACCGGTTGGCCGGCCAGCACGCGGGGGCACCGCAGCCTCTACCACCTGCTGCGGCCGGACGAGCCGAACCTGTTCCGGTACCTGCGCCAAGCCGGCTACGACGTCTTCTGGTTCGGTCGCAACGACGCTCTTGCCTCGCAGACCTTCCATGACAGCGTCACCCGTTGGTCCAATGTGCGCCCCGATAGCCTGAACTACACGCCTGACCATGCGCCGGAAGCGCCGCAGGCGATCACCTTCCTGTCGCAGGCGACGGGCGACCGGCGCCAATCCTGGGACTACCGGATGCTGCAGGAAGCCTTCGCGGTCCTTGGACGGCGCGAGCCGCAACGGCCGTTCTGCATTTTCCTGCCGCTCTTCCAACCCCACCCGCCTTATGGCGCGCCGGACGGGTTCCACGACCTATATCGCCCGCAGGACGTGCCGTCGCTCGCTCCGCCGGATCTGCCCGGCAAGCCCGATTTCCATCCTGCGCTCCGCGCCAGCTACGGGCTGGACGCGGTGTCGGAGACGACGTTCCGGCGCATCCGGGCAATCTACCAGGGTCAGGTCAGCTATTGTGACTGGCTGCTCGGCGAACTGCTGGCGGCGTTAGAGCGCACCGGCCATGTGGATGACACCGCCCTGTTCGCCTTCGCCGATCACGGCGACTACGCTGGCGACTATGGCCTGGTGGAGAAGTGGCCCAGCGGTCTGGAGGATGCGCTCACCCACGTGCCGCTGATCGTCCGCGCGCCGGGCGGGCAGGCGGGGCGCAGGGTCATCAACGTGGTCGAACTGTTCGACGTCATGGCGACCTGCCTGGATTTAGCGGGCGTCGAGGCCCGCCACACCCATTTCGCCCGCAGCCTCACGCCACAGCTCCATGGGGATGCGGGCGATCCCGAACGCGCGGCGTTCGCCGAGGGCGGCTACAACACCTTCGAGCCGCAGTGCTTCGAGCCCGCCGACCAGGCCGCCGGCGTCTATGCCGAAAAGCTCCTCTTGCAGAACCGCTTGCCGTCGATCGTGGCGCGCAGCGCAATGATCCGGACCCGCACGCATAAGCTGGTGATGCGCTCCACCGGCGGCTGCGAACTCTACGAGATCGGCGGCGACGCCCTGGAGCAACGCAATCGCTTCGGCGACCCGCAAATGGCCGCTATCCAGGGCGACCTGCAAGCCCGGCTGCTGGCTCGCTACATTGACACCAGCGGGGTCACGCCCACGGACAGGGATCCGCGGGGCCTGCCACCCTACCATGCGCTGCCGGCGTTCCCGAACGCGCCCGAGGCCGGCGCCGCGCCGCCGCGCTGAGCCCCGGAGCCCATCATGAGCCTTATTCCTGTCCGTCGCGAAGGCCGCCTGTTCGTCGATGCGCTGGGCCGCCAGGTGACCCTGCGCGGCGTCAATCTCGGCGGCGATTGCAAAATCCCCTATCCGAACGCAGGAATCCAGGTCCGCGGCGACTTCTCCGACCATCGAGATGTGTCCTTCATCGGAAGGCCGTTCCCTCTGGAGGAGGTCGACGAGCATTTCGGCCGCCTGCGGCATTGGGGTTTCAACGTGTTGCGGCTGCTGACCACCTGGGAAGCGGTCGAGCATGCGGGCCCCGGACGGTACGACGAGGCCTATCTCGACTATCTGGAGCAGGTCTGCCGTCGGGCTGGCGACTTCGGCCTTCACCTGTTCGTCGACTTCCATCAGGACGTTTGGAGCCGGATGAGCGGCGGCGACGGCGCGCCCGGCTGGTGCTTTGGAGCCGTCGGCCTCGACTTCACAAAATTCGACGCCGCCGACGCCGCCCACGTGATGCAGCACCGGTTCGACCCTTCGGACCCGAACCCGCGCCAGGCGGCCTATCCGCAAATGTCGTGGCCGACCAACTACCGATTGCCCGCCAACGGCGTCATGTGGAGCCTGTTCTGGGCTGGCCGGGTCCTGACGCCGGACTTCCTCATCGACGGCCGCAATGTCCAGGACCTGCTGCAGGACAGTTACCTCGGATCGATGGAGCAGGTCGCGCGACGCCTGAGCGACCTGCCGAACGTGCTGGGGTTCGACACCCTGAACGAGCCTGGTGTGGGCTACCTCGGTGAAGCGATGAGCGTGCGCCAGGGCCTCGGCCACGGGCTACCCGGCCTCAGCCTCTCTCCGCTCGACGCCCTGGCCGTCGCCAGAGGCGTACCCACGACGGTTGCGGTGCTGCGGCGTCGCCATGGCGACGGTGTCCTGGAGGTCGCCGAGCAGCGTACCCTTAACGCAAAAGGCGTGTCCATCTGGCGCGACGGCGCCGAATGCCCGTTCGAACGCGCCGGCGCCTATGACTTCGCCGGCGGGGTCGCGCGACCCCGCCGCGAAGACTTCTTCCAGCGTCCCGATGGGCGCGTGTTCGAGATTTCCCACGACGGGTATGGCCCCTTCTTCCGCCGCGTGGCCGATACCGTGCGGCGGCACAATCCCGGTTGGGCCCTCTTCGCCGAACTCGACCCCTTTGGCGGGTCGGCCGGACGCCGCTTTCCGCAGCCGATGCCGCAGAATGCGGTCAACGGGACGCACTGGTATGATCGCGCCATCCTGTTCCGAAAGACCTTCGAACCCGATCGCGGAGACGGCGCGGCAGACGATTGCGACCCCCTGGCGGAGACCCGCGCCCGGTTCATCCGCGAGCTCGCCCAGCGCGCCGCCCACGCCGCCGATTTCCCGGACGGCGCGCCCAGTCTGATCGGGGAATTCGGCATCCCCTTCGATCTCGACGATGGGGCCGCCTTCAAGGCCTGGGCCGGTGGCGCGCGCGGCGACGAGGTCTGGGCGCCGCACATCCAGGCCCTGTCCCTGATGTACGACGCCCTGGACGAGCTGCAGTTGCACGCCACGCAATGGAACTACACGGCCTCAAACCGCAATGACCTGCGGGTCGGTGACGGCTGGAACCAGGAAGACCTCTCGATCTTTTCCCGGGATCAGCAGGATGATCCAGAAAGGCCGGATTCAGGCGGACGCGCGATCAGAGGCTTTTGCCGGCCCTACGCAACGGCGATCCAGGGACGGCTCGTCTCAAGCAGGTTCAATATGGCAGCTGGCCGTTTCGAGCTTGAGTTTGATGCCGATCCGGCCATCGCGGGGCCAACGCTGGTTTATGTGCCGGCCGTGCAATTCCCTGCGGGCCGTCACATTTTGCTCGCCGGACCGGCCAGGAGCGAATGGGACCAAGAGGGGTTTTTTGTCATCACAGCCATGGGAAGCGGCCGCGTTCGACTGCTCATCACGGACGAACCCGCGGCGGCGGATCGATAGCGGCACCGGTGGAGCGGGCTAGCCCGCAAAGCGAAAGTTGACGCTCCGCTCAAGAAGCTTCCGAACGTCCGTTTTCCGCCGAGGGGTGAGCACGAGGAAGGGCGAGGTCGCGTGATCGGGGTTGCGCGCAAAAGCGGCGACGCCGTCAGCGATCAAGGCGTCGGCGATCCGTTGCACCGCCTGGCGGCTGACCCCCAGGCGCCGTGCGATCTGCGGCACGGAGCGCGGGTCGGCCGAGGCGGCGCTCATCACCTGCCAGCGCGCCTGGGTCTGGCCCACGCGCCGCGCGATCGCCTCTCCACGCGGCTTGATGGCCGGCGGTCCCCGCGCGCCATGGCGACCACGGGGTGTTCGCTGATAGCGAGACGCGCGGCGTCGGCGATGGCGGTCTTGTCGTTACCGAAGGTCGTCACTGGCGTCTGCCGTGGGAGCGGCGACGTGCACCACCGCCCCAGCGGCCGTCAATGAGGGGTCCAGACGCGAGCCAGGTTTTCCGCCCGGGTGATCTGCGCGTACGACATGTACCGCATCAGGATGGACATGTTGTGTGGTGCATCCGCATCGTTGGGATCGCGCTCGGCGGCGATCCGAAGCCACATGTAGGCTGACACCAGATTCTCAGGCCCGCGTGAGGCCGCCGTGATAAGCGTCGCCAAGTTCTCCATCGCCGCGGGAAAGCCGTTCTCCGCGGCCTTGCGATACCAAAGCGCAGCCTGGCTCTTATTGACCGGCACACCGTGACCCATCTCGTACATAACGCCAAGGTTGTACTCGGCGTTGACGTCGCCCCGCTCGGCGAGCGGGCGCCACAGGGCCACCGCGCGCTTGTAGTCGTGATGGGCGTTGGCGATGTCGTTCGGCTGCTCGTGGCCGAACGCCTTCGCGCCCGTGCGCGGCGGAGCGGGCGGGGGGGCGGCCTGCCGTCCCGGCGCGTAGCCGCCGCCGTGCTGCGGGGAGGTCGGCTGGTAGTAGGACGGCTGCTGCGACTGCTGCTGGCGATACTGCTGGTCGCGCCGGTCGGACTGCTGCTGCATCTGCATGCTGCCCTGGTAGGTCCCGGGAATTGGGGATGGCGCCGGGCGTGGTGGGATTGTCATCCTGCGAAGCCGCCGCGCCGAGCGCGCAGGTCGCAAGCAGAATTCCCCAAGCTGAGTTTCAAACCAGCTCACGCACCGATGGTTCCTTGCGTCCTGACGACAGGCTGAGCTACCGCGGCCCGGCCGCTCCAATCTTCCAATGACTTAGCTGGAGGCTGCTCCCGTCATTTTGGCGCCCTTTTGGAGTATCCGTACCACTACGTTCCCGCTGGGGGCATGATGCAGCCGATTGGACAGGCGCGGAAAACACCGCAGTCCGGTCGACGCGTGTCGGGCGCGACGCGGCCGAAGCTCAGACCGCCGTGACCGTTCTCTCCCGCCGGCGCAGGGCGGCGCCGACCATGCCGAAGCCGGCGACCAGCAGGCCCCAGGTCGCGGGCTCCGGCACGGCGTCGGGCAGCGCGACTGCAAACCTGATGCCACCGCTGCCGTCGGGCGACTGCAGCATCTCGATCGTCAAGCTGTGCTGCGCGCCCGTCAGCTGAAACGCCCGCGTGTCCGACACATTCTCGCCGATGCTGCTTCCGTAGAGCGCGCCAAGCCCGCCGGGGCCGAGCGCCGCCATGGGGGCGGCGCCGTCGCTGGGGAGCGATGCGGTGTCCATCGCGCCGAAGCCCGTACCGGGGCTGAAGTCCTGCAGGGGGGTGGCGGCGTTCCGGTCCAGGCTGCCGATGATGAAGGCGGTTCCCGCCAGGAAATCGCCGCTGTCCAGCGTGAAGGTCAGGGTAAAGCCCCCCGGCGCGTCGGCGTTCGGGCTGGAGATGCTGAAGATCCCGGTTCCGTTGGCGAGCGAGTGCAGCGTGTCGCCCGAGCCGAGCACGGCGTCATAGCTGCTCCCGCCGGAGGCCGGCGTGGAGTCGTTGACAAACGCGCCGCCGTTCACGGCGGCAACTGAAACGCTGCCCATCCCCATGCTGCCGAAGCTCAGGCGCACCGGCGCCGAGGCGATCGACGACCAACTCGTGCCCTCCAGCGTTGTCAGATCGATGGTGGAGAGAACCGCGGCGTTCGCCGGGGCCGCCGCAGCGCCGAGCGCAAGCGCCCCAGCCAACCCGATCCGATACGACTTGCTCATGCCCGCGCCCCTCACTCTACTCGTTACATGTCCATCTTAGCAGGGGATTGTTTGCTTAGTATTTGGATCCGCCCGAACGCGCCCACCGGGCAGGGCGAGGGTGCGGAGATCTCAGCGCTCCCTGCGTCTTTCTGCATCCTCTGCTGTTTAGGACGCCTGCAGCTCAGCCGCTCGGGCGGGACGTAGGCCGAGCCGTCTCGAGATGAAGGCCGGGATGGCCTCCTGGCCGTGGGCCCGCGTCGCGTGAGTGATCAGGCGGTGCATAAGATTGGCGCGGGCGCCTTGCGAAACGAGATGGCGCGCCGATGCGAAGTAGAAGTATTCGATCGCCTTTCGGGCGCCCTCTGGCCCGACCCCAGCGAGCGCCTGCGCCGAAGTCGCAGGCAGGTCCCGATCCGGCGGCGCGATGATCCAGCGGATGGTCAACGAAATGTCCGGCGTGCAGAACGGCCCCAGATAGGCGTCGAGATCCACGGCCGTGGCCTCGAGCGCCGCGTGATCGCCGGCGGCGAGGCAGGCGTAACACTTCAGCATCTTCATATGCAGATGGAACGCCGGCCCCGGCTCGACCATGGCGATGCCGCGGTCGAAGAACCTGACAGCTTCGTCGAAGCGGCCGCGCGCATATTGCAATTGCCCCATGATGGGCAAGGCGGCGGCATAGTCCGCGATCCGGACGAATGCGCGCTCGGCGATGTCCTCCGCCAGGTCCAGATGACCTCGGTCAATGAAATACAGCTGCTTGGCGGCCGTCAGCATCAGCAGTGGACTGCCCTCGACGGTGGGCAGCAGCTCCAGCACCGTGGCCTCGATCTCGCTTTCGATACGCTCGCGCTCTTCGATGCCCATCCCGGCGAACGGCCCGGGCGCGACAAGGGTCGCAAACAGATACATGCACCATTGAAGGGCGAGGTCAGGATCGCGCGGGTTCCGCTCGCGGTCCCTGCGCAGCCTTGCGCCCCGCGTCTGCCACTCCAGATTCGAGGCCGACAGCAAGGCTGAAGCCTTGTGCAGCCGCATTTCGAGGGATTCGTCCGCCGGAACGCCAAGACCCTTCGCGGCGTGGGCGAGCGCTTGGCGCAGCACATCGACGATACCGTTGGCCACACGGGCCGCCTCCCTGGCGGAGACTGCGGGGTCTGCAGCGTCAAGGTGGAACTGGAAGGTCTTGACGATGCTCTTCGACGGCATTTCCCGCAGGGCGGCCATGCACTTCAGCTGCCCATCGCCAGCCTGAAAGCTCACCGGCAGGAAATAGCGCAGTTTGTCCGTGGCGGCGGGCTGCCAGTTCTCGTCGACGGCGACGATCAATTGGCCCATCCCGACGCCGGCCGCGACAAGGTCGCGTAACTGGTCGAGCAGGACCCTAGCCTGCTCCGGCGAGCCGGAGGTGTGTCCCTTCGCTCCGAAGTTGCCTCCGATGACCAAGAATGCGTCGATCGGCGTGGCCGAAGATGGCGTCGCGATCCAGATGTAGCCCTCGCCGTATTGTGTGGCGATATACTTCGGCGTCTTCTTGCTGTCGCCGAGTTTCATCCGCACCTGGTTGACCAGGAAATCGATGTAGCGGTCCGATCGATCCAGTTCCGATGAATCGATCTCGTCGAGCAACCGGCTGCGCGACATCAGGTGCTTTGGGTTACTCGTGAACGCGAGCAGCAGGGCGCGCTCGTTTCTGGTGAAGTGGATCGGTTGTCCATGACGACGTCCGGACAGGCACGCCCCATCCAGGATCAGGTCTCCAAAGCAGAGCTGCGCCGCGCCCATTGTTCATCCTCGCGAACGCCAGGGCATGAGGACTGCACCCAGCACAAGACTGTTACCCACACCGTGGCGTCAAAACGGCGACGCACCCCGGAATTGCTCCGTTGCGGCGCCCTGGCAAGTTCGCGACATTAGCAGGCCGATCATCGCTATTCGCGCCTGACCGCCACGTTCGCCATCCAGTACGATCCTGGTCCGCCGTCGCATCAAGCACGGTCGGAAGATGCTGACAGAGAACTGCTGAACGTCTGCTAGCCGGCGCGGTCGCGATGTCCGCTCGTGGCGCATCGCGGAGGCTGGAGG